>CBDUBC010000070.1:0-15427 GCA_965365285.1 uncultured bacterium
TCAATAAGACCTTTTGGTGGTCGGTAATGTCCACTCATGGTCGTTATACTTGTTAGTTTTCCTTGATCATCTAAAGAAATAGTGCCCGCCATAGCAACTGGTCCTCCGGCTATAAAGCTAGAGTGATGGAAATTTTTAAGGTGTACATCTGTTCCAGGAATTTCCATATAAATATTTCCATTTTTATCCATGGCAAAGACATAGCTTTTGGGACTTCCATCTTGGTTATAAAGACCTTGCATGAGGATATTAGTTTTCTTTCTATAAAATTGCCCATTTCGAATAGAGATTAGCCTTTCCGCTCTTTCTTGATCATTAAAATATTTTGTTCCTTTTCTAAAATCATAATTTTTATACTCTTTAATCATTTCAATAACGGGATATTTTCCTCCGGCATTTTGAAGCTTTCTTGGATCCTTCCAATTTTGATACTTGGCAAGAGGGTCCTTTAATTGACTCGGATCAACTCGAAGAGCTTTATGAATACTTATGATCTCTTTACTGACATCTTTGAATCCTCTTGCTTGAGCAAGACTAAGTGATAAAAAAATAATGAGAAAAATCTGAAAAAATCGAATCAAGAAACAACCTTTTTTTAGGCTATTTTAACATGAAGGAGAAAAATAATGAAAAGCAAAAAAGTAAGGAATAGGAGACTGCTTAGGTACATTAAACGAATTGCTTCACCTATTTTTTCTTTACTAAGTCTATGAGTAGGATTTCCCATATAAATGCGAAAGCTTTCATAGCCTTCATAGTAGTTCATTCCACCGAGACGAACACCTAATGCTCCTGCCATGGCCGCTTCACTGAGACCACTATTGGGAGAGGGGTGCTTTTTACCGTCACGAAATAAAATCTTTAAAGACTGTCCTTTCATTTTACTACTCAAGGAAATCAAAGGGGCCGTTATTCTAGCTGGAATAAAATTAAACAGATCATCGACTTTAGCGGCAAATTTTCCAAATTTTTCAAAGCGCTTATTCCGATGCCCCCAAAGGCTATCAAGCGTATTAACCGCCTTATAAAGAAAAGCGCCATAAGGACCAGCAATAAAAGAATAAAAAATTGGTGCCGTTATTCCATCGACACTATTTTCAGCAACGGTTTCAATCACTCCTCTACATATCTCTTCTTCATTTAATCCACTGGTCTTTCTTCCTACAATATAACTCAGCTTTTTCCTTGCAAGTTCTAAATCATCCGCTTGTAAAGCACAAAGGACGGCCCTAGCATGATCATCTAAACTCTTTAATGCAAAACATGTATAGAGCATTAAGATATCAACAATCATGAGAAAATCAGATGGCACAAGACGGCGGATAAGAAAAACGGTACTAAGTACAACTGCGTAAACAAAAAGAGCGCTTAAGGCACCTTTAAAGACCCTCGCTCCACCTTGATTCAACTTTTTTTCAAGAGCACGAGAAAGCTTTCCTATGAGAATGATTGGATGAAAACGATACCTAGGATCTCCTAAAATAAGATCCAAAAGAAAGGCCAGACAAGTGATTTGAGCAAAATAAATCATAGTCCTAAGTTTTTATAGATTAGGTCCATATCGAGAGACTCTCGAACAATACTTGCAAGCCTATCAATGCTTCTTTCAATACTGTATTGTCCTACTACTTTTTTAAGAGGCTCCTTTCCTTTTAAGATGCGAAGGTGATCAATAAAATCTCTACGAAAAAGATCTTCATCAAATACACCATGAAGATAACTTCCCCAAACGGATCCATTAAGATTAGAAAAACCAATCCCACCACTTACAACTTCTTTGACGGAAGAACTTAATGGTTTTGTTTTTCCGTGATGAATTTCATATCCAATAAGTTTTTGATTAAAAGGAATAAAAGAGGTCTTGGTTTGCCCTAGAAGTTTTTCTTCTTCTAAAGTGGTTTCAATATCAAGAAGACCTAGTCCTTCCATGAATTCAATATCACTTTCCACATGATTTGGATCAAGAATACTTTTTCCAAGCATTTGATAACCGCCACAAATTCCAACAATAAGACCTTTATTTCCATAATGAAAATTAAGAATTTTACTGGCCAGTCCACTCTCTTTTAAATATTCCAGATCTCGCATGACACTTTTTGATCCACAAAGAAGAAGCATATCGGGATTTCCAAAACCTTTAGCATCCCGAACAATCCGAAGCCTTATATCGGGCTCTTCTTTTAGAGCGTCGAGATCTGAAAAATTAGAAATTCTTGGAGTATCAATAACGGCAATATCAAGCCTTTCTCCTAGTTCACTTCGATCATCAAGCATTCCCGATTTAAACTCCAAGCAGTCTTCTTCAGGAATATTATGACCTTTAATATAAGGGACACAGCCAATTACGGGTACATGAGTGTAGTGTTTAAGATAATCCATGCCGCTATCAAGTAGACTCTTATCTCCGCGAAAACGATTAATGATGAGACCTTTAACTAAGCTCCGCTCCCACTCACTTAGAGTATCAAAGGTTCCTAGAAAGCTTGCAAACATTCCACCACGATCAATATCACTTGTAATATAAACATCGGCGCCTGCGTATCTTGCCATATTCATATTCACAATATCATTTTGTTTAAGATTCACTTCCGAGGGACTTCCGGCCCCTTCTATGACCATGACATCGGCAAAACTAGCGATCTCATCATAGGCCTTTTTAACTTCGGTAAAAGCTTTAGGCTTAAATTTAAAATAATCCCTAAAATTCATATGAGAAATGGGCCTTCCATGAATGATGACCTGAGAGCCAATATCACAATTGGGCTTTAATAAAATGGGATTCATGAGAATAGAAGGATCTTGGCCACAAGCTTGGGCCTGAACAGCTTGGGCCCTTCCAATTTCTCCTCCATCTTTTGTGACAAAAGAATTGAGGGCCATATTTTGAGATTTAAAAGGAAAAACCTTTAGGCCGTCTTGATAAAGAATACGACAAATCGCAGTGGTGAGGATACTCTTTCCTGCGTTAGAAGTCGTTCCTTGAAGCATAAGAGAAGGAGTCTTCTTTTTTCTTTGAATCTTCACCCCATAAAAATCTTTCAAGGCTTCAATTAAAATCAGCGTCTCTCTTTCATTTCGTATGGCCACTCTTAAGAAACGATGAGGATCCATATTCATAAAAGAATCGGTGCTTCGAAGAGCAATCCCTTTTTCTTTAAGGAGAGTTTTCCATAGTTTTTTTGCATCTTGATTGAGGCATTCAAGAAGAAAAAAGTTAGCCGCGCTTTCATGTATCTTTAAAGGAAGTCCCTTAATATGCTTTTTCCAAATTTCTTTGACGGTATTAAGAAGTTCTCGAGTTTCTTTAAGGAACTCCTCTCCCTTTTCAAAAAAGATCGTTCCCAGATGAGCGCTGAGCGAATTAACATTCCAAAAGGGAAGCTGCTCTTCGATCTTTTTTGTCCATTCTCTCTTTTGAATAGAGTAGCCAAGCCTTAGGCCAGGAATACAAAGAATTTTAGTAAGCGATTTTAAAATAATAAGATTATCAGAGACTCCAAGAAAACTTTCTTCAGAAGTAAAATCAAGAAAGGCTTCATCAATGATAAAAACCTTTTTCTTATTTTTAAGGATCTCCTCGCTAAAATCTTTAGGTAAGCACTTTCCAGTTGGGTTGTGGGGGTGTCCAACATAGAAAGCGCTACCTTCCAATTCTAGCGAGGCAAAATTAAATTGATTAAGCTTTAGTCTGTGAATTTGACTTCTAAAGGCCTTTAGACCTCGTTCATATTCTTCAAAGCCAGGATCACAAATTGTAGCACTCTGAATTTCCAGCGCTCGAGGCAGAATCATAAGAGCTTCAGAAATTCCGTTATAAACCGCAACTTCCTCTTTATGAACGCCATGATATTTTGCGATGGTCTCTTTGAAGGATTCATAATTCCAATCGGGATAGTGGGCGAGTTCTCCAAGAGAAGAATTAATTTCTAGTCTTAACCAGTCAGGAAAACCAAGAGGATTAATATTGGCCGAAAAATCAAGGATCTCTTTTTGAGAGCTCATCTTTTTATATTGAAAAAGATTTCCACCATGAATCATGCAGGGTCCTTTTGATTACTGACACCCGCCGATTCAAAAGTCGCCATTTGATTAAGAATTTTACAGCTTGCATCGACTAGGTTCATCGCAAGTGGCGTCCCACTTCCTTCTCCCAGCCTCATATGAAGATCAAAAAGAGGACTTAATTCCATTTCTCTGGCGGCATATTCATAAGCAGGTTCAACCGATTTATGGCTAAGAATCATATAGTCCTTGCAGAGAGGATTAAGTCGATAGGCCAGAAGTGCCGAGGCCATAGTAATCATTCCATCAATGAGAATAGGTTTTTTCATATGTGAGGCACCAAGGATCATTCCGGTCATGGCACCAATTTCAAAACCTCCAACTTTAGTGAGAACATCGTAAGGATCATGCATATCAGGTTTATGCTTTATTATGGCCGCTTGAATCACTTCAATTTTTTTATGAAGAGTCGTCTCATCAACCCCAGTTCCTCTTCCCGTACACTTTTCAACCGGAAGATCAAGAAGGCTAGATATGATAGCGGAGGCACTGGTGGTGTTTCCAATTCCCATCTCTCCAATGGCGTAAAGATCAGTATTCATTTCCGTATTGAGAACGATATCAATTCCTGTTTGAATACTTTGATAGGCCTCTTCTCTTGTCATCGCACTTTCAATGGCAAAATTTTTAGTTCCAAGAGCTATTTTTTTATCGACAAGCTTTCCAAGATCTACAAATTCGCTAAGATCAGACTTTACTCCCATATCGACAACAACTGTACTTGCTCCGGCATGTTCAGCGAGTACATTAATTGCCGCTCCCTCATTCATAAAATTAGCGACCATTTGTGCGGTTACTTCGCTTGGATACTGGCTTACTCCCTCTTTCGTGATTCCGTGATCAGAAGCAAAGATAAAGACTTTTTTATTTTTAAAATGAGGCTTCATATTTGAGGAGATGGCACAAAGCTTTTGCGCAAGATCAAGTAAGTCACCCAGCGCCCAAGTAGGCATAGTAAGAGTTAAGATCTTTTTTCGTGCTTCTTCAAAGAAATCCATATTCATAGGAGAGATTGAAGGTAGTTCCATTTTTATCCTTTTAACTTTAAATTAAGTCCACAACTTATGAGGTAGGCTTCATCACAAATCTCACCAAGGCACTGATTGGCCTTCCCAAGGAGGTCTCGATATTTTCGTAATTCTTTTTCCATGGGAACAAGACCTTGGCCAACTTCATTGGTGACGACATAAATATTTTTAGCGGTGCATTTTTTGAAACTATCAAAAATAATCTTTTCTAAATTTTCTTCGGAAAGATCTTTTTGATGATAAATAAGATTATTCACCCAGAGGGTAAGGCAGTCCATCATCACAGAGGCATCGTTATCTATATTTTCTAATATCTTTTTGATATTGATTTCTTCTTCAATCGTCTCAATCTTAAGACCAAACCGCTCTTTTTTGTGATTCTCTATCTTTTCATCCATTTCCCCATCAATACGAGGACAAGTTGCTAGATAGAAAAGAGGCCCCTTGTTTTCACAAAGCATTTTAAGAGCGAATTTTGTTTTTCCAGATTTAGCTCCACCATTGATGAGAGTAATTTTGCTCATTTTGACCCTGTACCCACTTTTTGATTCCCCTATCAACTGACTCATGAACTGCTTTGCCTATGAGTTCTCCGAGAATCGTATGTTTACCACTATAAATTTGTTCAATACCTTCCACTTCACTTGCGAGAACGATACAGTCGGTTCCTGTTCCCGTACTGAGCTTTTCTGATTTGGTCGAAGGGATTTTATTTTCAAGAACCGCTAAAGTTCTTGCTTCACTCATAATACTCATGGCCTCTAGTCTAGCATTCATACTAAGAGCACAATTAACCGAAAGGATCATATTAATCGTTCCTACTCGAGGATAATTTCTGGCAGGATCGCCCACACAGAGAGCATTCCCCATTCCCACCGTACTAAGACACTTGACTTGGATTCCAGATTTTTCAAAGAAGCTAACGGAAGGGTCCTCAATCTTTGCTGAAGTCATTAGCCCGATGCCTTCAATATCATCATTTTTCATTCGTCTTTTAAGGACCTCAATTGGATCAAGGTGAAGAGGAAGTTCTTTTTCATGAACTTTGGCCCAGTAAATATCTGATCCGATACTTTCACCACCTCCCACGATGGCCCAGCTCAAAAAACGCTTTGGGTTATCGAAGTGAATGTGGATAAATCGATTATTTATTTTAATTTCCATATTCACCTAGACAGCTTTCAATAAAGTGTTTTGCTAAAAGATTATTAGATCCAAAGTGAGCATGAACATAACTTCCAAGAATTCGATCATTTTTATACCCCTCTTTGGAAACGACCTTATTTCTTCTTTTTCGAAGACTAAAAACAAGAGGATTCTCTTCAGCAGACTCTAAAGTTGAATAACGGAATTGGTGTCCTCTAAAACGAAGTCCCTTAGGACCAATAATCGTAGACTCCTTTAATTCGACTTCTACATAGCCAAGCGCCTGAAGTTTATTTTCCATTTTTGCTTGTCCTTTAAGAAGTCCAAGCATGGGATAGGTTTCATTGCTAAGGGTTTTAATTCCCTCACTGAGATACATCAGTCCCCCACATTCTCCATAGATGGGACCTTTGAAACTTTTTATAGACTCAATCATACTTTTATTTTCAGAGAGAGCTTTAGCATGAACTTCGGGATAGCCGCCTCCAATAAGGATGCCATCAATATTTTCAGGAAGACAGAAGTCTTTAAGAGGAGAAAAAGGAATAAGCTCAGCGCCCATACTTTGAAGAAGATTAAAGTTTTCTTCATAATAAAAATGAAAGGCTTCATCGTGAGCATAGGCAATGACACATTTCTTTTCTTCTCTTTTTGATATCGTTACAGGAGCTTTTTTTTCTTTAGCTTTTTGAGAGAGTTCTAAGAGAGCATCCATATCTATAAGTTCACTGACTTTATTTTCCCAGTAATCAAAAATTTCTTCAGAGATCATCTCTTTGCTGGCCGTCGTAAGTCCAAGATGACGAGAAGGAAATTGCATATCTCCTTTAGTAACGCCTCCTAGTACTTTGGTGTCCTTCACAGCGCTTTTAAGAAGATCTAAATGACCCGCACTTCCCACGCGATTACAAAGAACTCCACCAAAATGAAGTTCGGGATCAAAGTCTTTAAATCCTTTAACTAAGGCCGCGATACTTCTGGCCATTCCTGAAGCATCGCATACAAGTACGACTGGTGCCCCTAATATTTTAGAAATCTCGGCCGTAGATCCAGCTTCACTCGTAGGACTAAGTCCATCATAAAGGCCCATGACTCCTTCAATGAGAGCGAGATCATAGTCTTTAGAGGCATGATAAAAAGTAGAGAGCACAGAATTGGTTCCCATCATCCAGCTGTCGAGATTAACACTACTACTACCAGATGCTCTTTGATGATAGGTAGGATCTAGGTAATCCGGACCGCATTTAAAGATCTTTGTACGAATTCCTTTTTTATTAAAGTATCTTGCAAGTGCACAAATAATAGTCGTTTTACCGACATTACTGTGAGTTCCGGCAATTACAATTCGAGGAATATTAATCTTCATGCTTTTCTCCTATTTTTTCAGAGATGCACTCAAGAAGAGATTTAAGAGAGTCATAAGAGGCTTGAATGACATTTTGATTATATTTTTTTGCTTCTTCTGAAGTTTTTTTTCCAATAGTAAAAACAGGATAGCTTAAAACTTTTTCCCAAGAGCTTTCTCCTACAATTTTAACAGAGGAGGAGCTTGCAAATACTACGGCATCAAATTCAGGAGGGTAGATATCTGGAAAAACACTCTGCACCTCATAAAGGCTTAAATAAGTACTTTCAATCTGAATTTTTTGAAGATCATCCATAAGACTTTTACGACCTCGATCTCCTCCAAGAATGAGAACTTTTGAAGGGAGAGAAACCCTTGTCAGAGCATTTTCGCAGTGACCATGAAGGCAGCTTGCTTGTAAAGCTCGTTTTCCTAATGCCATTGAAGTCTTTTCATCAAGAGTAATGAGCTGATGATCCATGAGATCTCGAATATCAAGACCCAGTTCAAAGAGGTTTTCAAAAAAGTAATCTACCGTTTTAGGGTCTGAGAAGATGATGCATTTATTCTTTTTTAATTCTTCTGTTAAGAAGACATTTTTCTTATAGTGTGAACTAATAAAAGGAGCTTCTAAAACATCGGCCCCTAAATTCTTTAAACTCTCTGCCAGTTCAGATTTTTGTTCTCTCGCTCGTGCAACAAAAATTCTTTTATTTCGTAAAGGAAGCTTTTTTCTCCAATCAAAATGTTCTCTAGAGTGAATCACTTCTCCAACAATAATAAGCGCCTGAACTTTAGGGTTGATTTCTTTGGTGCGGCTGCTTAAATCAGAAAGAGTTCCTTGGATAATAATTTCATTACCACAAGTTGCGGCCCCTATGTAAATGGCCGGAGTCTCTGGCTTTCTTCCATGCTCAATAAGTCTTTTACAATTTTCTTCAATTTTAGAAGCGGCCATATAAATAACGATGGTCCCTCCAGTTTGGGCAAGTGGCTTCCATTTACTATTGCTTGGAGATCCACCTCTTAAATCATGTCCCGAAGCAAAAACAACATCACTAGCAAAATCTCGATGGGTGAGTGGAAAGCCGGCAAAGCTAGCAGCTCCTAGCGAAGAGGAAACTCCAGGAACAACTTCAAAATCAATTCCTTCTTCCTTAAGAGCGATACACTCTTGATAGCCTCGTCCAAAGATAAAGGGGTCCCCAGATTTAAGTCGAACGACATTTTTTCCGGCCCTGGCCATTTCAATCACAAGAGGGTGGATATTGTATCCAAGCTTACTACTTCCGTAGCCTCGATAACCAATAGGGATTAGTTTAGCATGGGGAGGAATCGTGGCCAATAGTGTAGGAGAGATAAGAGCATCATAGGCCACAACATCGGCCTTCATGAGAAGCTCCTTTGCCCGAACAGTCATTAAGTCTGCTCTACCTGGGCCTGCACCTACAAGATAGACGATTCCTTTTTTATTCACTGACCGTGATCTCCTTTTTTGCCCTTCGAAATCCATGGGTGAAATCCGAAGCATAGAGTCTAGAGTCAGGAAAGTCTGTGTTTCCTAGAACTTTAGAGATGACGATAATAGCGGTGGCAGTGATCTTTTCTTTTTTTACTTTAGAAACAATGTCTTCTAGCGTCCCTCGCACAATCTTTTGATCTGGCCAACTTGCTTTTTGAACGATCGCGACAGGATAGGTCTTTGGGTAGATCTCGCTGAGTTCATCTACGACCTTTTTAATAAGACCAACACTTAAAAACAGCACAAGAGTTGCTTCACTTTTAGCGAGGTCTCTTAATTTTTCTTTTGGAGGCATGGGAGTTCTGCCCTCCATTCGAGTAATAATGACAGTCTGAGAAACCTCAGGCAGAGTAAGTTCTTGTTTAAGTGCGGCAGCACTCGCCGCAAAACTAGAAACTCCTGGGATAATCTCCCAATCAATTCCCATTTCATCGAGTCGTCTCATTTGTTCGGCCGTTGATCCAAAAAGAGAGGGATCTCCAGTATGAACCCGAGCAACATCTTTATTCTCTTCTTTAGCTTTTTGAAAGAAGGCCATGATTTCATCAAGATCCATTCCAGCAGAATCTTTTACAACTGCATCTTGAGAGGCCCTCTTAATAACTGCTTTAGGAACAAGACTTCCTGTGTAGAGAACATAAGGAGACTCTTCAATAAGCCTAGCTCCTTTAACCGTAATGAGTTCTGGGTCACCAGGACCTGCCCCAATAATATAAACTTTCATCCTTTTCTCCTTAACATTTTAAGAGTTCTTCCCGAACCATTTCCCAGATTTCTTTAGGCATCTGGCAAAGCCATCTCATATCGTGATAGATTTCCCCATCAAGTAAAACTTTATTGGATTTTTCTTTAACGAGCCGTCCAATTCTTTTTGAAATAGATTTATTTCTTAAAATGGCCCATTTTTCATAAAGGTCAAAGGCCGTTTCGACTCCACTTCCTTCACAAAGAAATTCAAAGTGATGAACCTTTTCATTAATCTTTTTAAGTTCGCGAACAATACCATCTTTATAGACTTCAAGCTCTTGAAGTCCCTTTTCTCCAAGATCACAGGGTGTTTTAAATTCACCAATTTGAAAATACTTCTCTCCATCAAAATAGAGAAGAGCTCCTTCTACCCAGCCTAAAAAGCTAGCGTTAGAGGCCTTAATAGGCTTAGGCCGTTTTTCTTCCGTAACCTTTTTTTCTTTTTTAGGCATTTTATCGAGAATACTAAGAGCGCTTAAAGCGGACTGGACCGGATCCTTTTTCGTTACAAAGCTCTTATCGTGAATATCTTTTGGAGTAACCCAGTTATCCGTTGGAGTGACATAAGTTTTAGCAAGCCTAAAGTTTTCTCCCTCTTCTTTTTTAAGGTCTTCAAGTCTTGAATTCATATCGCCATCATGACGAAGGGAAAAAGTTTTTCTTTGTCCCTCTCTAACTTTACCTGTCTCCATTTCGTACTTATTACTATAGCCTCGTGGTGTGACCATATAGCCTTCGTAAAGATAGGTTTGAGAGGATCCGACAATCACTGTGGTGAGCATACCTATTTCATAATCAAGAAAGTTATCGAGATCACTCATGACAATATGCTCGCGTTTTCGATATCCACTCTTAACGAGAGCAACGGGAGTGGTTCCTGGTCTATATTTTTTAAGTATTCTTTGAGCTTCTACAATCTGACGCTGTCTTCTTCCGCTAGCAGGATTATAAAAGCTAATCACAAAATCCCCTTTGGCAGCGGATTCGATTCTATTTTCAATCACAGTCCAAGGAGTTAAAAGATCGGATAGACTTATAGTACAGGAATCGTGAATCAAAGGAGCACCAACTCGGGACCCACAGCTAACAGAAGCGGTAATTCCTGGGTGAAGTTGAATCTGAGGATCATCGCCTCGTTTCCATTTCATCTCTTTTAAAACTTCAAAGACAAGCCCTGCCATGCCATAAACACCCGCATCTCCTGAGGAGATAAGGGAAATGATCTTTCCTTCTTTTGCCATTTCAATGGCCACTCTTGCTCGACCGATCTCCTCACTCATTCCCGTTCGAGTGATCTCTTTGCCTTCAATATGCTTTTTAATAAGCCTGATATACGTGGTGTATCCAATAACGTGATCACTTTCCTGAATAGCCCTTAGAGCACTTGGTGTAATATGATCATCATTTCCTGGTCCAATGCCAACAATATGAAGAGTTCCCATTAGCTTAGCTCCTCTCGAGAAGGATGTTCCATCCTTGCCATTGCAAGAGTCATGTTCTTTCCTTCCTCTGATAAAGAAAACTTTTTCTTTGGCATAAGAAGCTTTTTTGCTCCTGCTTTAAGTAAACAGGCGGCTTCACCTACACTTCGTGTACCAACATACTTTTTAACTACATCACTTGGATTTTCAATGCCTTCTACTTGATCAAGCTCTTTTGCTTTATAAACCTCAATAGGCCAATTAAACTCTTTACTAAGCTCTACTAAAGCAGGCTCATCCTTTTTTAAGTCAATGGTGGAGAGAGCACGAACACTTTTAGGAGAGATCGCTTTTTCTTTTAGAAAATGAAGAACGCCTTTTCGTACAACTTCATAAGGTGTGTCTTTATCACAGCCTATTCCTAAGACGATATTTTTAGGATGATAGATTATGGCATTTTCCCATATATCAGAATGAGTCTCTCTCACATTACTTCTTTCGGTTGCAATAAGAAGAATTTCATAATCTTTAGGATTCACTCCCTCTAATGACGTCTTATATTGAACCCCCTTGGGAAGCTCTTTATCAGTTGGCCAAAATGAAGGTTCCCCTGATTCTTGAACAAAGAGAACTTTCTCTTCATTGACCACAGCGGCACAACCTCTGGTGACATTTCGATCCATATCCTCAAGTTCCCAGCCAAGATCTCGTCCTAATATATCTACGGTAAGGGTTCCACCCACATCACTAGCAGTAGTAATGACCGCTTGATTTTTAAGAATTTTTGAAACTCTTTCAGTGTAGGCATTTCCTCGACCAACATGCCCCGAAAGCACGCAAATACTAAAAAGGGCCTTGTCATCGACACAAACGATAGCAGGATCGACTTTTTTATTTTCAAGGAGTGGAGCAATCATGCGCACCACGGCCCCCACACTAATGATATGAATATGACAATTATACTCTTTAAAAGTTTTCTTAAGCGTTGGTCCCATGGGAAGAGGCATTTCAATAGAGCCCTCAGGAGCTTTATCAATAAGTCTTTTAGAAACATAAAGATCGGCTTCTGGTAGTGCTTCTTTGATTCTTTTAGCGATTTCAAGACCATGTTTAGTGATTATATAAAGAGCAAATTCTTTTCTCATACCTGGGCCCCTCTTAATACACCTTTTCTTTTTCGAATAGAGATGACGACCATGGAAAAGTAAGCACAGTCATCATTTTTTATCGTAGTTAAATCTTTAACAATCGTTTGATCCTCGGTCGTTCCATAGGAGACATAAGTTGCTTTTTCTAAAAGGCCTAGAGGTTTAAGCGTTTCAATGAGTTTTGGAATCATTTTTCCGACTTTTGTTAAAACGATGCTATCAAAATCTTCAGCGAGTCTAGGGAGATCTTCAATTCCATAGGTCGCTGGAAAAACACAAAAGCGCTCCTTTCCATCAACAAGAGGAGTCTTTAGTTCAGCTGGAACGGCGAGAACTGAGCTTACTCCTGGCACGATTTCTACCTCAAGTCCTGGCCATCGATCTCCACATTCATCAAGAAGGTAAGACCAGGTGGAGTAAACACTTGGATCTCCTTGAGTTATAAAAGCAACGGATTTTCCCTGCTCTAATCGAGCTCCAATTTCCTTAAAGGCCTTATCCCAAGCCGGAATAAGAATTTTATGATCTTTAGTCATCGGAAAAGTAAGAAAAAGTTTTTCCTGTTCTTCATTTTCTTGAACGACAGGCTCACAAATTCTCCAAGCAAAAGGTCTAAATTTATCGCTGGATTTAGGAATAGCGATGACATCGACATTATTAAGAACATTAACAGCTCTTAACGTAATCAGATCCGTGGCACCTGGGCCTACGCCAACACCATAGAGTTTTCCATATTTACTCATTTTCATTTCCTTTTTTGGTCACGCTATAAAGGTGAATGGGATTAAGTGCTTCATATCGCATATAATGGGCCAGCTTTTTTCCCCTTGAGACTTGAATGAGTTCAAGCTCCGGAAAATAGCCAAGCTCTTTAAACGACTCATAAGCGCTAGAGACATTATCAAGAGTGATTGCACTCACGACAACTCGTCCACCGGGCCTAAGTTGATTGAGCACAAGGCTAAGCGTCTCTTTCATGCTCCCTTTCGTTCCTCCAATAAAAACGCAGTCTGGAGAAGGAAGTCCATCAAGAGCATCGGGGGCAAGTCCTTTAATCACATTCACGTTATCTGTTTTAAAATTAATGGCGTTTTCTTTACAAATTTCGACCCCTTCAGGATCCACTTCAATAGCATAAACAGAGCCCTCAACGGCAATCTTTGCAGATTCAATAGAAACACTTCCTGAACCAGCACCAATATCCCAAATAACGCTATCTCTTTTAATTTCCAAATTACTAATGGCAAGAGCTCTCACTTCTTTTTTCGTAATAAGTCCTTTTTTAGGCATCCGCTTGGCAAACTCTTCATCGTCCCTAATTTTAAAGGCCGGAGGATTAAATTCACCCGTTCGCTTTAGAAGAACGACATTGAGAGAGGAAAAATCTCCCGCTATATTTTCTACATTAAAGTTTGAAATCTTCTCTTGGAGTCCACCGAGGTTTTCAAGAACAGTGATTTCCCAATCCAGTTCCTTATATTCTTTTAAATAATTCGCAATTCGAAGAGGGGAGTTTTCTTCGTCGGTGAGAATTGCCACCTTTTTTTCGTGTTGAAGCTTATTGATAAGTCCCTTAATAGGTCTTCCGTGAAGAGAGATGATTTTACTATCGTCCCACTTTTCTTTGATTCGTGAATAGGCCAGTTGAATACTTGAAAGGTTTGGAAGAATCTCTACATGCTCTTTTCCAATCTTTCGAGAAATAAGATCACCGACACCGTAAAAGAGGGGATCACCACTTGCGAGGACAACAACATTATTTTCTTCGCATAAAGAAGCAATTTCACCAATTACTTTCATTAGACCATCTTGAAAAGAGATTTTATGACCTCTAAAATCGGGAAAGAATTCAAGTTGACGATTTCCGCCCACAAGAACCTGAGCTCTTTGAATCTTCCCAAAGGCCACGGAAGTCAGACCTCCACATCCCTCATCGCCTATTCCAATGATGGTCACAGCTGCCATTATTGATAGTCCTTTGTGGAAAGAAGAAGTAGAGCGTGGATAATAGAGACAGCAATCGTAGAGCCACCTTTTCGTCCTCGACTTAGTATATAAGGCGCATGAAACCCTTCTTTTCGAACCATATCTAGAACTTCTTCTTTAGATTCAACGGCCGAAACAAAACCAACAGGGACTCCAATAATAAGAGCAGGCCTTACTCCTTCCTCTCGAATGAGACGACAGAGCTCTAAAAGAGAAGTAGGGGCATTTCCAATGGCTATCACTGCGCCATCAAGGAGACCAAGTCTATGTGCTTTTTTCATGGCCTCAATCGCTCTGGTCGTATTTTTTTCTTTGGCCACTTCAATGACATCTTCATCAGAAATAAAACAATGGGTAGAGCATCCATAGGAATCAAGCCTTGCTTTATTAAGACCAGCAATAATCATTTGAACATCTGTAATTATAGGACAGCCATTTTTAAGAGCATCAATTCCACTTTTAATTCCATCATCTGATATCATCATGAGATGTTTGTATTCAAAGTCAGCAGTGGCATGGATGACTCTTCGAACCACTTCCCATTGAGCGGGAGTAAAATCATGAGGTCCCACTTCTTGGTCAATGACATCAAAAGAATTATTTTCAATACTTCGACCAAGTCCGGTCATTTGTCTCATATCATTCATGGCTGTACTTCTCCTTTTGGTATCATTTCTGCTTGTCCCATTAGGTTTCCACTAAAATCGACAAGATAAGTGTTCATTTTGAGTTTTTGATCAACGTGAGCAAGACATTTCTCATTAGTTCGCTCACAAATCTTAATTGTTATCTCTGGTTTATTTTGCTCTTCACAAATTTCAAGCGCTCTTCGTGCCGTTGTAGAGGTTCGAATTTCTTCACAATATTTTTCTTCTAACCCAATACCCCTAGCGAGATCTGCAATCATATTCAAATTAACATCAGAACCCGCAGCATGAGTCATCATTTTCCCATCGGCCATTTTGGAAAGTTTACCCATCATTCCAACGATGATTACCAGTTTAATGCCGTTTCGAGAGGCA
>CBDUBC010000071.1:0-15252 GCA_965365285.1 uncultured bacterium
TTTGAATTTCAGGAACGATGGCAGCTTTTTGAAGGACTCCATCTCTGTAAAAATCAAGATTGACACTGCTCTCTTTCGTGAGCTGAAGTTTATTTCTTAGATCTTCAAAGCTAAAGATTTCTTCTCCATTAATAGCGACAAAGATATCCCCTGCTCGAATTCCTGTTTTATCAGCTGGTGAGCCCATTTTCACACTTCGAACAGAAAGGTCATGAGGTATAAACCCTAGCTTTTTAAGTTCCTTAAAAAATTCATCGGAGTTGGCGTGAGCAATATTTAAATCTCTAACATAATTGTACTGATCTCCAACTTGCTTTTGGAAAAGGTAGAAAGAAGTAATATTTCTTTGCGCCATTTCATCTAGAGAACGATTGAGATCCATTTTCTCTTTTGAAAAAGAGAGAGCATATTCTTTCCCATCGGTTCCTACGAGAAGAGGTTTTCTTAAAAATGGAGGAAATTTCATAAGGTTTTCAAGAAAAGTATTCCCCGTAAAGCTCGTTTGAATGACCTCTCGCTCTCCAAGCCTTTCTACTTCTAAAGCAGTGAGTACCTCACCTTCTTTTAGAGAAAGGTCCGCTGGATTATAAACATCATTTCCATTAACTTTTTTGATAATGTCGCCGGTTCTTAAACCTTGTTCATAAAGAATACTGCTAGAAGGAATAACTCCCGCTTTAATTTCAGGAATCCTCTCACCTGACATCAGAAGCCCAAAAAAGATAAAATAGGCAAGAATGAAGTTGGCCAAAGGCCCCCCCATAACAATCCAAAAGCGGGCCCACTTTCCTTTATGCACAAAACTCATCTCTCGGTCGGCTTCAGATATCTCATCCTTTTTTCGAGGATCATCACCAAACATCTTAACGTAACCACCGAGAGGTATTGCTGAGATTGCATATTCGGTATCGCCTTTAAGAAATTTAAAGAGCTTTGGACCAAAACCAATAGAAAAGGTTTCTACTTTTACGCCGAAGAATCGAGCAAAAAAGAAATGTCCAAGTTCATGAAAAAAGACGAGAGGACCAAGAAAAAGAATAAAGATTAATATTTTTTCCACTTTACTCCCTTTTAATAAAGAATAAGTCTAAGTTATATATTTAATAGCAACTGAGAAAAATGGAGCAAGGAATAAGAGGCTGTCAATTCGATCATAAACTCCTCCATGTCCTGGAATAAGTTTACCGCTATCCTTAATTCCAAATTGTCTCTTTAGTTTTGATTGTATCAGGTCACCCACCTGTGACAAGAGGGCGAGAAGAGCAAAGAGTAGAAAAAGGGCAATGGACATATTTCCTAGGGTAAATTGCCAGGTGAGTCCACAAATCGTAGCAGCAAAGAGGATTCCCCCGATGAGCCCTTCGATGGTCTTTTTAGGACTAATTTTCTCCCAAAGCTTGTGCTTTCCAAAGTTTTTTCCAAAAAACCAAGCTCCCGTATCCATTCCAAAATTTACAATGAGCATGATCGCAAGAATGGTTTTCCATGACTCATGATAGAGGATGCTTGAAATAGCGAGAAAAGGAAATGTAATTAAGATACTAGGAAGAACAGGGATTTTTTTTAGGACTTTCTCCACGAGATTAGAGTCCATATCGAGGGAAAAGAGGTAAATGATCTGCGCCACGGAAATGGCAACTGCAATATAATTAAAAAGAGGAATCCATGAGGTCTCTCTTAAAAAGGCCGTAATTAGAACAAAAGATGCCACGAAGACGACTTGATTGATTATATAGAGAGGTGAGAATCTTTTATGATAAATGAAATTAGTTAAAAACTCATCAAGGGTAAGTATGCCAAAAATAGCAATCAGTCCCAAAGAAGTATTAACTCCTTGATAGACACAGAAAAAGACAACGGCGAGAATAACGAGGGCCGAAATAATTCTTTGAGAAGTATTACCTAACATTTAATTCCTAAGTGAGGGATTGAGTTGAGTTCTATTTTTTTGCGCCTGAGTAATGCTAGACTCAAGGTTAGGAGCGGCATGGATTTGTCCAAATCGTCTTTCACGATTTTTTGCGCTCTCTAAAATTTCTCTAAACTCTCTTTTGGTGAAATCAGGCCATTTGGTTGGCGTAAAAAAGAGTTCAGCGTAGGCTACTTGCCAAAGTAGAAAGTTAGAAACTCTTTGATCTCCTCCAGTTCGAATAAGGAGATCGACATCCATCATATGAGGGATGTAAAGATTCTTTTGAAGATCGTGCTCAGTAAGGGTCTTACCTGGGTTTGAGAGAATAAATTTATTTACACTATCTACGATTTCTTTTCGCCCACCATAACCAAAACAAAAGGTTAGCTTAAGCCCTTCCATTGCTTTAGTTTCTTCTTCCAAATCTAAAATGAGTTTTTTAGTTAGATCGGGGAGATCATCGATCTCTCCAATTACTTTAAATTGAATTTTATTTTTAAGAATTCGCTTTCTTTCCTTAAGAAGAAACTTCTTAAGAAGTTTAAATAAAACCTTAACTTCGGTTAAAGGTCTCGACCAATTTTCAGTTGAGAAAGCATAAAGCGTGAGTGCCTTTAGACCAAAATCATCTGCTTCTTCTACGATTTGAGATACAACATCAGAGCCTCGAATATGTCCCCAAACTCTTGAGTGAGAGCGCATACCTGCCCAACGGCCATTGCCGTCCATAATAATTGCTACATGTTTAATATCATGGGGCCCTGAACTCATTATTATTAAACTTCTAGAATCTCTGCTTCTTTTGCTTTAACAATTGTATCTACTTCAGAGATAAAACTGTCTGTAAGGTTTTGAATTTCACCTTGAAGCTTTTTTGATTCATCCTCAGAGATCTCTTTCGCTTTTTCAGCTTTTTTTACAGATTCATTTTGATCTCTTCTGGCATTTCGAACAGCAATTTTAGCGTCTTCACCAAATCGTTTAAGGTCCTTAACAACTTCTTTTCTTCTTTCTTCAGTAAGAGTTGGAAAAGGAATTCTAATAAGGTTTCCATCATTAGATGGAGTGAGTCCAATATTTGAACCTAAGATTGCTCTTTCAATTTCGGAAATAAGACTTTTATCAAAAGGCTGAATACAAAGAAGTCTGGCTTCAGGAGTGCTGATTTGTCCAACCTGATTAAGAGGAGTTGGGCTCCCGTAATAATCCACTTTGATACCTTCGAGAACAGCTGCGTTTGCTCGACCTGTTCTTAGCTTTGTAAGTTGGTGCTTGAGTGAATCCAGAGCTTTGTCTTTAGATTTTTCAAGGTTTGATTTAATTTCATTTAACATAGTGATGTCCTCTTTATTTAGTGACGACAGTTCCAATTTCTTCACCTGATACTACACGTTTTATATTCCCTTTTTCAAAAACATCAAACACTATAATATCAATTTCATTATCCATACAGAGACTGATTGCAGCAGAATCCATAACTTTCAACCCCTGCTGCAACACCTCAATATAACTTAATGAGTTATATCGAACGGCTGTCTTATCCTTAGCAGGATCTTTATCATAGACACCGTCCACTTTTGTGGCCTTAAGCACACAATCTGCGACAATTTCGTTAGCTCTTAGCGCTGCAGCAGTATCCGTAGTGAAATAAGGATTTCCCGTGCCTGCAGCAAAGATTACAACTCTTTTCTTTTCAAGATGTCGTACAGCTCTTCTTCGAATATAAGGTTCTGCAATTTCTCTCATTTCGATAGCTGTAAGAACTCTGGTTTTAACACCTTCTCTCTCTAAACTGTCTTGAAGGGCGAGAGCATTGATAACCGTCGCTAGCATCCCCATATGGTCAGAAGTCGTTCGGTCCATTCCCTTTGTAGTTCCTGCAACCCCTCGGTGAATATTTCCACCACCGATGACGATAGCGACCTCTACACCTAGTTGATTAAGGTCTCTGATCTCCTCCGAGAAGGTTTGAAGAGTCTCAGGGTTAATTCCATGTCCAGTTCCACCATTTCCCGAGAGGGCCTCACCAGAAAGCTTTAAAAGTATTCTCTTGTATTTCATAAATGTTTGCCTTGGAATCAAAAAAAAGGGCCAAGTAAATGGCCCTTTGTTTGTTTTAGTTTTTGCCGCTTAGCTTGGCTACCTCATCAGCAAGGTTATCGCTTTTCTTTTCGATACCTTCTCCGAGGTTGAATTTAACAAACCTTCTGATGTCAACTTTCTCACCACACTTGAGAGTGATTTCGTTCACAAGGTCTTTAATAGATTGGTCTGGATTTTTAACAAATTTTTGTTCAAGAAGACATACTTCTTGAGCAAGCTTATTAATTTTTCCTTCAACGATTTTTGGGATCATATTTTCTGGCTTACCTTGATCCTTAAGTTGAGCAGCATAGATTTCGGCTTCTCTATTTACGAAACCTTCATCCATTTCTTCAGCTTTGATGAATTTAGGATCAGCAGCAGCGATGTGCATTGCTACATCATTAACAAATGTTTTGAAGTCTTCGTTTTTAGAAACGAAGTCAGTTTCACAGTTAACTTCAACGAGAACACCAATTTTTCCACCGTGGATATAAGAGTGGACAAGACCTTCAGCTGCAATCCTACCAGCTTTTTTAGCGGCAGCAGCGAGCCCTTTCTTTCTTAGAAAATCTACAGCTTTTTCCATATCTCCATTGGTTTCAGCGAGGGCCTTTTTACAGTCCATCATACCTGCACCAGTTTTTTCTCTTAGTTCTTTTACAGCACTTGCAGTAATAGCCATTTTATACCTCTCTTCCGTTTAAATTATTCTTCTTTAAGGTCGATGTCTTTTTCGTACTTGCTAAGGATTTCTTTTTCTAAAGAAACATCTCCAGCGAGTTCGTCTTTAGATTTCTTTCCTTTCTTAACAGAAGCAGTATTTCCTTCATTAACGGAGTTAGCGAAGTATTCCGCGAAAAGGGTAATTGACTTAATAGCATCGTCGTTCCCTGGAACGATGTAATCAACACCTTCAGGATTACAGTTAGTATCAGCAACAGCGACTACTGGAATACCAAGACAATTGGCTTCTTTTACAGCAATTCTTTCATTATTTGGATCAACGATGAAGATAGCCCCTGGAAGCTTTCTCATATCCTTGATACCACCAAGGTTTCTTTCAAGCTTGGTAACTTCTTTATCAATTTTAGATCTTTCTTTTTTAGTAAGAAGGTCGAAGTCACCAGTTTCTTTCATCTTTTCAACTTTTCTGAGTTTATCGATTGAAAGAGCGATTGTTTTAAAGTTTGTTAGCATTCCACCTAACCATCTATGAGAAACAAAGAAAGCTCCACAATCTTTAGCAACAGCTTGAATTACAGGAGATGCCTGTCTTTTTGTTCCTACGAAAAGGATTGGTTTTCCTTCTGAAGCTACTCCCTTAAGGAAGTCATAAGCTTTTTTAGCCATTGGAATCGTTTTACCAAGATCAATAATGTAGATTCCATTTCTTTCCCCATAAATGTAGCTTTTCATTTTTGGGTTCCACTTTGCAGTTTGGTGACCAAAGTGAGCACCTGACTCAAGTAGATCTTTAAGTTGAAGTTCTGTAGACATAAGTTCTCCTGTCTTGAGGTTAGTCATATCGCCTCTATACCTGGTTTCCCAGGACCTCGAAGAAAGGCGACTGAACGTTAGTTAAGTCCGTAGTTATTCACGGATGGTTTCATTTAACATAGTGAACCAAAGGGGGCAAGTATCTTTTTTTACTTATATTTGCCTTGCGTCATGGTCTTTTTCCTCTCTACCTTTAAATTACGCCTACCATTAGAATAAGAAGGATATGAAGACTATAAATCATGGCCTCTTTAAAAAACAAAACCTTATCTACTCGTTATTAGGTGCATTGACCCTCTCCCTCTATGGATGGAAGGTATGCCCCTTTATAGAACAGGTCTCTTTCTGGAGACTTGCGGTAGAATTTGGAGTTCCTCTTATCATTTTTTCCTTAATTGCTGGACCTGGTAAAAGCCTAAAAACTGGCCTTTTCTTGGATTTTGGTAGGTACATGGTCCTCGCGATCATCCTGATTCCCTATTATAAATGGGTTCACCACTTCCCCACTGAGTCGGCATTAAAGATTATGGTGGGTCTCGGCTGCCTAGGGCTTTTTAATGGGCTCGATAATATGGCCCTTTTTGAGCGAGAATATTTCTTTAAAAATCAACTTCGAAGAGATCTTGACTCTCACGACTACTTTCCCGTGACAAAAAAAATCCTACTTCTAGTTACTGGTCTTTTTATTTTTACAACCATTATTCAGGCGCTCGTTCTCAATAAAGATATGCTTTATATTTTTAATAATAAGGAATCGCTAACTACAAAAATTCATATGAGTGTCATGCTCGATATGTTCTACACTCTAGGCTTCTTATTCCTTTTTTCTCTTCGTATTCTTTTTACCTTCGGGCAGAACTTAAAGGTTCTTTTTGAGTTTGAGCTCAAGGTATTAGGAAACGTCAATCAAGGTATACTTCACGAAACTGTTCCAGTGGTCTCAAATGATGAATTTGGTATTATTGCTAAACACACCAACGAAATGATTGCAGGACTTCGCGAAAAAGAAAAAGTGAAAGGTATTCTTGGTAAAGCTGTTGGAGGAGAAGTTGCTAAAATTTTAATGGATCAAAATCAGGAAGATCTTTTAAAGGGGCGACCTATGAAGGTTGCTATTTTGTTTTGTGATATTAGAAACTTCACCACTCTTAGTGAGAGGATGTATTCTGAAGAGATCGTTGCTCTTCTAAATGATTACTTTCCTGCTATGAGTTCTGGAATCGAGATTAACAAAGGAGTTATTGATAAATTTATTGGCGATGCGATCCTCGCAGTGTTTGGCCTTTGTGATGGAAGTTCGGCCGCTGAAGATGCCTTTAAAGCGGCTGAACAAATGCTAAAAGATCTAAAGCGCTTTAATACAGAGAGTACCGAAAAACTAGAAATTGGAATCGGGATTCATTATGGTGAGGTAACTTCAGGAATCATAGGAACTCCAAGCCGATTTGAGTACACCTTTATAGGAGATAGTGTAAATGTGGCCTCAAGAATTGAAGGAAAAACAAAAGAGCTAAAACAGAGTCTTCTTGTAAGTGAGGAAGTTTTTAATCATCTTCCTCACTCCATCTCAAGTTCGCTTCATAATGTTGGAGCACATGCTCTTAAAGGAAAAAGTAAAGAACTGCAGCTCTACGGATTAAAAGTCAGCGTCAATTGAACTTAATACCTTTCTTGGTTTTGATCCTTGGGCGGCACCAACTATACCCTTTTGCTCCATCTCTTCAATGAGGTTTGCTGCGCGATTGTATCCAATTCGAAGTCTTCTTTGAAGCATCGAGGCACTTGCTGCTCTTTGCTCCATTACAACTTTTACTGCTTCGTTATAAAGATCATCTTCGCTGGAATCACTTGGGGAACTAATATGGGACCCATAGGCGTAAGGGTCTTTTTCGTCTTCACCTTCATTTTCAAGGAATTCAAGAGCGTCTTGATTAAAGCCACCTTCAACCTCACCGATGATATTAGTGAGTTTTTCGATTTCTTTTTCATTAACAAAGGCGGAGTGAATTCTCATGGTCTCAACACCCGCTTTATAGAGCATATCTCCTTTACCAAGAAGAAGTTCGGCACCAATGCTATTAAGAATAGTCCTTGAATCTACACTAGTTGTTACTCTAAAAGAAACTCTAGTGGGGAAGTTAGATTTAATAAGACCTGTAATAACATCAACGGAAGGTCTTTGGGTTGCAATGATCAGATGAATCCCAGCAGCTCTTGCCTTAGCTGCAAGTCGACAGATATTATTCTCAATTTCTTTACCTGCTTTGGTTAAAATTAAATCGGCAAATTCATCGATTATTATGACCAAGTATGGAAGTTTAAAGTCTTCATCTGTTTTATAAAATTTCTTAATAGCATTAAGTTCTTCAGCACTAGCCGCTGAAAGTTTTTTATTAAAGCCATCAATATTTCGAACTCCCATTTCCTTAAGGATCGAATATCTTCTTTCCATTTCTTGACAGGCCCACATAAGAGAAAGAGAGGCAATTTTAGCTTCCGTAACAACAGGAAGAGCAAGGTGAGGAAGAGATGAATAAAGGACAAGTTCTAGTTGTTTAGGATCAATTAAAACAAGTCTTAAATCTTTCGGAGATTTTTTCATTAAAAGTGAAACTAATATCGTATTAACAAAAACAGACTTCCCTGCTCCCGTTGCTCCGGCAACAAGCATGTGTGGCATAGATGCAAGATCCATTATACTTACTTCACCAAAGGCATCTTTTCCCATAGTTAGAGGGAGTGCCGCCCTACTCTCTCTATATAAATTACTTTCTAAGATATCTTCAAGATATATGATTTCTCTTGGATTTCTTGGGACCTCGATTCCAAGAGTTGTTCTTCCTTTCATAGGATAGACGATTCGAATAGGAGCTCCATATAAAGCGAGACTAAGGTCTTGGCTGTGATTTGTAACTTTAGATACCTTAACACCAGGACCTAACTCTAATTCAAAAGTATCAACAACGGGACCTTTAAGAACATTAATAATTTGTCCCTCAATTTTAAACTCTTTAAGTTTTGATTCAATTCGTTCAATAATCTGATCAAAATACTCATCACCTGGAGTCTTAATTTCTTCACGATTATGCTCAAGCCTTAAAGAGCCGACTACACTAAAGTACTCAGTATCGGGTTTAGATGGTCTCGCCACGATTGGGGTGCTCTTCCTCTCTTCTTTTTTCTCCACCTCGAGTTCAAGCTGTTCTTCTTTAAAGACTTTAGGCTCACTAGGCGTAGTAAATGGAGAGGAAGCTGATTCTTCTTTGGTTTCTCCCTCTTTATTTTTTCGACTTAATCTTCTAATTAGACTTTCAGGAATGATTTTAAATTTTGATTTTGTTTGGTTTTGTGGCTTAAACTTTCTCTCGAATTTAAAGAACTTAATATCGTCCATCTTCACAAGAAGTTTATTTTTCATATCCATAAAATAAGAACCGACTTTGTTATATCCCAATTTGCATTTTTCAAAAAAGCCTTCTCTAAATGTACAGGCTAAAAATCCAGCAAACGAAATAGGAAGGAGAAGAATAACAATAGAAGAGTTTACTCTAGTTTTAAGTAGGAACTGTAAACCCTCACCTAGCATAATTGGAAAAAATAGAGCTGCACAACATAAAGAAAAAATAGAAATTAATATAGCATTAAGAACATCAAAGTAATATTCCCTCGTAGAGTACAGGAAAGTATAGAGGATAGCGTAAATAAAAAAGGGAAAGAAGATCCAAGGTCCTACATAAAAGCCTTGAACAGCAATAAATGAGCTTATGGAATAGGTGAAAAAATTCATAGAGGAATTAAGGGAACTAATCTCTAAAATATTATCAGGAAGTCTTTCTTGAAAATAGAAAGCACAAAAAGAGCAAAAGGTGAGAACAAAAAGAGTAATGAGTTCATACTTTAAAGCTTTAGAGACCATATTTTTCTTCCTTGAAAATTCTAAATCTTCTTTATTTTAACTGATTTTATAGATAAGAGCGAAAATAACGCATAGTATATTTTAAAATTTTAAAGTAGCTACGGCGTCTCTTGGTCCATTTTTAACAATAGGGTAAAGTTTAAGTGCTGTAACTCTTCCTTGAGCATTTCGATTAATCACCATCTTAACGAAGCCTGGAGAGAAACTCACATAAGGAATTCCCTTAAGAATCTTTTTCTTTTGCTTATCTCTAATAGGTTTTCCACCATTACCTGTAATAAAAAGTTCAGTATTATTATGTTTACCCATATAAGCAACTAAATGATCGTGACCGGCCATTATGAGATCGAACTTTCCTAGAACCTCTTGATCAAAAAATCTTTTAAGCGATCCCTCCATCTCTCTTCCTGTAGCAGCTTTTGATGGATGATGGGTAACTAGGATTTTAACTTGGCATGAGGCAAGTTGTCGCTTGATGCTGCTAAACCAACGTCTTTGAGTGTTCACTCGTGGAGTTTTTATATTAGCATAACCGTCTTCATAAAGAGGATTACTATCAATACTTACAAAACAGAGCCCGTTAAAATTCTCCGCATAGAAATAATAAGGAAGTCTCAAACGCCCCTTATATTTCTTCACAATATCAAACCATGGTTCTAGGTGACCGTAATAATCATGATTTCCAAAAAGGAGATAAAAAGGAGGTGCCTTCTTTGCCGTTAAAAACTTTTCATAAGGCCCTATGAAGAGTTTTTGAACTTCTGATCTATTTTTTACATCATTAATACCCGTAACATAAATGATATCCCCCAAATGACGAATCTGTTTACAGGGTGTTTGAACTTGTTCAAAAGTATGGCGTTCTAAAAGTATTTTAGCTTGCGTTTGATGATCATAGCCTGAGCCTGTATCTCCAATAAAGCAAACTGCATCTAAATTTCTATTCAATTCTTTACTATTAAACTGAACAATTGCCTCAACTTTTCTAGGATAGTCCTTAATGAGATTATTCGGTCTCATGAATTCCTTTCCTTTTTGAACTAATTCATATTCTTCATCAGCTAAAAGAGGAGATTGAAAGCAAAAAAATAGAGCAATCCAGACTAGTATGATTTTCATGAATAAATTTAATCCCAATTTATCGATCTATTCAACATATATTTGAAGTTTGTTTTTGATCGAAATAAAAATTAAAATTGTATGTATGTATAAATATTTAATTAGATTATTATTCTTGAGTATTCAACTTTGTGTATTAGTCCATACGAGCATTTATCAGGATCTAGATCCTAATAGACGTTATAACGAGGTCATGTAGATTGGTGCCCATAATGCTAATTTTAGTCATGCTTATGGTTGGGGGACAGTAAATCAACAAGTAAGTATTGAAACTCTTCTGAACAAAAACGTAAGACTTTTTCTCTTTGACACTCACTTTAGTGATGACCAACAAGACCGTAATGCTCAAGCTCAAGCTTCAGAAATAGGCCAACAAATTAGAAGTCTTCCTGAATCGACTCTCAATTCTCAGATTAAAGCTTTATATAATGAAACAGTGAAAGAGATAGCTTCTAAACCGCTGCATGAAACCTATCCAAATCTAGCCACATAGATTTGGATAGGTTTCATGCAGCCGATACTCTTGCAACCGATTCACGGTTTACTCTATTACCCAATCACGGTCTTCTTAATTCTGATGATCTTATTGAGCGAATTGAAAATAAATGTCTTCAGTATTGGAAGTCAATTCCTTCCTGGTTAGGGTTAGACTTTACCCATAGACAGCACTCAGGCCTTTATAAAACTCGTCACCTCAAAGACTATGTCAAAGAGGTTAATCAATTACCACCAGAACTATTCTATGGAATGTTCCCTCGATTAAATGATGCCTATAAAAATGAAATTAACAAATATTATGACTTTAAAGGCCTAGAGTCTAAACCTGGTATTAAAAAAATGTATGAAAATTACAAAAAGGCAATCTATGGGAACTAAGCAATACACTCTGACTTTGCTTGTTTTCCTTACTTGCTCATTAGGATTTACTCAGGAAGATGAGGAAATTGGAGAAGCAATTGGAAAGGAAGAAGCTCCATTTATATATAATAGCTATAAGAAAAATTATTTTGAAATCAATAATCTTATTCAGCCTGGAGCACAGCTTCAAAGAATAAGTGCTAATATGGGCGAGGAAGAACGTAATAAACAGGCCGAGCCCTATCTACAACATTGGAATGCGTTAAACGAAGAGATTAAAGGATATAAAAAAAATCCATATAAATTTCTTCGAACTATCACTCAAAAATCTCTTGCCTGTATTTCCTGCGATCCAAATCTTTTCAATAAACAATGTAAAACACTAGATCGAGGACTTGAGCTTCTCAAAGGTGTTTACGGACCAAGGCCTGGAAAGAGGATTTATGATACAGATAAATATCCACATGAAGGCTTCAAATATAAAAAAGGAGTTCCTGTCCCTTGCCCAAGGACTCCTCTCCTATAGTTCCTACGAAAGCATTGACTCCTGCAGAAGATAAGAAAAAAGAAATAGATACGAATTCAGAGATAGACCTGGTTGAAAATGTAGAAGAACTTGCCGATGAAAAGCTTAATGAGAGTTTTGCAGTAAAATTTAAAAAAGGTAGTTTACAGGATATCAATAAAAATAAATCTCAAAATTTATTTAGAATTGTTAGCCTTCGATATCAAAAGAAAATGATTCTCAATAGATAAAAAAGAACCCATTATGGAAAAGTCAAAAGTTGTTGAAAAAGTAAAAAAGCTTCTGAAGCTAGCAGAAGGCGACAATATTCATGAAGCTACTTTAGCCTCCGTCAAGGCCCAAAAACTCATTGAAGAGTATAAAATTGAAAAATTTGAGTTAGAAAATGAGTATAAATTTAATGTTGAGTCCTTCATCATTAAACACGATATGGAAAAGCCTCCCTTGTGGCTTTTGGATCTTCATAAGGGACTTTCTGATTTTCTCTTAGGTGCTGCTCTTATTCATACTGAAATGAAGCTCTTTATTTTTGTTGGAGAAGAGGAGGATTTTGCAATCTATGAATATCTCTATAATTATATTTCTAGAGAAGTAAAAAAAGAAACCTATAAGTTTCAACAGCAAAGAACTGGAAGGAAAAAAGAAGAAATTGATCGCGATATTGATAGTTATGCTCTTGGTTTAGTTTCGAATCTTATCGATAGACTAAAAGCTACGAGAGAGAGTTACGAGCATGATATCCCTGAAAAAACAGGATATGAGCTTGTCCAGGTGAGAAAGGATGAAATTCAAAAATTTCTAGATAAGGCAAAACCTCGGAAGGTTCAACCTGATGTTAGTGGTCTATCAATAGAAGAGTTTAATAAAGGTGTAGAGAATGGAGAGAAAATTCCTCTTCAAAAAGTCCTAACCAATAAAGATAAATGTTAAAACCCATTGAATAACACGTGCTTTGAAAATAATATAGCTATGTATCAATAATTTTATCTAGGCCATAAAATGAAATACATCCTCATACTAATATTACTATTACCTCTGACTACATTCTCTGAAGAAAACTGTAAGCCAGTTAATCTCCTTAACTTTAATTGGATCAAGGCTAAAAATGTTCTACGAAAAATACAAGGGGTAGGGCCTAAAAGTCTCAATATGCCAGCTCTTGATCAAGGAGGAACAGGAACATGTTATGCTTTTGCTGGTGTTCAGTTACTTGACTATTGGAGACAATCAAGAGGAATTCAAGTTGCTGAAGAAATTGAATTGGGAAGTGCGATTTATATGGCCCTCATCTATCAATTAACAAACAAACAATACCGAGACCTCGAAGGTGGTTGGATGAAAGCAACCATCGAGGCTGTTAGAAAATATGGTTTTTGTTCACAAAACAATGTCAATAATGCCATTCGAAAGTTCATGGGAAATGAAAGTTTACAAACTCTTTCGTATGGAGAACATCAATCTATTATAAACGATGATCTTATTTTAGCTGAGCTGACTTCCGGATTTATATCTAAAGTTGTTGCGGAAGAAGGTGCTTCTTCAAAAGAAGTAACTTATGAAGCTTTTAGAGATTTTATCAGGAGTTCTAATAGATACAAGATAAGAAAAATGAAAGAATCTACGATCAAGTTGTTCTACGATAAACTTCAAATTTATGCTAAAAATCAGGAGGGAAATAAATTTATAAAGTCCGTACTCGCTACCTGCTTTAAAAATAAAATGACCCCTTCCTTTTTTAAGTATCTCCCTAAGGTAAGGGATTTTAAATCAAAATACGATCGAGGATCTACTCAATATGCCAATCACATGGGCCAAATACTTCGAACCTATTTGAACTATGAGCGACCTCCTGCTGTAGGTATCACTTATTGTTCAAGTATTTTAAAAAATCCTGGCTACCGAGGTTTTAAAACAAATAGCATAGATAAGTATTGCAGAATGCATGCTTCCATTATTATAGGGAAAAGGCCAGATCCTAAAAATCCAAGCAAATGCCAATTCCTCCTTAAAAATACTAGGAATCGCAAAGAAATATGCGATACGTGGGGCGGATGCATCACTAGAAAAGTCAAAGATAGTTCTTCTAACAAATACTATAAAGAAGAAGTAGGTTTATGGATCGACGAAAAAGAACTTATGATTAATACTCACTCCTTTACTTATATTTATCCTGAAAAAACTACCGAAGTAAAACATCAGCTCATAATGGATGGTGCTCAAAAAGTCGCGAACAAATTTGTTATCCAAATGTTTGAAAACCTTCGGAAGTCCAGTGGAGAAAAACCAAGATTTCCTCAAAATGATAAAAAAACTTTTCAATGCGAAGACGTAACACTAAACACGGAATACTGTCGTAATAAAAAACGTAACAAGATTAATGCCAAGACTTGCGATTTTCTTCATAAGCAATGTCAAAAGGAGCGTCCTAGAGAGTCTGGTGTAAATTATAAACTTTTACTAGAGCGCTCTACAGATTTTGACGACTGCTTTTTTAGAATCTGGAATAGTGTCACATGCAATAAGCCTAAAAAGATCGAACAAGCTCATATGCCAACCTGCACAGTTCTTCTTAACCGTTGTATCAAAAAGCACAATTAAAAACTTTAAAACATCGTTCGGCTAAGGCCCGGAAATTCTCGAGAATCATTTTTAGTAAGAAAAGATAATAACGTTATTATCCATATGGATGATTTTCATATTAAGAAAATCGGCCAACCAATTCATAGTTTTAGTGGAATAGAAGCAGACGTGAGTTTCATCTTTTCTATAATACCAATCTTTAAAGTGCTCTTTTCCTGGGTTAAGCTTAGTCATAATTCCTAAAATTCCATTATCCCTCAGCAGGCATTTCAGAGATGAAATCTCTTTCCCCGGACTATAAAAATGCTCAAAAACCTCAGTAGAGACAATAAAATCATAACGCTTTTTTAAATTTTCTTTATGGGGGTGATAATAGGGATCATAGAGTTTCATGGTGTGGCCGTGATCCTCTAAAATTTTAGCGAGAAAAGGACCAGGGCCTGCACCAAAATCGAGTCCAGTCTGGTTAGGTGGGAGAATTTTTAACAGGGGATTAAAAAGTTTAGAAAGAAATTTTCGATAACCCTCATCAAAGAGAGCGTTTTCATGCTGATCGTAAATTTTTTTTTCTTCTTTGACGTCTAAATGAAATTTAGGGTCTAAAAAAACAAGATCACATTCTAAGCAATGATGGTAACGACTCAAATGATCTTGATAATACATAGAAATAGCGGAGTGATTACAAAGGGGACAATTCAAAATAGGACCAAAAGTTAGAAGTTTCAAATTTAGGCAAAAAAAAACCTCAGCCGAAGCTGA
>CBDUBC010000072.1:0-15221 GCA_965365285.1 uncultured bacterium
CAAATGATGGTTTCATTAACGGAACTATCGTGGATGAGAGTAATAGCAGTGGAAATCTCTACTGTAACTCTGCTGTTAACGTAGATAACTCAGGTAAAAACTTCATGTTCTGTGTAGGTCAGAATCCTGGAGAGAATTCAAAACTTTATAACCTACTTCTTATTTCTAAATAATGGGTTGGGGGGAGTCTTCCCCCTAACTATTTTGTCTTAAGCATTCATAGGCCACGGCCGTGGCAGCGTTAGAAAGATTTAGCGATCTGATTTTATCCGTGAACATGGGAAGAGAGTAGAAGTGGTCTGCATAGGTTTGGAAAAGCTCTTGAGGAAGTCCTTTTGTCTCTGAACCAAAGATCATGTAATCCACTTTAGTGTAGTCAGCTGAAAAATAATTGGTTTTGGCCGTTTTTGAAAGAAACATCATAGCGTTAGGAGATGGTTCCTCTGTGGTAAGGAAGTCATTGAAGTTATCGTACTCTTTTAGATTAACGTGCTTCCAGTAATCCAGTCCCGCTCTTCTTACCGCTTTTTCTGAAAGATCAAAACCATAAGGCCTAATGAGAATAAGCTCATAATTAAGCGCTACACAGGTTCTGCCAATAGATCCGGTGTTACCTGGTATTTCTGGATTGTAGAGGACAATTTTTTTGGTCATAAAAAAAGGGGGCCTGAAGCCCCCTAAGTGTTATTTGCTATTCATCAAATAGTTAGTAAGCGTTCTAATCATCGTTCCTGATGCTCCTTTTGGAGGACAATAAGGAAGATGACCTTGAGAATCACCACAACCAGCAATATCAAGGTGTGCCCAAGCAATGTCTTTTCCAACAAAGTTTTCTAGAAAAGCGGCCGCTTTCGCAGATCCTGCCCATCTTGATCCACCAATGTTTTTAAGATCAGCAATACTTGATTTCATATCATCTCTCCACTGATCGATGATAGGAAGTTGCCAAGCATATTCATCAGAGTTTTTAGCAGACTTTAGAAGATCATCACAAAGCTTTTGATCATTACCCATAACTCCACAAACCTCAGTTCCAAGAGCAATAAGAACTGCTCCTGTTAGAGTTGCAGCATCGATAATAGCATCTGGCTTCATATCAGAAGCGTACGAAAGAACGTCTCCAAGAACCAGTCGTCCTTCAGCATCTGTGTTAAGAATTTCTACAGTCATACCGTTTCTAGCGGTTACGATAGAATCTGGCATAGTTGCATGCTCGTTAACAGCATTATCAGTCATCCCAAGAAGACAGGTGATTTTAACAGGAGCATCATTTAGGGCAGCTGCTCTAAAAGCACCGTAAACTGTTGCAGATCCCGCCATATCAAACTTCATATTCACCATGGAGCCACCTGGCTTAAGTGAATATCCACCGGTATCAAAAGTAAGACCCTTACCAACAAGAACGATGTGCTTGGTGTTTTTAGTCACTTTTTTAGGAGTGTAAGTGAGTTGAACAAGTCTAGGGTCATGTGCTGATCCCGCATTGACGGATAGAAACATTCCCATTTTTTCTTTTTTAAGCTCAGGCTTCCCAAGAACCTTAACTTTAACTCGCTTAAGGTTTTTGGCGTCTTTTTCAACCATTTTCGCGTAATTAACAGAGTTTAATACGTTTGGTGGTTCATTTACGAAATCTCTAGCAACGTTAACAGATTCGGCCATTTTTTGACCTTTATCCATTTGATCTTTTAGCTTTTTAGATCCAGAAGCTGTATCCACATGAACCGTTTTAAGTTTTGGTTCTTGTTTTTTAGAGAGGTATTGATTGAAGTGATATGAAGTCAGTTCAAAGGCTTCCGTCAAAAGGTAAGCAGCATCATCCACTTTAACTTTAGAACCTGTGAAGGTATCAAGTTGGATAGAAACGTCTTTATACTTGCCTTTAATCGACTTATAGAGCTTTGCAAATTCTTTACGAACAGTTTCGTGAGTAAGTTTGGTTTTTTCACCAAGCCCCAGAGCAAGAACAGTCGTTCCATCTTCAAGAGAGAAGAAGAAAGAATCTCCTGTTGTTCCCTTAAAAATATCTGAATTTTTGAGATTCATGAAGCTGTCTTTACAGTGCTTATCCCAGCCACTGAAAACAGGTGTCATTTCTTTTTCATTTTTCTTTTTGCAGAATGCAGCATGAACAACAAGCTGGCTTGCTGTGTGCTCTTTTGATTTGAGATGTAGTTTATATTCCATAGATTCTCTCCTTAACTTAATAGAGTGCACAAGGTATTATCATAGGATAACTCTCTTTGTCTAAACGGAGTTGAATTGAAGGTTTTAAGTCGGTACCTGGCATCAAGCTTTATAGGTCCCTTTTTTGTAAGTCTTGTATTTTTCGTCGTTTTTCTACTGACGTTTCAGCTCTTTAGAATTATGCGAATAGTCATAAGTAAAGGTGTAGAGATCTCTATTGTTTTAGAGCTTCTTGGACATATTGCTTTAAGCTTTGTCCCCATGGCAACACCTCTCTCCGTTCTCTTTGCTACCTTATATGCTCTTAATAAACTTAGTGAAGATAGTGAAATCATCGCGATGAGATCATTTGGTCTGAGTAAAATGAAACTATTCAGGCCCTTTCTCTTGGCGAGCTTAGGAATTGCCATTAGTGTTTATCTTTTGAATCTCAATATTATTCCTACCAGTAAAACCCATTTTAAAAATTCCATTATTAAACTTACCAGTGCGGGAATGATTAATGATATTCGCCCTGAAATGTTTTATCACGAAATCCCTGGTGTCACCCTTTTTGCTGAAGAAGTAGAAGATGGCGGAAGAAAGATGAAAAATATTTTCATTCACTCAAAGACGGGAGAAACGGGTGAGCGAACGATTATGGCCCAGGCCGGAAGCTTAATTCGAATTAGTGGAAATGAGGATACTCCTCCAAATCTAAAATTAAGCCTCCTGGATGGAAGTATTTCAAAGACTAACAAGGAAGGAGAAATCGAAAAAGCTCTTTTTGAACAATATATTTTCCCTCTTTTTGAAGAAGATATTCGTCCGGGTTTTGTGAATAAAGATAATATGAAAGATACCAATGAACTAAGACGCTTTATACGCCATAAAACCAATGAGCTTAAAACAGAAAAAGATCCCAACCAGAGAAATGGGATTTTAGAGAGACTTTATAAAGCAAAGCTAGAATATTGGACTAGGCTCAATACTCCTCTTCTTATTCTTCTTTTTACTCTTCTAGGATTTTGTTACGGAATTAAAAAGGGGAGGGGGCGAGATAAAAATTATGGGAGTGTAGTGATGATCATTCTCATCCTTTATTATGCCTTGTTTTTCTATGGAATTAGTGTCTCTAAGAAAGGGAATATTTCCCCAGAACTTGCAATTTTCTTACCGACGGTGGTTTTAGGGGCCTGGGCGCTTAGAACCTTTAAGCGCCTTGATTGGATGTCTTAGAGTCCTTCAATATATTGATCAGAAGGAATCACTTCGCCACTATCTTTAAAGACAAAAAGAGGAAGTTTATAATCTTTCGCTCTCTCAGCTGGGAAAACTAAACTCTTAACTCCAGATTTTGATTCAATTTTTAGCGGTTCATTATTCAAAAAGATCTTAGTCGCGTGAACGTTTCCTAGAAAAACACGAACAATTTTACCTGAGATAAAAAGAGTGCGATCTTTCTTTAAAACGAATTTTTTGACTGGAAGAAGATCTTTTTTATAAGTAATCCAGGTATCTCCTGAGACTGCTTTAATAAAAATATTTTGCTCACCCGGATTAGTGGCCGTTTGGATATTTTTGGGAAGGTGTTCTTCTATAAGAGCGGCCGAGTTATTGGTCTCTTTTTCATACATGGTAAAGGTGATCGGATAGAATTTAATTTTTTCTTTTTTCTCTTCTTCCTTCGCTTCAACCTTAGGCTCTTCTTTAATTTCTGGCTTAACCTCTGGTTTTACCTCTGCCACGACGGGCTCTTCTTCTTTTTTCACTTCAACTGAAGCAGGTTCTTCTTTTTCGACTACTTCTTCTTGAATTTCTGTTTCATTATCTTGCTCGTTCTGAACCATAACTTCTGGCTTAACAGCATCTTCCATAAGAGGAGATTTGGAGGTCAGAGTTCTCGTTTTAATTGGAGCTTGAAGTTCAGCTCTGATTTTTTCAAGAGATCTATTCTTAAGATAATTAAAAACACCATAACCTAGAAAAACGACGACAAGACCAATGATTCCAAAAACCATTAGAGGAGAAGCGTTTGAAGTTTCTTTAGGGGTTAACACTTTAAGATCAACCACCTTTCTTTCTGGATAGAGCTGATCATAGGTATCATTAAGCTTTTCGATAGCAGCTTCTTTATTGAGCTCTACGTACTTACAAAGGGCCTTGATAAAGCCTTGAACATAAGTTTTATCGGGAAGCTGATCAAGTCGATTATTTTCAAGCGACTCTAATTGAGTCAGACTGATTTTAGTTTTATTAGAAATATATTTGAGGGAGTGACCACTTCTTTCTCTCTCTTGTCGGAGGTAATCACCGATAGTTTGGAGAGGTTTTACCTCATCAGTTGTCTGTTCTGGTTGCTCATTTGTTTGATCAGTCATTTTTAGAAGTCCTGTGATTCAATGATATACTCGTTCTTTCCCTTCTGCTGTGTAAGGTCAAGGATGTCACTATCGAGTTTTCGAGTTAGGTGGTCAATATTTTCATTTTGTAATCCAAGCTTACGAAGCTCTTTTCTGGCCGTGAGGGCAAAGGTCGTAGAGGGAAAACTTCGAATGATCGAGAGGAGTTTCATTTCCGCTTCTGATTTTTTACCTAGTCTTAAATAGGTTTTTGCCACCTCAAAATGAGTTCTAGGATCATTTACACAAGTGGACTTCGTAGATTCTTTAAAATGTCTTAAGGAGGCGACATCATTACCTTTATCTCGCTCAATAACTCCTAGTTGAAAAAGAGCAGGGCAATAGTCATTTTTCTCTTTTAAAGAAAGATAAAGATGCTTTTGCGCCACGAGAGGTTGATTTTGTTTAAGCGCAATCAGAGCAAGATTATAATGTGTTCTAAATTGATACTTATAAACTAAATCTTTTAAAATTTCTTGATAGATTCCTCGAGCGAGATCAAGTTGATTTGTTTGAAAGTAAATAGAACCAAGATTAATTTTAGCATCACTATTTTTAGGATTGAGTTCTATGGATTGGTTAAGAATATCAATGGCCGTTTTGGTTTGCCCTTTAAAATAATAGGCCATGGCCAAATTGTTTTTAACCTGAGAATTATTTGGTCGCAATTTATTGGCCTGGAGTAGATGAGTAAGGGCCTCGGTATATTTCTTTTTAATAAGATTACTCGTGCCCTGAGCATAATAGAGGTCCGCTTTTTTCTCTTCCGGACTTTTATCAACAAGCTCGTTTGAGCTACACATAGTCAAAAAAGGTAAGAGAATAAGTATAACCGATAATTTTAATATATTTTTCATGACAAACTCTACCTTTATATCCATTAGTAATATTACTCAAGGAAAGTGATATAATCAAAGCCTATGATTGAATGAATTTTGAATAAAGATTAAGATGACATTATGTATAATTTTTTGCAAAAGGTTCCATTTCTCTTCGAAGTTTTCTTTAACGGAACCTATATTCTCCTCTATGTCCTGAAGGTTTCCGAAAAGTTTCCTTCCAATTGGCCAATAGAGACCATTAATCAAGTCCTTATGGGGATGTCTTGGATAATCCCCTTTGTCATTCTTATGGTCCTGATGGTGAATTATTTAAGCTCTGACTCATTTGAACAATTCGTAAGAAGACATGTTTCATCGATCATTGTTTTTATACCCCTTGTTATTACTTGGGGCGATCAACAGTTTACTTTTTGGTTGGCCTCGACCCATCTCTTTTCCTCCATTCTTGCCCTTTACGAGGATGATACGGGAAGACTTCGAAAACGGACTCGAGAGCCCCAGCTGTTTAAGGGAATTCGACTTAGGCCCGCTCAAATGGTTCTAGTTTCTTTTTCTCTAATGATTCTTATTGGGACTTTTTTATTAATGCTTCCCATCTCTTCAACGGGTGATAAGTCGATTGGCTTTGTGGATGCTCTTTTTACAGCAACCTCAGCAACGTGTGTAACGGGGCTTACTACTCTTTCTCTGGCAACAGACTACAGTCTCTTTGGTCAGATTGTTGTGCTTTTTTTAATTCAAGTCGGTGGCCTTTCGATTATGACTCTCTACTCCTCCTTAGCTATTCTTTTAGGGCGATCGATGGGAATGAAAGATCGAGTTATCATGCAAGACCTTCTTGATGTTTCGAGTCTTGAAGAACTCTACGCGATGATCATTAACATCATTAAATACACTTTCATTATTGAGTTTTGGGGCGGGCTAGTTCTTACCATCGCTTTTTCCATGGAAGGGTATGAATTTGGTCAGGCCATCTACTACGGCTTCTTTCATAGTATTTCCGCTTTTTGTAATGCAGGATTTGCTCTTTTTGATACCTCTCTTGAGAACTACGCCACAAGCCCTCTCATTCATGGAACCATTGCGGTTCTCGTCACCATGGGTGGTTTAGGCTTTATTGTTCTAAGAGAACTGGTCGAGATCATCGGCAAAAGAAAAAGTATTATTCGAACGACTCTTCACACAAAAATTGTAATCACCACTTCCTTTTTTCTTACTATGATTGGTTTTCTTTTTGTCTTTTTTGGAGAATTTCTTAATGCTCTTGATCACTTTACCCTTTGGGAAAAAGTTCAAGTCTCTCTCTTTCAGTCGATCACTCTAAGAACCGCAGGCTTTAATACTATTCCTCTTAATAACCTCCATTCCTATACCATCTATGGGATGTGTCTCATTATGTTCATCGGGGGCTCTCCTGGTTCAACTGCTGGTGGGGTTAAGACCACAACACTAGCAATCCTTATTAATTCGATTAAATCCACACTTAAAGGACGTAAAACCGTCTCTATTTTTGATCGAACCATTCCAGGTCCTCTTGTTGTAAAAGCAACCGCTCTAACTTTCATTTCTATCATGATCACAAGCTTCTTCATTCTTCTTCTCATGAAGATTGAATCAAAGACCGCCTTTTTACCTCTCTTTTTTGAAGTCGTCTCCGCAGGAGGGACCGTTGGACTTACCTTAGGTGTGACGCCGACCCTTTCCTTACTGGGAAAAGTTGTGGTAGCGCTTCTGATGCTTATTGGAAGGATTGGTCCGCTGACCCTAGTCCTTGCTATCAGCACGAGAGTGAGGAAAGAAGGGATATTAGAATACCCCGATGGTCGAGTACTCATGGGATAGTTTTATCCCCCCTCTCAGAGTTAAAAATATCTTGATAAAATAGACAGGAAGGATTTTTTTCTATGATTGTAGCAGTAATTGGACTGGGTACATTTGGTGCAAAAACAGCGGTATCTCTTTACAACAAAGGGGCCGAAGTTGTTGCGATTGATGTGGACGAAGTTCTCGTTGAAAAAATTAAAGATAAAGTGACTCACGCAGTTGTTCTTAACGTTAAAGACGAAAGAGCACTTCGAAGTGTAAATATCTCTGATGTCGACGTTGCAATGGTTGCCATCGGGGATAATATTGAAATGAGTATTATGGCCGTAGCAATGCTTCGAAAGCTAGGGGTTGGTCGAGTTATCGCCAGAGCAACGAGTGATCTTCATGAGCATATCCTTCATGAAATTGGTGCCAGTGAAATTATTAAGGTGGAAGAGGAAATGGGGGAGATCATGTCCTCTAAAATTGTTGCTCCTCACGTACTTCAGCGTTATAACTTCGCCGCAGGATATTCCATTGTTGAACTAAAGATGGGACGAAAATTTGAAGGAAAAACTCTTGTTGAAAGTAAGATTCGACAAAATTACAATCTCAATATTGTCGCGCTTCAAAAGAAGATTCCCTATATTACTGAGGATGGAAAACCTGCCTATAAAGTAGAAATTAATGATAGCCCAATGCCCATGGATGTAATCGAGCCAGAAGATATTGTGGTTTTAGTTGGAAATGAAAATAATTTTAATAAACTTTTCGATGATTTAGCGGAGGGCTAGGTTGAATTTATCGCTCAAAAATAGAGTCGCTGCTAGCTTTATCGTGGCCAATTTGGTGGTTCTGATCCTCTCATTTACCGTTTTCCATTTTTTGAATGGACTCAATAGAGAAATGGATCAAATTACAGCGAAATCTAATAAGATCTCTCTTTTGACCGATGAAATTCGTATCTCTGCGGTTTTAATTCTTAAAAACCAAAGAAAGGTCCTTACTAAAAAATCTACTCCTCAAGACATTGAAAAGATTATTGGTCTCTGTGATAGCTTCACTAATCAACTTCATAATCTAGAAACTCTTTATAATGATCCTGAGGTTAAAAAAGTTGTTATTAAAATGCTCTCTTACGTCGATTCTTTAAAGCTTGTTCTCAGTAACGCTGCTCTTTTTCATCGCGATACGGTAGGGATGAGCTCTATTGCTGAACTGGCAGATAAGATCCTAGATGCCTTTTCTGAATTTCAAGATATTCAGTACTTTCAGTCTGTAGAAAGAGATAAAAAGATTAAAGAAATCGTAGAAGAAACCAAAAAAAATATGATGATCACCCTGATCATTGGTTTTTTAGGTACCATTATTTTAGGCCTTATTATTCCAGGAAAAATCGCCCTGCCCTTTAAAAAGATTAAAGATGCCATTCGCGAGCTTCAAGAATGTAATTTTGACGTCTCGATCTATTACAATCAGCACGATGAAATCGGAGAAATTGCTCAAGAGATGAACCGAATGATTCAAAGTATTAAGCTCTTTGATGAACTTCGAACCGATCGAATCAACGTAGAAAATAGAAAGTTTGATGCCCTAGCAAACCTTGTTCGAAAGCCTGTCATGGTCGCTAACGCTGAAGGGCGACTCATCTATATGAACAATCCCCTTTACTCGCTTATGCAAGTTCAAATGGCCGATGTCATTGGTAAAAACATTCATGACACTGTCATTCCAAAATCAATTATTGATGCCTATGAAAAGGCCATCAAGAGACGATCCAAAATTGAAAACCAAGAAATCATTATTCCTCTTCGAAAAAATACAAACAGTGATGAAGGAGAGGCAAAGGTTGTTGATATCGTCGAAGTGGAAGGTGAGAATGAAAAAACCCTTACAGAAGTTGTGTTTAAAGGTTTTGGAAACGTCATTCCTATTCGAGGTAAAGAAAGTAACCTCGATTACTACATCATGGTTCTCTCAGAAGATATTTTTACTTAGGTGGTAAAATGGAATTCAATCCCCAAGACTTTGAAATACACTATCTCCATTTCAAAAAAGAAGGTGAGATCCTTGATGTCTCTAAGGATCTTTCAGATCAAATTGAAGTTAGCTCTATCAATAAAATCATTCATCCGGATGATGGACTTATCCTAGGGAAAAAATATACATTTAGACTGGTTTTAAAAGATGGTAGCTTTCGATGGTTTCTAGGAAAGTTTTTAGAGCACGAAAAAGGTACCATTAGAGGTCTTTTTCAAGATATCCATACTATTAAAGAAAACGAAGAAAGATTTGCACTCGTTTTAGAGGGGACAAGGCTTGGGATGTGGGACTGGTATCCTTCAACCAATGAAGTTATTTTTGATGAAAGATGGGCCCAGATGTTAGGCCACGACCTTAAAGAAATTAGTTTCAATTATGAGAGCTGGGCCTCGAGAGTTCATCCGGATGATATCGATAGCTGTCTTGAGGATATTAAAAAGCATATGGAGGGAAAAGTCGGCTTTTATGAAAATGTTCATCGAATGATGCATAAAGATGGAGAATGGAGGTATATTCTTGATCGCGGAAAAATCTGTGAAAGAGATCTAGAAGGAAATCCAATACGTTTTACAGGAACTCATACTGACATCACGAGAGAAAAAGTAGCGGAACAAAAGGCACTTTTAGCTGTTAAATCTAATAAGCTTTTTCTAAGTATGATGAGTCATGACTTGAGAAATCCACTTAATGGTATTTTAGGACTTACTGATATTTTACTAATGAAGGAAGGGTTGGAAGATTATCATGAAGATCTAGAAATTATCAAGGAGCTTGGTAAATCTCTGCTTAGGCTGATTGAAGACATTCTTCTCATTTCTAAACTTGAAAATTATAAATGTAGTCTTGAAGAAGAACCTTTCCAAATAAGTAAACTTCTTCAAGTGCTAAGCTTAAGTTTTACTGGAAGAGAGGAGCTTAATACGATTGAACTCAAGATAGAAAATAATCTTGAAGATGATATCTTTTTGGGAGATGAGTTTAGGATATCAGAGATTCTCTCTAACTTCATTGATAATGCATTCAAGAATACTAAAAATGGATTCATCAAATTATCAGTAAATCAAGAGTTGGTTAAAAACGGAACAAATATGATTTCTTTCACCATTCAAGATACAGGTAAAGGATTTGATGAGACTTTATTACCAGATCTTCTAAAGCCGTTTTCCCAAATTTCTGACCTAGATGAGGTTTACAAAAAAGGACTTGGACTTGGCTTAAGTATTAATAATAGTCTGATTGAGCTCATGAAAGGAAAATTAGAAATTAATAGCGACATTGGGGAGGGAACAATTGTCAAAGCATTAATTCCTCTAAAGAAGGGTAGCGTTGATGATTTGAGAATTGAAAGCACCGATACCATACCTAGAAAGAACTTTTCTGACTTGAAAGTACTTTTCATGGATGATAATTCTATCAATTTACTAGTATTAGAAAAAAAGTTAATAACTCTTGGAGTACAGAAAGAAAATATATCGCTTCTTGATAATGTATCTACTGCTATTAAAAAGTGTCAGGATCAAAGATTTGATATTATTTTTATAGATTTTTTTATGCCAGGTTCTGGGGGAAAAGATTTTTTAAACCTAATAGAAAATACTCCAAATAATAATACGCCTATAGTTATTCATTCCGCGCACGAATCTGATGAAGAAATTTTAACCTATCAGAAAAATCAACCTTTAGATTTCCTACCTAAACCAAGCTCCATTGAAGATCTAAAAAAATTACTCCATAGAAATTTTTCAAATTAGTTTTTACTCATTTTTGAACTCATATTTTTATTTTAATTATTTTGATATTATTTTATGCCAAATTATAGTGGTAGAGACTTTCTCTACAAAATGTTCTTGTGATTGTTCACACAGACAGTTTAGATGTGAAGAGGATGGATTTTGATATCTTTGTGTGAGATTTGATGATTTTTTAGAAAAATCGATTAATCTTCAATAGGTTGAGAGGATCATTTAAAGAATCTTAAGATATTACGCACCATATTATTGAATATTATTGGCCATTTTTATCGCAGTGGTTATAATCGCCGTCTATGCATACAAATTTTACACGTAACTTTTCTATTATCGCCCATATTGATCATGGGAAATCTACTCTGGCCGACCGACTCCTCGAAGAATCCGGTACCCTTTCTAAAAGAGAGGCTAAGCAACAATTTCTCGATAATATGGACATTGAAAGAGAGCGTGGAATTACTATTAAAGCTCAAGCCGTTCGAATCGATTATAAAGCAAAGGATGGAAATCATTATCATTTCAATCTAATTGATACTCCAGGTCACGTTGACTTCTCCTACGAAGTCTCTAGATCCCTTGCTTCTTGTGATGGGGCCCTTTTGGTTGTTGATGCTTCTCAAGGGGTAGAGGCCCAAACACTAGCAAACGTTTATATGGCGCTTGAAAATGATCTTGAGATCATTCCAGTTATTAATAAGATCGATCTTCCTCATGCCGATCCTGAAAAAGTTAGAAAAGAAATCGAAGATATTATTGGTATTGATGCCTCTGAGGCCCCTTTGATTTCTGCCAAAAGTGGAATTGGAGTAGCAGAGCTTCTTGAGACGATTGTCGATAAAATCCCATCGCCTAAAGGAGACCGAGGAAATAAACTTCAGGCCCTAATCTTTGACTCATGGTTTGACTCCTATCAAGGAGTTATCGTCCTTTGTCGAGTCTTTGAAGGAACCCTAAAAAAAGGGGATAAGATTCACTTTAAGCACTCTGAAGAAGATTACGAAGTTCTTAAGCTTGCGATAAATAACCCATTCTTTAAAGAGGTGACTGAGCTTGGTGCAGGTGATGTTGGGATGATTATCTGTGGAGTAAAAACCATTCGAGATGTGAATGTTGGAGACACCATTGTTCACTCGAAATTTAAAGATACTCCTTATCTCAAGGGATTCCAGGAATCAAAACCGATGGTTTTTTGTGGAATCTTTCCTGTCGACTCTGTAGATTATTCTGTTTTAAAAGAGTCTCTTGATAAGCTTGCACTTAATGACGCTTCTTTTACCTATGAACCAGAAAGCTCTGATGCTATTGGGCTCGGTTTTCGATGTGGTTTCTTAGGTCTTCTCCACATGAATATTATTCAAGAAAGACTTGAGCGAGAGTTTGACTTGGATTTAATCTCCACTGCCCCCTCATGTAGTTATAAAATTGTAACGACTAAAGGCGAAGAGATGTTTGTGGATAACCCTTCAAAAATGCCAGCTGTAACGGCAATTGAAGAAATCCTAGAGCCAGTTGTTGAAGTAAATATTCACCTTCCAAATGAATTTGTTGGAAAAATAATTCAGCTCCTTACTGAGAGAAGAGGGCGACAAATTGATGTAAAATACATCACTGAAGAAAGAGTTCAGCTCGTTTATCATCTTCCCCTCGTGGAAATGGTTTTTGATTTTTATGATAAACTAAAAGGTTTCACTAAAGGCTATGCCTCCATGGACTATGAAGTTTATGGGTATGAACCAGCAAGTCTCGTAAAGATGGATATTCTTCTTAATGGGGAGCCGGTTGACGCTTTATCTCTGATTTGTCACAAAGACTTTGCTCAGAAAAAAGGAAGAGAGCTCTGCCAAAAGCTCCAAAAGCTCATTACCAGACAACAATTTGATATCGCCATTCAAGCTGCTGTGGGTGGTAAGATTATGGCAAGAGAAACAGTAAAGGCCCTTCGTAAAAACGTTCTTGCAAAGTGTTATGGTGGAGACATTACGAGAAAAAGAAAGCTTCTTGAAAAGCAAAAGAAAGGTAAGAAGAGAATGAAGATGGTTGGAACGGTGGAAGTTCCTCAATCTGCTTTCCTTGCTGTACTCAGCACTGATGAGTAACTAAAGCTTCTTTTCTTTTTTCTTAATAAGCATCTTTAAAAGATCGATTCTTTTTTTAATCCTCTCTTTTTCCTCTTTAAAGCTCGCTTTATCTTCACTCTCTTTCATTTGATCTTCGATCTCTTCAATTTCTTCAGCATAGGATGCGATTCTTGCCTGAAGATCGCCAATGGAAGCGGCTTCATCGGCCTTATCAAACATGACATCCTCAGGAGATTTATCCTTAGAAACTTCCTGAACTGTTTCCTTTTTAGGAATGAAAATCTTATCGGCCGGAAGAACTCTTTGATTCATAAAATGAGGAGAGACGATTTCCACATTATTTTCATGGAGTATATCGAGTATGGCCCCTCTTAATTTAGATCGCATGCTGATGAGGTATTTAACTTCTTCAAGAAACCCTCCAACTCGGTAGCTAATAGAAAAATCTCCAAGCTCTAGAATTTGAACAAAGGGATTGGTTAGACCAACTTTTTCAGCGGCCGTAATAAGATGTTTTTCAATTTTATTTCGAGAAACATCGTAGCCAAGAGAGCATGTTGCAGAAATGATCGTTCCTGAAGATCGTACAATATTAATAGGGTTTGTGACTAGTAAGAGGTTAGGGAGAGTGGTAAGTCCTCGGTCTTCTCCTTGAATTTCCACGTGAAGAATTCCTAGCTCCGTAACTCTACCGTTATGACCAGCAACTGTAAGAAAATCCCCTAATTTAATGGCATCGATTGATTTAAGCATCAGTCCTGACATGGCGTTTCCAACAAAAGTGGTAGAGCTTAAGGCTATAGTGGCGGTGAGGGCAATCCCTAATAGACTAAAGAGTTGTTCCCTCGTGGCATCGGGAATGGGTAAGAAAAGAAGAACTCCAATAAGGCCACAAAGAGCGATCATAAACAGAATGAACTGTCTGAAACCTTTCTTACTTGAGTCATAGTTTGATGCCTCTAAGAAAAATTTCTTATAAAAAACAAAAATACAGCACGTAATAACAACCACAAAAGAAGTGGGAAGCCAGTTATGAAAGAGGGCCAAGAGCTCGGTTTTAATATTTTCCATTAAAGGACTCCAGTATAAAGATGAGGTAGATCATTTATTTTTGGTAATTTGTTGATATTATTCCTTCTTTAAACATGGTGGAAGGAATTTATTTTGAAAAAATTAATTTTAGTATTAGTTACTATTACTTTTTCCTTTAATACTTTTGGGGCCAAGTCAAATCCCAAACTTAATCGTGATATGAAAGGAATTGCAGGGACCTTTAAAACCCTTCTACCTTATCTCACAAGTCTAGAAGATTATAGAGATAAGAAGAACGAAAAAGAAATAAAAAGTGCACTAGAAGACCTTGTGGAGCAATTTGACGGAATTGAAAAGCATCTTGGTCAAAAGAAACTTAATTTTAAAGTCAGTAAAAGAGTTATTAGAGAGCACTTAGAAGAAACGATAGATAATTTTGATAAACATCGGAGCTATTCTTATAAGATGGCAAAAAGTGTTCCAGGCCTTTGTATTCACTGCCATGCTCACGATGGAAAAAAGCCTCTTTTTGGTAGTCAGTATACCCGTGCAGACTTCAAAAATGATTTTGAATTCGCTGAATTCAATCATATGACCAGAAATTACGCTGAAGCAATTAAGTATTACGATCGATTCATTGAAAAGAATAAGAAAAATCCAAACTTCAATGCCAGTGAAGCACTTAAAAGACAGCTTAGTCTTTATGTCATGTCATTGAATAAGCCTAATAAAGCTCTGGATTATCTTAATCAAATGAAAAAGACGAAAGGTCTTGATTTCTTCTCTCAAAATGATGTGAAAGAGTGGATTTCTGGTCTGCAAAAAATCTCAGAAAAGAAAAAGAGCCTTCATATTGAACTTTCTAAAGAAGATCTTGAAGGAAGTATTCAAAATGCCCTCAATATGATTAGTGAGACGGAAACTCTCATTACGGATGAAAAAGATCGAGTCTTCTACCTCGTCTTTGAGAGAAAGCTTAATGATTATCTGAACGACTCAGATTCCGACTATGACACTCCAGTCATTCTTTACTGGTTAGCTTTTGTAGAAAGAAAGCTTAACTACAACCTTTTCTATTCTTTAGCGGATGTTCTCCTGAGAGAG
>CBDUBC010000073.1:0-14901 GCA_965365285.1 uncultured bacterium
TTCCCCACCTAAAAGTTTTCTCATCCCTTCAATGGTGAGCCATCTCGAGGCCTGCGAAAGAGTGTGGCGCATCCACTTAGAATAAAGGGAATAGTTATTCTTTTGAAAATGCTTGAGATACTTCCAATAAGAGTGCTGAAGGGCCATTCTCTTCAACCAAGGTGCTCCAGGCTTCATATGATCTTTGATAATATTTTTAAATTGATCTCGTCCTAAATTGCTGAGGAAGTTGATTCCACCTTTATAGATATGAAAATCCACTCCAATATTATAAAGAAAGATTCTTTTCGTCTGGTTGAGGATTTCCTCTGGATAGAACTCTTGATCATAGCGCTCGTTAAGCTTTTTGAGTAGTTTTTCGGCCTTTTCTTTAGAGATCACAAAGCCACGATAGGACTCAGAGACCATAACAAAAGGAGACTCAATCAGTCCTTTTCGAACAAGAAGCTTTCTTGTGCGATCCTTGATTTCTCCTTCGTATTGCACTTGAAAGATATGTTGTCCACCAGCTAAGCTATCTCCAGGGGCACCTTTATTGATACTTGAAAGTTGAACATCCCATTCTGTATATTCTGCAAGAATACTATTAAGAGCATCCACGGTATATTGTTCGATATTATAACCTGTTCGTACCGCTTGATTGGACACATAAAGTTCTTTGGTATGACCTGCCGGATGTTTAATTTGAATGAGACTTCTTCCTCGAAGCTTATTTCCACTAAGTGCCGTAAATCGTGCTGTATTGAGAGACTCGGTAAAGTGGTGTTTTACTTCAAGAGGTTTTTTCGCTTTTTTAAGAGTTTTTAGAGAATTCCAAATTAGAACCGATCGTAAACCGGTGATGTTTTCGATGAGTTCAGGGTTTTTCTTTTCATCTTCATTGATATTTAGACTCCAAAACTTAGTTTTGGCCATACCGGCGGAAAGACTTGTAGAGAGTGATAAAATGGGCACAAGCGCTTTAAACTGGACTGAAAGAAGAAGAGAAGTGACGTTTCCATGATCTCGATAGACATGAATGGTATCTTCATCGACTCGGTTGATATGAAGCCTTGCTACAGTTAAATTGGTTCCACCAGCACTTGCGCTTAAGCTTACAAGTTTTTGAAAATTGGCGCCCGCCGTTAGATTTCCTCCAAAGGTAAGGTTATCTGAAATAATAAAACTATCGCCAACAGGAAGCTCTTTTTTAAACTCCCCTAAAACCTTAGTGATGAGTTTTTGCCTCTCTTCGTCTTCAAGATCCTTTAAATTACCTTTGAGAAGTTCATCAAAGACCTTTCCTTGTTTGATTGTAAGGTACGGTACAATAAGATTGGTTACCGGGTACTTATTGGCAGCTTTAAAGCTTTTAATAGGTCTCAAATGTGAAAAGGTCCGAGTAAAGCTGACCTGTGTTCTAGCATTAACACCTACAGGAAAAGGTGCAGGAATTAAGGTGCTCAGACCATAAACTTCGGCATATAAACCTAATGCTACATTGAATCCAATGGTGTCGGCCAGTTGAACCTGATTATCGGTAGCAAGATAGCTTCCGATAACCACATCTCGATTTAAAATAATATTTCCGCTTACGGTTGGGAATGCCCACACACCTAGCGGTATGTTTTGAGGGACTCCCGTTATCAAATAATCAATAAAGGCTTGAAATTGAAGGTCTTGAAAAAAACCAGCTCTCGCTGTTGTAAGCATCGTCGTGTTGTTGAGAAATCTTTGATTAACTTGAGTGATGGCAGCAGCAAGACCTAAAGAAGCGGTCTTAGAAAGGACAAAGTTTCCAATCTCTTTACCACTTAGTGGGTTCTCGGGATCTCCAAAAGAAAACCGGCTAGCGTATCCAGGCCAGTTTTCAACCAGAAGTTTACCCTCTTTAAGCTTATCACCCATGGAAACTTCAGGGTTAAAATCAAGCTTATGATTAAAATAATAATCTCCTCGCTTATGAAAATGAATTGCTTCCCATCTTTGGGCCGGTGATTGATCACATTTATGTTGCTCAACTCGGGTCTTATCAATTTCAAGGCATTTTCCAGAGCTTAGGGCCTTTATCGAAATGGGCCCTTGTTCACTCATATCAATTTCAAAAAGCTGATTCTCCGCACCATGGCAAGGGTAGTGGATAAGGTTAGCTCCCGATCGATTGCTTCCTCGATTAATATCAAGACAATTTCCATTTTTAAGAAGTTTTAGAGAAAAATAACCTTGATCCGGCCGTGAGAGTTTAAAAACTATATCTTCTTTAGTAGAGGATTCACAGCTTATAGGGCCAATTTTGCTTTCTGAATTAAGACCGAGGCAAGTCCCCGTGCCCGGATTCATAAGAATAATTTCTTGGTTTTGGGCCACGGCGGCCCTGATGTCTGAGTTATCAATTTCAAATAGACTCATTAAATGATTTCTTCTTGAAATCAATTTCTCAGTCAGTAAAGAAGCAACTTCAGGTGGAAAGTAGGCCATATCGACAATCTCTTTCCAGTCCTGACGGTCTAGCCTTAGAATTCTTCTCGTGATCCATTTGGCATCATAATAGGTAGGATTAAAATTTTCAGCACTTTCCATTTCAAGTTTGAGAGAGCCATTGATCACTCGCCCTACGTGCCAGTTCATTAGATTGATACTTTCAGGCGTTTCCACTAGAGCATAAGGAACAAGAGCAGAGTTTAACAGTCTTCTCCCTTGGATTACCTCAGGTGGAAGAAAACCATAGGCCAAATTATAATAATGATCCTGCTCTTCAAGGACTATAACGTCTTGAAGAGTAATTTCTTCTGCTTCTCTTAGTGGTCCATCTCCATAAAGTCGATCACCAATAACCCATTTTTGATCATCCTTTCCATTACAACGGGCCTGCTCTACCTGTGCCCGGTCTCCCTTTTTTCGATGAAGAGGTTTTATCCTTAGACAATATCCACTATGAACGGCCTTAATGGTAGTCGCCGTTTTATTTTCAATAGAGCCTTCTTCCAGCACAAAACGCTGATTCTTTTGACCATTACAAGGAAACTCAATAGCATCGGCACCTGTGATTTTACTTTTTCCTCTTATATCTAGGCATTTTCCGGTTTGTGCACTACGTATGGTGAAAGTATTATCTTCGCCTTTTTGAAACACCCAATTTTGAGCATAAAAATGTTCTCGGTTACACTGATATTGATAGATGTCCTTTTTATCCTTTTTAATATCTCGAGAAAGGCATTTATCAAAAGCGGCATTTTTAATGGTATGTCGAGGAAGATCAAAAAAGCCTTCTTCAATGGTACCGGGTTCCAAAATATTAAGATCGTCTGAGGGGAGAATCTCATCTTCTCGAAGGTGCTTTTGATAATCGTTTACCCATCTGGCAGGATCACCAAAGGTTGCTTGGGAGATATCATTAAAAAAGTTTTCTTTCGCAAAATATGAGCTGAATTTGAGTTTTAGTTTAGGAAAGTATTCAATCTTGGGAACGTTGTAACCAAGCTTTCTAAAAAGATTTTTTCTTAAGAGCACGTTATGAATTTGCTTAGAGAGCATTACTCGAAAGGTTCTTTGTTCTCCATTAGGTGAGGTGACTCGAACACTAAAACGATAACGACCAGATCTTGAACGAACAACGTCGAGATACTTAATCTCGTCGTCCTCCGTTATTCCTAGATCATCCATGGATTTGGTTAAAGGCATAGGATCGCGATCCTTCCATAGCACAGTAGTGGGGTCTGGGTTAAGGAGGGATAGATCCATTTTTCCCTCGCTACTGACGACCAGTTGATGGGCCTCTTCTGGAAGGAGTGGTTCACCTTTATAATAGAGATCCGTTGCGGGTCTCGCTCCATATTCTAAGGGTACTAAACCGTTGGTAAAATTTACGGTGTTAGAAGCAAGGGATCGTCCGATTTCGGTTTTAGAACAACTCACAAAAAGGATAAGTGTTGTTAGGAGAAGTAGAGATTTCATTAATCAACCTTCAAGTATTTAAGTATCCAAAGAGGGCCTGTTGAAGATTCTTCTTTACAAAATAGAGTGTAGTGCATGACTCTTTCTTGCCCTCTAAAAATCGGATTCATCGGTCTACAGTTATTAGGTACTCTAATATTATATTTAATTGGAGAGACAAGCTGATCCTTATCATTAAGGGTAAGGACATAAATATCTCCTCGAGATATTTGAGTGGCGTCAATATAGAGTGCAGGTTTTCGCTTCTTCTCTTTTCCAATGACAACAGGGTAAAGAGACTCCGAGAAAAGGCTTCCCGGCAAAAAACTAAATCGAGAGATAGTTTTTGATAAAACTTTAGATGTTTCGGTTTCTGAGTCGAAGATATGAACCTTTAAGTTAGACTTGGTTTCTAGAAGATTATAGTGAAGTTCACCCTTTTTAAAACTAGAGATTAATCGAATGATATGATCTCTTTTATTAGGCACTTTAAAAAGCGTGGAATTTTGGAATTGAAAGCTATTTTCTCCTAAAACAACAGGGTTACTACCCTCAATAGGATTGGTGATTTTAAGCATCTCCCATTGAAAAGCATTGGAGTCCTTACATTTTTTTTGAATAATATCGTGAAGACTTCGTGCTCTTTTTGTAGAGAGAGTGAGACATTTATTCGTAAGTGTAGATTTTAGATAAACGCTTCCTCTTTGTTCAATCAGTTCAAATCTTTGATCCTTTCCACCATTACATTTCTTTTTATAAGCAAAGCTATCCCAGCTTCGGTACCACTTGAATTCAGGGACACTGAGGCATTGGTCGCGTTCACTGATCATAAAGGAATTCGTTCCCTCAATTCGTTTTACTTTCCATTGAAGAGTTTTTCCATCTTCTTTATCACAATCAAATTGATAGATCTTTTGAGTGACGAGATCTCCGGTTAAACAAATTTTCCCGTCTTTATGACGAAATTTATAAGTCACTTCTTCTGTTGGAGTATTATTTAAATTGATATTTGTTTGATCTACTCCAGACATATAAGAGAAACGGATGGTGGTGGGATCGTAAATTCCAGAAAAAGAAGTTCCTGAATTCATTTTAGGTACGGACGAAATATCGATGACCGGCGTACTGCTATTTCCTTCCACTTTAATTCGATCACTTCGTATTTCACTGGCCCTAAATAGTCCTTTGGAGTTTATCTCGACGGTATAACCTTTGGTAAAAAAGTTTTTACCAACGGAGATCACTCCTCTTGCCATACCCTTACTCTGCTCGGCCTTGGATTGAGGAAGAAGATCGAGGATATTGATATTATCATTCCAAGAGAGTTTTAAGTCTCTCTTAAGTGTTTTGGTCCATTGAAAATTATCCATGACTCGAACCTTTGCCTGAACTGAGCCATTTTCAATCACAGGAGAAAAGAAAAAGAAATGCTTTCCTTTGGAGAAGTCTTTTTCCTTCCAAGGATCAGGATCTTGATCTTCAACTGGAACCATACCCAGGTTACATCTCGAGGGAGTGCAGCGATGATTAAAAAAGGCGATGGTACCCACTTCTCCATGACCTTTGAGCTGAGTTTTTATGACGGCAGTTTGTCTAAGGTCCTCAAGGAAGGCCACAGAGTCTGATATTTTCCAGTGACCATAATCACCATATAAGGATGTCCCATTTTCATCGAAAAAACTTAATTGCAGATAGCGACTTTCTCCATCCTTAGCAATGCTACCAATAAAATAATCGCCATTCTCATCACCATCCAAATCCATGATTTGAATAAAGAGAACCTGAGTTCCTTTTGGGATACTTAAAGTCGTATTATTTTTAAAGATTGCTGTATCTTTTTTAAAGATATGAATATCGATACTTTCCTTTTCTTTATTTTCCTTAGTGAGATAATACTCAGGCTCATTTTTAAAAAGAAGAGGGTCGGAAACGGTCTTGATATTGACTCTTAGATTATTCCCCCTCGCTGTAGCAGCAGGAGCGCCCTCTAATTCTTCGATCGCTAAGGACTCAAATCGATCATCCCCTGTTACCGACTGACTTAATTTAAACTCATTTTGATAGTTTTTGACATGATTTGCTTTTGTCAGAGTTAGATTTAAATTAAGTGCATTGTCTAAACTGGAATTTAAAACCTTTCCTCTTAAAAAAATAGGATAGGATTCTGATTTTTTTATTTTAGCTAATGTGAAATTATTTTCTTCAAGGGCAAAGTGTTTTTCTGTAATCGAAATGGCCACTCTCACGTTTTCAATATCCTCCCCAAGATTCACAAGATTCAATTTGATTTCAAACTCCCCATTTTCTCCATTTACGGATATGGCAGAGAGATCCTTAAATTCTGGAACAACGAGCGCAAGATCATCGACTTCAATTGCCTTTTTGAGATTGAGAAGACCAAAATTAGAATATTTTTCATTTTTAATAAAATGTTGATGATCATAGGCGGTTTGGAAAAGTCGTCCCTTTATTTCAGCTTCACTAATCTCTGGATAAATTCCTTTTAGAACGGCCACAGCACCTGCCACATAAGGCGAGGCTTGAGAGGTTCCATTTTTGATCTCATAACCTTTTACACTAAAAAAGGAAGGGTCTTTAATTAAAGGAAAGGTCGAAAGAATATTATCACCAGGTGCCAATAAATTAACGTAACCGCCATAATTAGAAAAATGAGAAATGGAGCCATCATTACTAATGGATCCAACACAAATGACATTTTTATAAGCACAAGGGTAGACTGGACTATTATTGTTATTATTCCCAGCGGCCGCAACAATTGTCACCTTTGCTTTAAGCGCCTCATCAAAGGCCTCTCTTAAATACTTGGTATCGAGAATGATAGGCCAACCTAAGCTCATATTAATAACTTTAGCGCCCATCTTGGTTGCATAAAGAATGCCTTTAGCTATTCTTGAAGTGAGACTTCCATTAGGATTTCTTCCCCCTTCATTTTCTCCAAGTACTTTAATAGGAAGAATTTTAATCTTATTTGAAATACCAGATACCCCAAGAGCATTATCGAGCTCTGCCGCCATAATCCCGGCCACGTGAGTACCATGACCTTGAAGATCTGTGACTTTGTTATCCCCACCTTTTTCTTTGGAGGTAAAGTTCCATCCAATACAATCGCCTTTAAAACCATTACCGTCGAGATCTTCTTTCATTCGAAAAGGAGGCTCTCCTCTGGAGTTACATTCTTTTTCATTTTTAAAAACATTATTTTTAAGATCGGGATGTTGGTAATCAAAACCGGAATCAAGAACGGCAACAATGATTTCCTCTTTCATCATTGGAGTCAGTTGAAGAATCATGGGTCCGACCCCAAGATCAACACCCTTTTTCCCTTTGATCGACTCAAGGTGAATATCATCAAGGTCTCGAAGAACGGTTTGTCCGTTATTAATTAATCCCCACTGATACAATGAGAAACTATCATTAACGATTTTATTAGCGTCTGGATTTATTTCAATGGAGTAACCTTCCACTTCAAAATCTCTTTCAACATTATTGATGAAGGGGAGGGACTCTAAGGCCTCTTTTAACTTTTTTGCAAGTTCATCATCCCCTTGAAACTCAAATTGATAGAGTCGATCAAAATAAGGAGAAGTAAAAGAGGTGAAGGGATAGATATCCGAATCTTTATAGAGATAGCTTACTTGTTCGAGTTGATCAGAATTAGGAACCGAAACAAATTCAATAACAAGACTTTTTAAATGAAGCTGTCTCGTTTGAGCGGCATTATCTTTTAAGACCTTATTTTTAATGAGCACATCCAGCACTTCAGATTGTGGCCTAATAATCGAAGCCGGCATCCTATTTTGCGGTGAGTAGGAGCAAGAAGATAAAATAAATAGCGAAAATAAGATAATTCTCATCATAATGGTTCTCTTTGTCATATATCTGATCGGCAGAGTCAAGGAAATGGTTTAGGCCCAATAAAACCTATTGAGAGATGTTAGAAAGTCCCGTCTCTTTCATCCATTCTGTGGTTTTCTCAATGGAGTCTTCAAGGCTTATAACAGGTCGATATCCTAAAAGATTCCTTGATTTCTGGTTATTAAAGTAATGTGATTTACCTAAATTGAGTGCGACAAATCTTGTAAGTGGTGGTTCATTTTGGGACCAAAAAAGGGCCTTCTCAAGAAGTAGACCAGCACTATATGCGAGAGTAAAAGGGACCTTTGATTTCACTTTTTTAAATTTTGTTTTTTCTAAAAGGGTATTGATAAAGTCCCAAAGTTTTACAGGTTTTTCTTGAGAGATAAAAAAGCTTTGTCCTCCCACCTGTGGCTCTTTTCCTAATTTTTCAAAGGCCAGTAAATGAGCATGAACAGCATTATCGATATAGACGACATCTACTTTATTATCGCCTTTTCCAATCATTTTAAGCTTATTCTTTCGTGCTTTTCCTATCACTCGAGGAATGAGGTTATGATCACCAGGTCCAAAGACCAGGTGAGGTCTAAGGGCAATGGTGTGGAAATATGGAGGATTGTGGGCCTCTAAGACCATCTTTTCTGCAAGGGCCTTGGTTTTTGCGTAATGACTAACATACTTTTTCGGAAAAGGCTGAGATTCATCGACTCCACAGAGTTGGTCTTTTCCGAAGACGACGGAAGGGGAGCTTGTAAATATTAAATTTTTAATCCCTTCTTTTTTGGCCGCGTTTAAAAGGTTTTCCGTACCTTTGACGTTGATATCGTAATATTCCCGATAATTTCCCCATACACCAACTTTAGAAGCGACGTGAAAGATAACTTCTTGTCCTTCGACGGCTTCCTCAACATTTTCTCTATCTCTCAGATCACCTCTTTTGGTCTTGACACCCATCGCATCGAGATGAGGGTAATTTCCACGAGAAAAGTTCGTAACCTCGTGCCCTTTATCTCTTAATGCTTTTGCTAGATGTGTACCCAGAAATCCACCTGCGCCAGTGATCAGTATTTTCATCAGAGTTCTCCCCTTTGAGCGAGATGTGAAAGTTTTTTTCGATCAATCTTTATATTATGCCTTATGTCGAGAGGGAAGTCTTTGGTCACAAAGATTTGATCAATATGAGAGCTAACGGGATGATTTTTGGCCATCTCCTGGAGCTCCTTTTTAAGGACCTTAAATTTTCGATCTCGCGTTTTTCCATCTTGTCTTTGAATGACGATGGCAGGCCTTGATTGATTATTTTCATCTTTAAGTTGAATCAGAGCACTTCTTTTAATGAGTTTATGCTGATTAAAAATGGCCTCAATATTAACAGAGCAATCTAGCCGATCCTTGGTTTGAATTCGATGTGCCTTCCTTCCACAAAACCAAAGAAGTCCATCTTGATCAAGATATCCCAAATCTCCCATCCTATGCCACAATTTTTCATCATAGATTTTAGCGAGTTTGGTTTCTTCTTCCATTTCAAAATAACGTCGAGTTACAATTGGTCCAGAAACAATAATCTCACCAATTTCACCAGGAGCTTTTTCGTTAATCTCATTTAAACGAGAGATGGGCCCCTCAACAATATCAATGATTTTAATTTCGATCGCTTCAATCGGTTTTCCTACACAGGTTCCTTTACCTTTTCGGCTTTGAAACTGAGTGATATCAAGCACTCTTTTTCCATCAATAAGCGAGAGAGGAAGCGCCTCAGTTGCGCCATAAGGAGTATAAGTGGTGGCATTTGGAAGGGCCTTTTGGAATTTTTCTAAAAGCTCTGGAGAAACGGGCGCTCCAAACATAGCGATATGCTTTACGCTCTCTAATTGAAGGCCTGTTTGAATAAGGTAATCGGCGAGGTTTTCCCAAATGGAAGGAGAGCCAGCTAAAAAGGTCGCTGCTCGATCTTTAATAACTTGATAAAGCCTTTCCCCACTGGCCTTGGATGGAGCACTTGGATCCATATCAGGAATACAGCTGGTCATCCCTAGCGAAAGAGTAAAAAAGGAGAAAAGAGGAAAACCAGGGATATCTATATCTTCAGGAGTAAGTCCAAACATGGATTTTAATAGATGGGTCTGATTCCAAAAAATTTCATGAGTGTATTCCACACCCTTAGGTTTTCCGGTTCCACCTGAAGTAAAAAGAATGGCGGCAAGATCATCAGGAGCGGTTTTTTCAAAAACTTCAAAGAGTTCAATTTTATGAAGTCTATTTTTCAGTTGGTGAAGGCTCTTTTCGCCACCAAATGAAAAATGACCACTAGTAACAAAGATATTAATCGAGTTAAAAGAATCGCTAAAAAGCATCCGAATAAAATGAACCTTTGGTATTCCAATGAGGGCCTCAGGTTTGACCTTTTCAATGGAGGCAAGAAGGTTTTCTTTACCCATTCCTGGATCAATAAAGATAGGAACGGCACCAATTTTAAACAGCGCAAAGGTAACCGCGGAAAAATCAAGACCTGGTTTTAGAAAAACGAGAGTTTTTGTTCCTTTCTTAAAACCAAGCTCTAAAAAACTTTTAGCGTAACTATTAGAAAGGTCATCCAAATCAGAAAAAGTAAGGTGCTCATAAATATATCCCTTGGACTTTTTCCTTGGAAAAACTACCGCTTTTTGATGTGGCCTGATTTTAGCTTGTTCAATTAAAAGTTCTGCAATGTTGAGAGTTTTTCTCATTGAAGAAATCCTTTTATTTCATTCAAGGTTTCGATTTCACAATCCTCAAGAACGTAATGCCCCGCCTGTTTAAGCACAATTGATCGGGCGTCAGGATAAATTTCCTTCCATCGCTTATAGAAAGAATCATGGAAACAAAAATCCTGTTTGCCCCAAACAATAAGTTTTTTTCCTTTGATGAGTGGAAGCTTATCTTCGATATCCTTTAGAGTTTGATAAGACGGATGGGATTTATTTAATGGGATATCTTGAACAAATCGTGCAGTAGCAAGTCGATTATTAAAATTATTATAAGGGTGTAGATAGGCTTTTTTAATATTGGAATTCATCTTCTTTTTTACGGCCATAAACGTCGCAGGATAGGCAAAACCATTAAAGGCACGAATAATAAACTCACCAAAAACCGGTATCCGACAAATATTAATTCGAAAAGGAATCTCCTTAGATGTGAAGGCAGCAGTATTTAAAATAACCACTTTATCAACGAGATCAGGATTTCTTGTGGCCAGACCCATACCAATGGCCCCACCCCAATCATGGACAATCAAATGAATCTTTTTAAGACCTAAAGACTTAATGAGTTTTTCTAAATTTTGAATATGATTTTCCAGGCGATAAGGATAATCTTGAGGTTTATCGCTGAGTCCACAGCCAATATGATCAGGAACAATACATCGAAATTGATCCTTTAAGATATCGACGGCCCTTCGGTAATAAAAAGACCAGGTCGGATTTCCATGAACCATGACCACTGCTTCTCCTTGACCTTCATCGATATAATTAAGTTCAAGATCTTTTCCTTGATAAGTAATATGAAGTTTTCCTGTATGATATGGGTAGAGATTAGAATCTAGAGACATTGGACCCCCAACATGATTGAGCTCAATCCGGAACCTATTCCAAGAAGGGCCACACGTTTTCCAGTTGTATTTTGAGTGGATATCATCGTATCAAAGGCGGTCGGGACTGCTGCACTTCCCGTGTTGCCCATAAAGGAGAAGGTAGAGATGATTTTCTTTTGATCAATCTCTAGCTTTTCGGCAAGACCTGTTTCATGGGCACGTCCCACTTGATGAGGAACATAAAAATCAAAGTCCCTTGGGCCACACTGAAGGGTATCCAGAGTGCTTTTCCAATTCATTCGGGCAAGCTCAAGCCCTGCTTCAAGTAAAACAGTGGCATCGGTTTCCATCATAAGAGAATCGGTATTTCCTGAACCCTGACAGAGATTATTGGCCGACGAATCGGTGAGTTGCGATCCGCCTAAGATTTGATGCCCCTGACAATCATCCTTATGTCCTAATAACCAGGCACTTGCCGCACTACCAATGGTGAAATTAGCGAGGTATTTTTTGATGCTTTTTCGATTAAGGTTCGGATCATTTTTTAGATGATGAATGGTCTCCCATAATAGTGGACCAGAGTTTTCTCCAGAAACCAAAAGGGCCTTTCTAATCTGTCCTGTTTCAATCATGTTAGAGGCAAGGATGACAGCATTTAAAACTCCAAGACAAGCATTGGAGAGGTCAAACATCATACAATCATCGCGAAGACTAAGCTCATGATGAATAACAGAAGCGGTTGCTGGCTCTAAAAAGTCCCGACAGACGGAACAATGAATAACCAGATCAATTTCTTTAGGATTGTAGTGATCTTTTTCACTAAGAACTCTGGCGGCTTTGACGGAGAGTTCACTTGGCCTATGGCCTCGATCCCAATATCCTCGTTTCTCTATACCCGTCATCAATTCAAGCCGTCCAAAAGGAAGCTTTAATCTTTCATAAACCTCTTTTAATTCGAGCTCAATATCATCAGAGGAAAGATACTTCTCAGGAAGGTATTGAGCTGTATTTTGAATGACGACGTTTTTATAAATCATGGTTAATCCATTAAGACATGAAGGTTTGCCATGGAAATTCCACTAAGCATGGCCCCTACAACTCCGAGAAAACCTTGATCGGTTCCACAGAGATAAAGGTTTTTAATATCTGTACGTCCGTCTTTTTTCTTTTCCGGACTTCCATAGACACAGCCTTTTTCATGTCGCGTATATTTTTTGATGGTGGTTGGTGTAAAGACATCCGTGAGAAGGATTTCTCCTGTCCAAGAGGGAATAAGAGTTTTTACAAGCTCTTTTGAACTCTCGAGAACTTCCAATTTTTTTTCTTTATAAGTGTTTCGTTCAAGAGACTTCCAAAAATCGTAATTTGCCATATTAGTAACTCGATAAATGCCATGTCCTTCTTGATCGTCTTTAAAATTATTGGTTAGGCACAAAACGGCACTGCTTGGATCGTAAAGCTTATCAGGGCATCGGTATTGATAGTAATCCCCTTTATTGTAAAAAATAATAGTGTCCTCTACCCCAAAGCTTTTAGGGAGATGATCGGTTAAAAGAATGGTTTCGGTAAAGGCCATTCTTCCAACGAGGGACTCATTCTTTTCTTTACCAAGTAAGAGGTGTGTTTCCGCAAGTCCCGCTGAACTTAACACCTTTTTGGCGTGGATGACTTCACCCTTTTTAGTTTCAATCCCTGTAACCGTTTTATTTAGAGTCAGGATTCTTTCCACAGGATGACGATATTTAATTTCACCACCTAAACTCTCAAATTTTTCTATAAGTAGATTAATAATGGTTCGAACTCCTCCAGCAGGTCTTGAAAAACCCTCTAGGAAAATGCTCTTAAACATAATTACAAATTGGGAAAAATCCATATCATTTTCCCAGGCCGATCCATAAATGAGAACAGGGCAAAAGATCATTTCTAAAAGAAGAGGAGACTTGATAAAAGTAGAAACCACATCTTTAGCGCTAAGATATTTATTATTATAGCTAAGCTCATCATAATTTTTAATGTATTGAATGAGCTCCACGAAATGATCGAGTTCTTGAGGAAAAACTCTTTCAACCTCGGCCATAAGGATACTTAAATCGTTGGTGAAGGTTAGAGAGGTTTGATCAAAAACAATTCTAGACTGAATTTGCTCTTTAAGGTGAAGAGACTCATAGGGAATTCGTAGCTGCTTAAGGAGCTTTCCTAATGGTCCTTTTTTTTCCTTGGGGTGAGCAAAATTTGTGAGCGCATGAAGCCCTACGTCCAGGAGAAATCCTTTTCTCTGGTAATAGGAATTCAATCCACCCGCTATGGAGTGGGATTCAAGAATACATACTTTTTTATCAAACATGGCGAGGCGGATTCCGGCCGCTAGACCCGACATTCCCGCACCAATAATGATACAATCGTAGGTATTCTTACTCATTATTGCATAAATTTTGGAGTAAGATATTCTACACAAGAATCCATTGAGGCAAGTCTTGGATAATCTTCTTGTGGTACCTCAATTTTATGTCTTTTCTTAAGCTCCATAACGATATCTAAAAAGTCCATCGAATCAAGATCAAGTTGATCTCTTAGTGGCTTTGAATCATCGAGAGTGGATAGATCTTCATCTAGAGCAATATCACTAATGATATCGGCAATCTTTTCTCTTACTTCTGTTGCTTGCATAGTTTCTCCTTTTTATATTATTCGAACTTTTGAATGATGACACATGAGTTAATTCCCAACATTCCAAAAGAGTTGTTAAGAATGATTTGAACCGGTTTTTTCTTAGGTTCTCGAATGACTAGATTATTTACATCTATCTCAGGATCGAGAGAGTCGATATTTTTACAAGCGTGAATCAGTCCATCTTGAAAACTAGGAAGATTTCCAGCGAGTTCAACCGCCCCGGCCGCTCCCATACAATGACCAATATAACCTTTTGTAGCGTTAATATAGGTGTCCGGACAAGAATTGAAGACTTCCGCTATCGCTTTACATTCCTCGATATCTCCGGCCTTCGTACCCGTGGCATGAAGGTTTACAATATCAATTTGATTAGCTGAGAGATTGGCCTTTCTCATCGCCTTTCTCATACAATCTGCCTGCCGTGTCGCATTAGGTAGGACAAAATCACTTGCATCACTGTTCACATGATATCCAATAATTTCACCATAGATTTTAGCGCCTCTTTTTTGCGCATCTTCTAATCTTTCTAGAGTGTAGAGACAGCCACCTTCAGAGACGACAATTCCATTTCGATCAATATCCATTGGTCTTGTTGCTTTAGAGGGATCTTCATTTTGTCCTAAGGCACCTTGAGCATTAAAGGCAGCAAAGATGCCAAAGGTGTCGGTTGCTTCGGAAACTCCACCGGCAATAGCGAGATCAATTTCTTCCAGTTGAAGCATTTGATAGCCATGAATAAGACCCATATTTCCTGCAGCACAAGCGGCCCCTATGGTATAGGCCGGTCCCGTGATGCCGAGATTGAGGCTGACCTCTCCGGCGGGAGCGTTAGCAACTGTTCTTGGATTATGATGATGAGACCAAAAAGAAGTGTC
>CBDUBC010000074.1:0-14833 GCA_965365285.1 uncultured bacterium
ATCTAATTAGATGATATGTCCATTTAATACCCATATTTTTTCATAAATCTATAATATCCTAGTGCCGCTTAAAAGTCGCCCCAATCAAAAATCTCGTCTGGTAAAGGCACTGGTTTTTTACCTATAAAACCTAAATTATAAAGAGCATCACCTGCCATAATAAGAGGATGACGATTCATCCCGAGAATGACTCCTGTTCCTTCTGAGGTTATTTTATCAATTAACTTGCCAGAATTGGTTCTAATTTCTCCAACAACCTCATCTTTATTAACAATTTTGCCTAATTTAAACTTATTAAAAAGAATTCCTCCTTCTGTTGCTCTGATCCATTTAGTTTGGTTGATAAATATTTTTTCAACTTGTTGAGTTTTAATTGAAGGCTTCACCATTTTATAGTGCTCAAGAATACTACGCACAAACCTTGTCCCCAATTGAGTAACCTTAGGATCTATCCGAAGCCCTTCCCCTCCTTCAAATACCAGACACGTTTTTCCCAAATCTGTAATGGTTTCTCTAAATGTTCCATCTCGAAGCGAGCTATTAACCACCAAGGGAATCTCTACCTTCTTTAGAATGCTTTTGAGACCTTTGGTATTAAAGTCAGTTCTGATTTGAGGAATATTAAAACGTCCTGTTCCACCTGAATGAAGATCAAGATACACATCTCCAATCCTTCCAAAATTATCAATAATAAACTTAGAAAATCTTGGTCCAAAACTTCCAGTTGCCGTTCCAGGGAAGCTACGGTTAAGATCCTTTCTATCTGGAAGATAACGACTTTTATTCAAAAACCCGTATATATTTACGACAGGAATAATAATCAAAGTGCCTCTTTTTAAACTAATTGATTTTCTCATCATTGATTGAGAGATACTCAACCCGTTAATCTCATCACCATGAATGCAAGATGTGACAACAACACAAGGAGAGATTTTTTTTGTGGCCCTATAAACATATAAAGGCGAAGTAACTTTTTGAAGACCATAAAAACTTGGAAAAGTAATATCTTTTAGAACTTTTTTACCAACTGGAAAATCCTCTATGTTAAATCTAAAGACATCTTCTTTCATGTAGACTTTCCTTTTTTAATTTCTGAAATCATAAACTTAATGACTTCAGCGGCGACGTTTTTTTCTGTAGCTTGCTCAATCCCCTCAAGGCCAGGCGATGAATTGACCTCCAAAACCTTGGGACCTGAAGCGGAACGAACAATATCTACTCCAGAAACTCTTAATTTCATAGCTTTGGAGGCATTAATGGCAAGCTTTCTTTCTTCAGGAGTAATTTTAACTTTCTCACCTCGACCACCTCGGTGAATATTGGATCGAAAATCCCCATCTTTAGCTACTCTTTTCATAGCACTTACAACTTTATCTCCAACAACAAAACATCGAATATCTGTTCCATGAGCGTCTTTAATAAATTCTTGAACCAAAAAGTTTGCATCTAATTCTCTAAAAGCATCAATTAAACTCTCCGAGGCTTTTTGAGTTTCAGCGAGGATAACACCTCTTCCTTGACTTCCCTCAAGAAGCTTTACTACTGTTGGAGCGCCTCCAACTAGTTTAATAAGTTTATTTGTTTGTTCTGTGGAGTGAGCAAAACTCGTTTTAGGAAGAGCAATACCTTTTTTAGAGAGAAGCTGAAGACTTCTAAGTTTATCTCTTGATCTCCCAATGGCGTCAGAAGAATTCACACAATAAGTTCCTATCATTTCAAATTGTCTTACGATGGCCATCCCGTAAAAGCTAATCGCACTCCCTATCCTTGGTAGTACGCCATCAAGATAGTCTAGTTTCTTATTTTTATAGTAAATCATTGGCTTACTAGATGCGATATCCATAAAACACTTTAGAGGATTTAAAACCTCTACTTCATGTCCAAGATTTCGTGTTTCTTCGCAAAATCTTTTCGTTGAGTAAAGCTTCGCTGAAGTTGATAGAATACCTAATTTCATGAATTCGATCCTTATTTGATATTAGCATCACCAGAAAAATCGTTGAGTTTGCTTTGTATAGATTGATAAATATCGGTCCGTCCAAAAATGTGGGATAAAATCCAACGGTCTAAAATTCTTGCAACAGGAATACCGAAGATAAGAACAAGAAAAACTATAATTAATAAAAGAAGTACTTCAAATGTACCTGTTGGATGATTTTTAAAAAACATCCCTTCTGTATTCATACCAAAAAAGCCAACAATTAGATTTAATGGTAAAAAGACTCCCGATATAATAGCAAGTACATAGATATTATTATTGAGTCGATCATTTTTAATGGAATCATGGAAGGTTCCCATGACGTCCATCTTATTAAGGTACCAACTCGCTGATCTAATATTGACGGTCATCTTATGAACTATATGTTCCAATTCTGTTTCAATAGGATCTATATAGCTCTTATTGGCCTTCATAAACTCCTCTAGATAAAGCCTTGATCGAAAAAGGAATTTTTCAATTTTCAGGATGTCTTTCTTAATTTGAAACCACGAATCCATAAAACCTTTGGAGAAACTTCTATCATAAAGGGACTCCTCCATCTCATCCACTCGCTCAGAAAAACCAAATAGTAAGGAAAACATAGAATCTAAGCTAGCGCGCAGTTCCTTATAAAATTCTTTTGGCTTTTCACCGAGGTCTTTTATTTCAGAACCATGATTTACAACGTAACACCTTTGCTCATAGAAAATGAATGAGCAGCTCATTTCCTTTAGGTTCATTTCACCTAATTTTAAAAGCCTTAAGCAGAGGATGTGATACTCATCCTCTTCAACAAAAGCGGATGGTCCCTTAGGGTTTTTTATTAGATCAATATGAAGCTTATTTATAAAGTTAAAATCATTAATGGTAGTAAAACTCACGATAAATCTCCCCTTTTTATTATTTTATGGGAAACCATCATAAAAGAGTATCAAAAAAAGGGGGCCTTTGCCCCCTACCATTAATTAATCATTCCAATCGGTCATAGACCATTTATCGTGAAACTCAATCCACTTTTCATACTCCTCTATGAGTTTATTATTACCTTGATTGATTGTAGAGATCATCGGATAATCATTTCCTCTCATCATTTCTCTGGTTGACCGCTTCGGTCGCCATCGTGATGGTTCTCTGTTTCCTCGAATCAAATTTTTCATCGAATCCTCCTTAAATGATTAAACAACCCCCAAAAGGCGCATATAATCCTCTCTTTTGATTGATAGGTCATACTCTGTAATTTCTTGAGACTTTTTGATATCGTCTTCCTTTTTATGACCATCGACTTTAATTCGTTTAGGATAGATTATTTGAGCACCGTAATTGGTTCGGTAAAGAGTTCCATAAATTGATATTGATTTCCCTATTAGCATATGAAGAGTATCAAAGAATTCTTCACTATCGATTAGAATATCTTCACCCTCGCTGGTGAAGAGACTAAATAAACGCACATCTCCTTTCTTATTCCAGCTAATAGGAGTTACAATTCCTTCGACCAATTTATTGCGAGATCTTTTTCTTCTCAACATGGTTCACCTCCTTGGAATTTTAAATTCTATCTATTATATTTTTATCACTGACTTCAAAAAACTATGTCAGCTCTTTGTAAAATATTCGACAATTCGCCGTTAAGACGCTTTGCTTAAATCAAAAATGGTAGGAGTTTAAGACATGTCAAGGTTGTGCGGTGTTCGTTTTTGCAAGCTTCCAATCAAGAAAAAATCTATTCAGCTCTTGCTCTACATCCGCAATGAGATCATTTTTAACGGGGAGCTTGATGAGAATAGAAAAATCATTTCCATTTTCTACAATTATCTTAGTCTTTGGTTCAACAATAGGAATGATAATTCCCTCTCGTTGACAGAAATTTCTAATGGCCGACTCAGCATCTTGGACATAAGGCTTACAAATCTCTTCTGCCTTTTTGTGCAAGTCTTTTTCAAATTCTTTTACATACTTGATACTGCAAACTTTGAAAGTAAAGGCCTTCACAGAATAGTTCTTAAAATAGGACTGATTTTTAAATATATTATCTAAAACTAAGCTATTAGGTATAGAAACAATATCTCCTGTAGTTTGTTGTGAATACTTTTCTGGCCCTATTTCTAGAATCTTTGTTGTAAGAAGCCTTTTCTCAATAACAAAACCTCTAACACCATCTACTTCTATTCGTTGCCCTTCCTTAAATATCTTGGAGGACTTAATCATGATCCCCCCTGTAATACACATAATAAGCTCTTTAAATGCAATAACAATCGCAACGGCAAAGGCAATAATAGAAACAAAAAATAACTGAAGCTGACTAAACCAGAGGAGAAAGAGAACCACTAATAGAAAATAGGTTAAGTATTGATTAAACTTTCTTTTGAGAAATATCTTTTCATCCGAGTCAATTTTTTTCCTCTGGATATTGTGATTAACTACTTTTTTTATAATCAAATAAATGAAGATTAAAAGAAGTGATAAAGTAAAATTCTTACTTTGAGGATTTTGAACCCAATATTGGTTGAATTCAGTTAAAAAATCATTCATTCATTCAGTGTAAAACTCTTCGGATAAATATCAAGTCAGAAATGTTATTCCCCCCTTGAAATGAAGGGGGGAATGGAATTACTCAGTATATTCTTCAGATGATGAAGATTCGTCAGTCATTGGTAGGGCGCTAGCTTCATCACCCTCTTCAACAACCTCTTCAGATGGAATAACATTTTGCTGTTGACCATCTTCTGGTAGAGCTTCTTCATAAACCTCATCATCAGTCATAGATGAAGCATCATCTTGAGCATGAGTGGACCATACGTTTAAAAACATTAAACCAAGGACCATCACCCATAGAAAATTTCTTTTAGATTTCATAAATTACCTTCCTTAAAAATCTAAAGTCATAAGACTTATTCATAGGAAATTATCTGCTTATAAGGGATTTAGGTAAAATCGTTTTATTGGCTAATTTAATTAGGAATAAACTAATTGATTTAGTGTATTTTCAATCTCTTAGAGATTACTTTTGTTTGATAAACTCATTAATCTTCTTAACTTCAGCACTAATTTCATCAGAGATTTTTTGGACTTGATCAGCCTGGATATCCGAATCTTCAAGGGAGAGGTAATTCAAGGCCCGTTTAGCATTTAAGATTTTTTCAAAAGGATTCACCACGTTATGAATGATGTCTCTGTCTAGGACTTTATTTGCAAACTCATCTGAAGCATTCGATTGATCACTCACCTTTTGTTGAATCCCAACGTAAAAAAGTGGATTTTCAGAGGAGTATCCGACTGTAAAAAGAACAAGTCTATTCCAAAAAATGCTTCCATCTTTTTTATGGTTTAAAAGGTTTACATAACAAGACTCTCGATTTCGAACTGATTCTCTTAAGTTTTTAACAGTATTTTTGTCTGTTTTTGGTCCTTGCAGGAATCTACAATTATGACCTATGATTTCTTCTGGAGAATAACCCGTAAGCTCAATAAAAGGTGAATTCACATAGACGAGCGGCATATCCTCTTGATTGATGTCAGCAACGACAAAACTATCTTCGAAGTCTTTTCCTAATGTTTTTAACATATTTAATAAGTTGCCCACTTCACCTCTCTTGTAGAATTTTAATATACCTTAAATCACCAACTTTCAAACCCTTGTATAATTAATTGAATTTACAACACCTTGTCAAAACTGTCTAGCCTTTGTATAATACAATACACCCCCATAAATGCTAAATTCATTCTGGAGGCAGTTATGAAATCAGAAGCAAAATATAGTATTCAAATGGCATCTAAGCTAACCGGAGTTGGTATCCATACTTTAAGAAAATGGGAATCTCGTTACAATCTCATTAGTCCCGAAAGAGATGAAGGAGGACGACGCATTTACAATGAAGAAGAAATCGAAAAGCTTCAACTTTTAAATGAATTGACCACCCTCGGTGAATCTATAGGGCACCTTAAAGAAAGAAATACAGAAGAACTAAAAGAAATGGCAAATAAAATCATGCGTGAAACGCAGAGAAAGGATATCAACTTAGATGGTCCAAAGACCGATCCAAAAGAAGTTCTCTATAACCTCCTCCTTGCGCTCCAGCACTATAAATTAGAGATCATCTCCCATGAGCTTGAAAAGCTAAATCTTATGCTCAACCGAAAAGAGATGGCGCTTAGCATATTTCTTCCTCTTCTAAGGGAAGTCGGCAAAAGAGTCTTTCAAGGTACATTATCCATGACTCAGGAACTTGCAATTCAAAGTATCGTAAGAATTTACTTAGCCAAAATTATAAATCAAAATTTAAGCAATAAATCTAAAAGCCTACACAATGTCATAGTTGCATCCCCCGAAGGAGAGACTAATGATTTTCAGCTTCTGATTACATGCTTACTGCTAGAGCATTATCAAGTTAAGTTTTACTACCTTGGAACTAATATTCCAGCTGAAGCTATTGCGGAGGCAGCAAAGGCCTTAAATTCCACAGAACTTATTATAGGTGTATCATCTAATCATTATGAACATAATAAAAAGTTTTCTGAAGGTCAGATTATGACATTATCTAAAGCTATGGGAGAGACTCAAATTATTCGGTTGGGTCTTAAGGCGCAGGAGACTCAAGGAAACATACAAGATTTATCCAACCTAACAGATCTCGATAAGGTTCTCTCGCAGTGGTAGATCCATGGCTTAAAATCCACCTTTTCACATGTTTTTTTATGACAGGGTTAATTTGGATCGTTCAGCTTGTTCACTACCCGTCCTACCATTTTGTAGATAAAGAGCGGTTTAGGGATTTTGAAAAATTCCACATAAAGGCCATCTCCCTTATCGTTATGCCTATTATGAATATTGAACTCCTCTCAGGGTCCCTCTTGCTCTATCTTGACCAGAGTTTACTCCCTCTTTTAAATTTTATCCTTAATATCGCAATTTATCTCACAACCTACCTATGGAGTGTCCCCTGCCATCAAAAACTTGAAAAGTTGGGTAAAGATATTGACGTCATCAACAAGCTTGTACAAACAAACTGGCCTAGAACGATCATTTGGACTCTTAGGTCCTCTCTTCTTATTTATTACTTTTGGGTTTAAAATAAACTCATGAAAATATTATTACTGGACGACGATGATGAAATACTTGATCTGTTCAATGCGATCTTAAATCCACATGTAATAAGCATTTTCAAAGCAAAAACTCAACAGGCTGCCTTTAATTACCTTAAACTAAAATCCGTCGACCTTTTTATTGTTGATATAATGCTTGAAAATGAAAGCGGCACCGATTTCATCAGAAAACTTAGAAATATTGGAAATAAAACTAAATGTATTGTCTGTTCATCTTTAATGGACTCTGAAATCGAAGATCAGACGAACTCTTTAGAAAACATTCAACTCTTAAAAAAGCCTTTTAGTAAAAAAGATATTTTAAATATTGTAGGAATTAAGATCTAAAGAGGGGTTTAACTTGCCTTTTTTAAAGCACTCTTATTGATAACGTTTTGGACTTCATTAATTTTGATTGGTTTAGCAATAAAGCCTTCCATTCCGGCTTCATAACAAGCATCACGATCCTCTTTAAAAGCATTTGCCGTCATTGCTACGATTATTGGTCCATTTGCTCCATAAAGCTGTTTAATCTTTCGTGTTGCCTCTAGGCCATCCATCTGAGGCATTTGGATATCCATGAAAATAATATCATATCCAGGTTCGTTCTTTTTTTCAGATTCCTCAAGAAACCTTAGAACCTCACGGCCGTTATCTGCCATATCACAGGTATATCCTATTTTTTTTAGAATGAGGGTGATGAGTTTTTGATTAACTTCATTATCCTCAGCTACGAGAATTTTAATATCTCCAGTTGATTTTGATTTATTTTTAGCTGATGGATTAACAATTGTAATAGCATGCTTGTCCTCAATTTGCTCGATATTGACTTTTTCAAATTTAAGAACGACTCCAAAGCTAGCACCTTTATCCTGATTTTTTCTATAAAAAACTCGGCCCCCCATTACTTCTGCTAAGCCTTTACATATAGAAAGTCCCAGTCCTGAGCCTCCATAACTTCTAGTTGCACTGCCATCAACTTGAGAAAATTTCTTAAATAACTTTTGAGCACCCTCTACACTAATTCCTATACCTGTATCAGATACAATGATGCTAACTTCAACGTAATTCCCTCCGATATCTTTATTTACCACTTCGACGTTAATAGTACCTTTTTCAGTAAATTTAACAGCATTAGATAAATAGTTAAAAACGATTTGTCTAACTCGAATATCATCACCTTTTACAGTAAGTACTTTTTCTTCTGTAATGAGCTTTAAGTCAACATTTTTGGACTTAGTTGCAGGCCTAAAAACATCAATAGATTCTCCAATAAGAGCAATGAGGTCAAAAGGTTTATTTGAAATCTGAAGCTTACCAGACTCTAGTTTTGAGAGGTCTAAAATATCATTAATAATTGTAAGGAGGAGCTCACCAGCCGAATTGGCCACACCAAGCATGCCCTTAACTTCTGGGTTAAGATCTTTTTCAAGTCTTATCATTTGCAACATCCCCAGTAGACCATTCATGGGTGTTCTAATTTCATGGCTTACGTTAGCGAGGAATTCTGTTTTTGAAGCTTCTGCTCTAAGGGCCTCTTCTTTTGCCTTGATCAGAGCAAACTCTTGCTCTTTTTGAGTCGTAATTTCTGCTCTAATTGCCAAAAACTCAGTGATTTCTCCATGCTCATTAGTAATCGGAGTAATCGTGGTATCAACCCAATAATAATCACCATTCTTTTTCTTATTCTTTACCTGTCCTCGCCAATTTCGACCGGACTTTATCGTTTCCCACATATCCTTGAAAAAACTTTTTGGGTGATATCCCGAATTAACTAATAGGTGAGTTTTTCCAATGAGCTCTTTTCTTGAATACATAGATACTTCAAGAAATTTATCATTTACATAAGTGATAACGCCATTTAGCTTCGTTCTTGCCACAATTGAATGTGCATTAACAGCTTTTTCATAGTTTTGTAACTCTCTTGTTCTTCTTTCAAACTCTTTTTTTGTATTTTGAAATTTCACATAGATTTTTCTGACTAAAATAATTTTGAGCGTAAGAGACATAAAAAGAAAGCAAATCGTCAAAATAAGTAGAGTTCGAAAAGTAACTCTTTCGATCAACTCACTTTCATTTATTTTCCTACTATCCAATACAATTTTGTAAATAATCTCAAGAATTAGATTGGTTGCTAGCTTAGTTGTATCATCGGCCTTTGCCATATACTCAGTTGCTTTAACTATTTGCTTCTTTTTATAGGATTCTAAACTCTTAAAAGAAAAAAAGATGCTTTGTTTTACGATGTTTTTTAGTTTATCAAGCTCAGTTTTTGTAGGGATCTTTTTGATTTTGTTAGATTTCTCCATAAAACTAATGAGATCATCTAAATCTTGCTCCGCTTGTATTACTGATATTTGTAACTTCTTCTCATTGTTTTCAATATCTTTGTCAGCGAATATATCGTTAACAGGGGAATTTATTTTGTTAAGTGATGAGATTATTTGGTTAAGTTTAAATTTCTTTTCGAGACTATCAGTTTTAGTGAGAATAAATTTTTCGGTTGAGCTTATATATCGATAATACATATAACCAAAGCTCGTTATAACAATAACGTTAAGAAAAAAGACAACTCCAAATATTTTAAATATTTTATTAAAGTCCATAATTCAAATTATTTATCGGAAGAAAGTCTTGAAACCTTTCATGTTATTCATATCAAACTACACTAAATCTTTTTTATTTCAATTTTAGAACTCAATGGTAATCGATATTTTTTTTGAACCTTTTTTAACCAAGACAATGCTAGAAAATAAAATTGTTATTCGTTTTCCTTTGATCATCACATTAGGCCTCAGAAATAAGGCTATAAAGGGACTATTTCGAGCCTCTTTAAACGGAGAATCTTCCTAAATAGCTTTTATATTTTGGTAACTAAACAATCTTTGGCATTTTACCGATTAAAAGTCATGATAGATACCACCACAAGGTCAATAGTTATTATTGAGGAAAAGGGAGAGATAAGGGACAGAGTCTTCTTTGCTATTGCCAATTCTTCTCTAAAGTTTCAGACACATCACTTCTTTTCAATAACGGATGCCTGTGAGTATCTTAACAACAAAAATCATGTTGACCTTATCGTTCTAGGTCGATTTACTGAACCTAAAAACTATATCGACTTTCTTAAGCATTTAAATCTAAATAATATAAAAACACCTATAATGACCTTTGATGAAGGAAATATCAGTAAGCTAGAGAATGAGTTTCTTAAAATTAACCAAAAAAGTGTTGTTCTTAAGTTTAATATTAAACAGGGTGATTTTGAGGATGAGTTTCACTATATTTTAACGCAAAATCGAGTTGGAGATATCGCTGAAGAACGTAAAAAGTTTAAAAAAATTAAGATTGTTTATTTTTTAAGGTTCAATAAAGCTTTGTGTGACATCTATCTTAAAATCTCTAATGATAAATTTATCAAAATTATCCATGCGGGTGATGAATACAAAAGAGATTTTATCTATAAGTTTAGTGATAAAAGAGTCCGCTATCTCTATATTGAAGAGGGCGACTATGATCATTTTAGCGGATGCATATTAAATACTCCCTTTCTTATTTTTTCGGAAAATTCTGAGGAAATGGATAGTATGGACCTTTGCTCCATGACTCTAGAAGTGATTCATGACCTTGTTAAAACTACAGGTATCAGTCCGGATGTGATTAAGCTTGTCGATGCCGTCACTAATAAAATTGAATCAGATATTAATAGAAAGAGTAATCTTAGAGATCTTCTTTTTAGACTCAAAAATCGAAGAGACTATCTTTATGATCACAGCTATCTTGTCGCTTATCTTAGTATAGCAGTTTGCAGAGAAATGGAGTGGGATTCTGAGACTACGAGGAACAAACTCACTTATGCTGCCATCCTTCATGATGTTCTCATTGATGATCCAGAGCTAGCTTTTGCTTTTGACCTGGGACTTGATGAACTTAGTACTTTTAGCGAAAAGGACATTGAGGAATACAAAAAACATCCCGAACTGACAGCTAGATTGATTTCAGACTGCAGTAGACTTCCTCCCAATATTGATAAAATCGTACTTCAACACCATGAAAGACCAAACGGAACAGGATTTCCTAGAAGATTAAGCGCGACTAATATCTCAAAGCTCTCAGGAATATTTAACTTATGCCATGAGTTTGTAAATGACCTCTATCACAATGACTTTGACTCAGCAAAGCTTCCCCTTATACTTAGTAAGCTGGAAATCTCATATGCTAAAGGCAACTATAGAGATGGAGTAATAGGAATTAGAAAGGCACTCAAAGTTAAATGATCTATTTAATGATAAAAGAGTGAAGATAATATCCTACCCATAGAAGAAATATTCCTGATAAATAACAGCTCCAAAAACCTAGATTAAATTTTTCTGCCAGAAGAAAAGGCACAAAAAACAATAATGATACTGGTATGGCCACAAATATACTCTTGGCATAATCCACAGATTGCTTGGTGTCAGCAAACTCTACATGTGAAAAGGCCAGTGCTAGAAGTGTCGTAAGAGGTAGGGCCGTCAGAAATCCAGCTATTCCCGTCTTCTTTCCCGATAACCAACTGACAAAACTAATAATAACAGCTGCGAAAACTGTTTTTCCAATAACAAAAGCCATACTCAACAACACCCATGTTTGGAATCATCATCTTCTCGATGACAACGTATCCATTCGTAAGTTATCGCACCCAAAACAGTTCCAACACAAGGTGCAATGAGATAAGGCCATACACTACTGACCTCACCTATCATTACGGCCGGTCCTAGGGACCGAGCAGGATTCATTGAGGCCTTTGTTAGAGGACCACCCACAAAGGCCGCAAGAGCTACCGTGGAGCCAATAGCTAAACCAGCGAGCTCTCCTACAGCTCTTGTATCTGTTGCTACCGAAGTAATAACGAACATGAGAGCAAAAGAGAGCAATACTTCAACAACAAACCCTTGTAAGAGGGGCACGCTCATGTAAGTAGCACCAAAATCATGAGCACCTCCCCAAATAAATTGAATTAAACCAGAGGCAACAATCGCTCCTAAAGTCTGGGAGAATACATAGCCAGGTAGTCTTTTAAGAGGGAATTTCCTTGTTAGCCAAAAGGCTAGAGTTACAGCTGGATTAAAGTGAGCTCCCGAGATATGCCCAACTGCGTAGATCATAATCGAGACGACTCCCCCCCAAATAATCGGTATGGAACTGCCTGCAAAACTCGGATTCACTTGGGCAAGAACCATGGAACCACACCCAAAAAAGACCATGAAAAAGGTACCAATAAATTCAGCAATGTATTGAGGTAATCTATGATTTATCATAAGTGTTTTTCAATTGTTTCAACAAAACTTTTTATTTCGTCTCTTACTCTTCTGTAGACTGAAAGGATCTCTTCTTCATCCTGCATTTGCTCCGTTAGTCTAGGCGGATCTTCAAACCCAACATGAATAGTTTTACCATGTGGATAGTAAGGGCAATTATCATGCGCATCTGAGCAAACAGTAAAAATATAGTCCATTTTTATGTTATCAAACTCATCAAGGGTGTTGGAGGTTTGATTAGAAATGTCGACCCCACTCTCCTGCATAACTTTAACAGCGCGCGGATTCAAACCATGCTTTTTGGTACCGGCCGAATAAAAGTGAAATCGATCTCCTTTCAGAGCTTTTCCAAATCCCTCTGCCATTTGAGACCGACAAGAGTTCCCAGTGCACAAAAACAGTATATTCATGAGCTTAGTCCTTAATAGGTATAATCTTTGATTATGCGATTTGTCTCGATAAGTCTAGAAGTCGATTGATAGCCTAAAGCTATCATCCAATCTATATTTGATACTTTAAAACTATTGTTTGACCAGTTAGAATAGACTAGAATATTAAATTAATTATAAGAAGGAGTTATTCAATGACTTTAAATACTGGAATTAACGAGAGTAAAAAAGAAGAAATTACTAATGGACTTAAAAAGCTTCTCGCTGAGTCCTATACCCTTTACCTTAAAACTCATAAATATCACTGGAATGTAACGGGTCCTATGTTCCAGACTTTACACCTTATGTTTGAGCAGCATTATAACGATCTCGCTCTAGCTGTTGACGAAATAGCTGAAAGAATTCGTGTGATGGGTTCAAAAGCACCTGGGTCATACAAGGAATTTTCTGACCTAAGTGAGGTAAAAGAAGATTCAACAATTGATGCGGTCGCTAATGATATGATAAGAAATCTTTTGGAGGACCATGAGCAGGTCACAAGAACAGCAAAATCTATTCTCCCTATGCTCGATGGTGCAAACGATGAAGGGACGAATAGTCTGTTAGGTGCTCGAATTGAGTATCATGAAAAGACTGCTTGGATGTTAAAAAGTTTATTAGGATAAATACATGCCATCAATTACCCAACTAGAGTATCTTATAGCCGTTGAAAAAGAGAGGCACTTTGGAAGAGCAGCGCAAGAATGCCATGTTTCTCAACCCTCTTTATCAACTCAAATTCAAAAGCTCGAGGAGGAGCTCAATTGCATCATTTTTGATAGATCTAAAAAGCCAATTCTCCTAACGGAGGTGGGTAAACTTATTGTAGAGCAGGCCAAAGTAGTTCTAAGAGAACATAAAAGAATCTTTTCTCTTGCTTCAGAATCTGGTCAAGAGCCTATGGGCTCATTCAGCTTAGCTGTGATTCCTACTCTGGCCCCTTATCTAATTCCACATTTTGTAGGTCAATTTTCAAAAAAGTTCCCAAAAGTTAAGCTCCAAATAAACGAATATAAAACAGAAGATATAATCAAAAAACTTGTCAATGATGAAATCGATGCGGGCCTTCTCGTAACACCTCTTCATGATGAAAGGATTATTGAGCGGCACCTTTTCTTTGAAAAGTTCTATGCTTACGTATCTGAAGATCATCCACTCAACAAGAAGAAAATTCTTAATGCAGAGGACTTAAGATCCGACCAACTTTGGGTTCTAGAAGAGGGACACTGCTTTAGAAATCAGGTTTTAAATATCTGTTCTCGAGACCGAAAAACTGCCGTTCTTCCTAACGTTGAATTTGCTTCAGGAAATTTAGAAACTCTTAAAAACCTAGTTAAGAAAAATAGTGGGTTTACGATCATTCCAAAGTTAGCAATGGATGATCTTGATAAAAAAGAAGTTGAAACCTATATTAGGAAAATCAAAAAACCCGTTCCCACCAGAGAAGTGAGTCTCGTTCATAGTCGAAGTTTTCTAAAAGAAAACATCATCGAAGCTATGGAAAAGGAAATTATCGCTTGTATTCCAAATGATCTCCGTTCTCTCAAAAAAGGTGACATTGAGATTGTAGAAATTGAAGATTAATTTACATTAAACTGGACCTTACCTTGTGAGGTATAATCCATGATGATTTGATGCTCAGGAATGGTCAAATCAATTGGAATAACGGTTGTTGTCGACCCATCAGCATTAGTAAAATTAAATGTTCCCCCATTATCATACTGATCAAACCACTCATGAGGTAGTAAGATTTGAAAGACGTAAGCTCCGCTACAAGAGCTACATTTTGCAACTTCAGCATTTTGAAATGTTTCTGCAAGCCAGGTATTGGTTAAGGAGGACCATCCATTTGCCTCAACCTTATCATGTATCCATTGCCCGTCAGAATCAACAATTTTAAGATATAGAGCCTTTTTATGACCTGGCTCCACTGTAGAATCTCCGATGTAATAAGTTGTTCTATCTATCCAACTTGATGGAGCATTTTCAATAATAGTTTCTCCATTTCTAAGATGGTCATGCTCCCATCCACTTGATTTAATCTCAAGACC
>CBDUBC010000075.1:0-14811 GCA_965365285.1 uncultured bacterium
AACACATACTGTACCTCTGTCAACTTTACCAGTTACAACTGTACCACGCCCTTGGATAGTAAAGATATCTTCGATTGCCATTAGGAAATCTTTATCAGTTTCTCTTACTGGCTCAGGGATATACTCATCTACTGCGTCCATAAGTGCATAGATCTTTTCAGACCACTCACCAGCAGTACCAGCTTTAGCTTCTTCAAGTGCTTGGTATGCAGAACCAGCGATGATTGGAGTATCGTCACCTGGGAAGTCATACTCAGAAAGAAGTTCACGTACTTCCATCTCTACAAGTTCTAACATCTCTTCTTTATCTTCATCATCAAGTTGATCTTCTTTGTTCAAGAATACAACGATATATGGAACACCTACTTGCTTAGAAAGAAGAATGTGCTCTCTAGTTTGTGCCATTGGACCATCAGTCGCAGCAATAACAAGAATTGCACCGTCCATTTGAGCAGCACCAGTAATCATGTTTTTAACGTAGTCAGCGTGACCTGGACAATCTACGTGAGCGTAGTGTCTGTTAGTTGTTTGATACTCAACGTGAGCAGTATTAATTGTAATACCTCTCGCTTTTTCTTCTGGAGCAGAGTCAATATCTTCATACGATTTTGCATCTCCCCCCATAGCTTCAGCTAGTGTCATTGTAATAGCTGCAGTAAGAGTTGTTTTCCCGTGGTCAACGTGACCAATTGTCCCAATGTTTACGTGGGGCTTGCTTCGATCAAAAGTTTCTTTAGACATGACTAAGTCTCCTTCAAAAAATATGTCTTCAATATAAACACAATTCGTTATTTTCTCAGAACATTTATAGTATTAAAAAAATTAAGTCAATCGACTTTAAATCAAAAATACAAAAATTCCTACTAATTAATGGAGCTCACGGTGGGAATTGAACCCACGACCTCTCCCTTACCAAGGGAGTGCTCTACCACTGAGCCACGCGAGCATTTAGGTCTTAAAACGTAGATTCCTAAACAAAGAAAGGAATGGAGCGTGCGACAGGGATCGAACCTGCGACATCAACCTTGGAAGGGTTGCACTCTACCAACTGAGTTACGCACGCTTACTTGGATGAAAGTATTACCGAGGATGGTAACTGAATGGCAACATTTTTTTTAGATAATTTTTTTATTTCTAGTTCTCAACATAAAATAGTCACCACCAGAGGGGGGAGGAGTGAATATGATCATATTTTTTCCAAGAATATTTAAAAGTGGTGGCGAGTGGTGGATTCGAACCACCGAAGGTATACACCGACAGATTTACAGTCTGTTGCCTTTGACCGCTCGGCAAACTCGCCATTTAGAAGATTCTCAAAAACATGGAGCTGGCTATAGGACTCGAACCTACGACCGTCGGTTTACAAAACCGATGCTCTACCAACTGAGCTAAGCCAGCCCATAGTTAGATCAAATCAGATGGTACTTATAATAGGCGGCAAGTGCTGTGTAAAGGGTTTTCTTCTACAACAATACGCATCAACCAAAAACTTTTTCCATGGAAACGGCCGCCGCCACGGAAACGTTCAGAGATTGCATCTTTCCTTTAGTTTCCAGACGCCCTTTTCTCTCAAGAGAAAAATCAACAGCGTGAGAAAGCCCGGCATCCTCAGATCCAAGTACAAGGCAAAGACTTTGATCTTCATTAGCTTCTTTTAAATTCTCTTCTAAAGTGACTTTGGCGTGCTCAGAAAGCCCAATACAAAAAGCGCCACGCTCTTGGAGCTTCTTAATAAATTTAGAAATATTAGAAGAGAGGTGAAGAGGAATATGTTCAGTTGCTCCGGAGGCAATTCTAAAAAAGGAAGGATTAAATCTTGGGCTTCCTTTAAGGGGAAGAACCAAAACATCCACTCCATAAAAACTTGCTGTTCTTAAAATAGCTGCTGCATTTTGAATGTCTGTTACCTGATCAAGTACAACGATTTTTTTAGAACCACTATCTAGAGATTGATAGATTTCTTGAGCGGAAATAAGAGGAAGAGTCGAACAGATAAGAAGTACTCCTCCTGGAACTCTTGAGTAATTAAAATCGTGGTCTTTATATATCTCTTTACACTTCTCTTGAAAAACATGAGGAGAAAGGGTTTCGATTTTATCTTTTACAGATAGAAATTGGTTTCTATTGAGTTTTTTTCTAATCTCTTCCCAGCCTTTTGAAGTCGCAAGGATTTTTTGAACTGAACGTGAAGGGTTTGCAATGGCCTCAAGAATACTATGAGCACCAACAATATGATTTGAATCCATTATTCCAACTCTCCTATAAGTCTTTGTAGAGTCGGGATAAGTTCTTCTTTTGTTACCTTAATCGAATCTTCATTTTTTCTTAGTTTGATTTCAAGCAATTGATCTTTTTTATAATCTCTTTCTCCAAGCACCACTCGAATTGGCAGCCCAAGAAGATCGGCATCTTTAAATTTAAATCCAGGACCTAGTTTTGGTCGATCGTCATAAAGAACTTCCATTTTTTCATTAAGCATCAGCTGATAAAGCTCATCCCCTAAATTATTCATCTCCTCTGTTTTTACTATCGTGCAGAAGTGAATATGATAAGGGGCAATGGATGCTGGCCAAACGATTCCATTTTCATCGTGAGACTGCTCAATCGCGGCAGCAACCGTTCTTGTAGTCCCAATTCCATAACATCCCATAAATGGGTGCGTTGCCTTTCCGTTTTGGTCAAGAATCGTAGCATTCATGGATTTTGTATATTTATCACCTAATTGAAAGACGTGACCTACTTCGACCCCACTGATTTCTTCACAAACACCAGTTTTTCCATCGGCTTCGTGAATATCACCAGCTCTAGATAGTCTAAGATCCACTTTTTCAACAGAACCAAGATCTCTTAAAGGCACAAAACCGGTGTAATGATAATTTTCTTTATTCGCTCCCGTTGAATAGGCAGCATTTTCATCAATCGCCAGATCAAAAAGAGTTGTAATCTTTTGGGAAAGATTGTGTGGGCCTATATAACCTTTTGATAATCCAAGTTCTCGCAGCTGATTATCAGTCGCAGGCTTAAGATGATCTGCTTTTGCCCAGAGGTTAAGTTTAATTTCATTGAGCTCATCGTCACCAAGAAGAAGCATAAGAACAAATTCTTCTTCCTCACCTCGGATCACAGAATAAACCAAAGATTTAAGGCTATGGTGAAGTGGTTGGTTTAAGAAGGCACAAACATCTTCAATGGTTTGCTTACCTGGAGTTTCCACTTCTTTAAGTTCAGTGTCGGTTGTATTGAAACTTAAAGGTTCTCTTTTGGTCTCTGCTCTTTCGATATTCGCAGCGTAACCAGTTTCAGCACATTTAATAACTTTATCTTCTCCTGACTGAGCAAGTACTTGAAACTCATGGGTTTTTTGTTTCCCATCGGCCATGGCACCAGCGTCTGCCTCAACCGCAATAAAATCTAGACCTATTCTTGTGAAGATTCTTTCATAGGCTTTGTAAAGTTTTTGATAACCTTTTTCGAGGCATTCCCAGTCCGCGTGAAAGCTATAAGCATCTTTCATAGTAAACTCTCGCCCTCTCATTACTCCAAATCTTGGACGAATCTCATCTCTAAACTTGGTATTGATTTGATAGAGGGTTACAGGAAGCTGCTTATAGGATTGAATGGTCTTTTTAAAAATATCTACGACGGCTTCTTCATTAGTTGGACTTATACAAAGATCTCTTCCCCCTCGATCTTTTGCTTTAAGCATAAGCCCGCCCATGGCATCCCATCGGCCAGATTCTTGCCAAAGCTCACCAGGAGTAACAACGGACATGGTGATTTCGTAACAATCGTCTCTGTTGAGTTCTTCTCGAATAATATTTTCGACTTTTTGAATGGCCCTTAGACCCATTGGCAAATAGTTATAGATACCTGCACCTGATTTATGGATCAGTCCTGCTCGCACCATAAGCTGGTGAGATGGTATGGTTGCATCTGCTGGTGCTTCTTTATAGGTTTGCCAAAAGCCTCTAGAAAGTCTCATATCAAAATTCCTCTGTTTCGATGAAAATTCACTATTTTTTGCAGAAAGTCTATTAAAAAAGCGGTCCGAGCGCCATGGGCAGATCAAAGGCTTCGATGGCCTCTTTTTCAAGTGAAGGTGCGGAAACGATTTCAAAAGCACTTGGGGTATCCAATAATTTCTTACAAAGAAGATTATGGAGGTTGTGACCAGATTTATAAGTCGTCACTTTTCCAGCTATCTCATAGCCAAGAAGAGAGATATCACCAAGAGTATCGAGAATTTTATGTCTTACAAACTCATCTTCAAATCGAAGACCGTCTTTATTCACAACTCGGTAATCATCGAGAACGATGGCATTATCAAGAGATCCTCCCTTAATGAGCCCTTTTCTCTTAAGATAATCCACGTCTCTTAAAAGACCAAAGGTTCTTGCTCTTGCGACTTGTTCAATAAAGTTCATACAAGAAAAGTCAAAAACCTTTCTTTGAGTCTTAATCAGAGGATGTGCAAAATTAATAATTGAATCAATCACAAGCTTTGAGTGCGGCTCAAACCTTGCCCATTTATCACCGACTTTCACTTCAACTGGCTCAAGAACTACTAAGAATTTTTTAGGTCTCGCTTGAGAGACCAAACCTGTTTCCTTGAGAAGAAAAACAAATGAGGCCCCAGAGCCATCCATGATAGGAACTTCTGGACCTGAGATTTCACAATAAACATTATCAAGACCAAGACCATAGAAAACAGCAAGAAGGTGCTCAACCGTGTGAACACTATTCACTCCATTTCCAATAGTGGTGTTATTTTCTGTAGCACCTACATTATGAGCGTTCGCCTTTAGAATTTCTGCATTTTTGAGGTCTACTCTTTTAAAGGTAATGCCGCTGTCCTCAGGAGCAGGATAGAGATTCATGGTCACTTTCTTTCCAGAGTGAATTCCTATTCCTGTGATACTGACTTCTTTGGCCAGAGTTCTTTGGTAGAGCATTAGAACCACATCCTTTACGCTTTGCTTCTTTTCGGTAAACTAAAAAGACCTATTAATAAACAATTATACTTTATTGGGCAAAATATTAAATATAATTCTTCTTCCCCGTTTCGCTTATATTTATGCGATAATTGAGCAAAATGCTTGAGGAGAAATTTATGAAATTCTTGACCCCTCTCATCTTACTTGTATTTACAGGCTGTGCATCAAAACCTGTGCTTTATCCCAATAAAAAATTTAAATCCGCTGGAAAAGAAGTCGCATCAAAAGATATTGATCAATGTATTGAAGAAGCGGAAGCCTACCTAAACTCTCCGACAGGAAAAAATATGGCAAGAGGTGCAGGTGGAGGTTCTCTTATTGGTGGGGCAATGGGTGCTGTTAGTGGAATTTTTAGAGGAGATATTGTTGGCGGTGCTGTTCGAGGGGCCGCTGTTGGTGGTGCTGGGGGTGCGGCCGCAGGTGCTCTCACTCCAGATACAATTAAAAAAAGATATGTGAACTCATGCCTTCAAAAGAAAGGTTATCGAATATTAGGATGGGATTAATGATTTGGTTTATAAAGCCTCCAATAGAAAAAATTAACGAGAGAGGAGAAAACACTCTATCTTCCCTTATGGGAATAGAACTCACAGAGATTGGTGATGATTATCTTAAAGGCATCATGAGAGTTGATAATCGAACGATTCAGCCTTATGGAATTCTTCATGGAGGGGCCAGTGGAGTCTTTGCGGAGACTTTAGGAAGCGTGGCCTCTAATCTTGTCATTGATAACTCTGAATTTGTGGCCGTCGGTTTAAATCTTTTTGTTTCCCATATTAAAAAAGGAAGTATGGGGGAAGAACTGACAGGAATTTGTAGACCTAGTCATCTAGGAAAAAAAACCCATGTCTGGGATATTGAACTTTATAATCCAAAAGAAGATTTAGTTTCTAAATCGACTCTCACAACAACTGTTATTCCTATTAAAAAAATTAAAGGCTAACGAAAAAGAGGAAGCTCGTCTCCAAAAAATTTTCGTGCCCTCTCACCAAGCTCTCGCCCTCGAGGGGTTCGAATAAGAAATCCTTCTTTTAAAAGAAAGGGTTCATAAACATCTTCAATATTAGTTTTATCTTCACCCAGGGTTGCGCAAAGAGCATCGATTCCTACAGGTCCACCTCGATAATAATCATGAATGACTTCTAAGATCTTTCGATCCATTCGATTAAGTCCATTATGATCAATGTCCATTAGATGAAGAGACTGATCAACCTCTTCCATGCTTACTTTTTCTTTACCATGAACAAGAGAATAGTCACGCACTCTTCGAAGGATTCGGTTAGCAATTCGAGGCGTTCCTCTAGAACAAGACGCCATTTTAAGTTTTGCTTCGGATGAGATATCGAGATTAATTTTATGAGCGTTATTGTGAATAATTTTAGCGAGCTCTTCCGGTGTATAGAAATCAAAATGCATATGAGCAATAAATCGATCTCTAAGAGGGTTTGAGAGAAGTCCACTTCTAGTTGTCGCCCCTAAAAGAGTAAAAGGTCTTATTTCAATTTGCATCGTTCTCGCAGAGGGTCCTTGACCAAGCATAATATCAAGTCTGAAGTCCTCCATCGCAGAATATAGAATTTCTTCTACTGTAATCGGAAGTCTATGAATCTCATCAATAAAAAGAACATCACGAGGTTCAAGGTTTGTAAGAAGTGCCGCGAGATCCCCTTTTTTCTCAATCGCAGGTCCAGAGATCACATGAAGATTGGAATCAAGTTTATCGGCGATGATCATCGCCAGAGAAGTTTTACCAAGACCAGGAGGACCACTTAATAGAGTATGATCCATGGCCTGCTTTCTCATATTCGCGGAATCCACCATTAAAGAAATATTTTGAATAATTTTTTCTTGTCCAACATACTCATCAAAATTTTGAGGACGAAGTCTGTTTTCGTGATTGGACTCTTCTTCTTTTAATTTAGCGTCAAGAATATTTTCTTCCATGGATCTAGAATTCCTTTAAAACGAGATGAACCAATTGCTCTGCTTTTGTGAGTTTATTTTCCATCATAAGTTTTTGAAGAGACGGAATAATTTCTTCTTCTTGAAAGCCCAACTCTTTACAAGCAAGAAGTGCTTCTTGAAGAATATCGGAGCTATTCTCACCAATCATATCTGTTTGTAATGGAGCATTTTCAACTGTTCCAGAATTGAAATAAATATTCACTTTATCCACTTTTTTCTTTAGATCGAGAATAATTTGAGAAGCGGCTTTTTTCCCAATTCCTGGTGCCTTTGCAAGAACTTCAGCCTGTTCAAAGGTAATCGCCGTTTGAATTTTTTCTGGTCCAAGAAAAGAAAGAAGTGTGTAGGCCGTTTTGGGCCCAATTCCTTTGACTGTAGTGAGAAGTTCAAAGAGCTTCTTTTCTTTAAGGTTTAAAAACCCATATAGATCTTGTGCCGTTTCTCGAACAACATGAGAGATATAGATATTAATTTCAGAACCTTCAGCTACAAGCTGGTTAAAGGTCACCTGGTAACCTACCCCACTTGGCGTATGGATAATAAGATCATTTCCGTCACAAAAAAGTACTTCACCTGATAAGTGGCCTATCATTTTGTCTTCCTTCTAAAAGTCCATGGCATAAAGCTATCGCAAGGGCATCGGACTCGTCATGGGTCTTAAAGGTAATTTTTCCAAAAACCATTTCAAGAACTTTACTGACACCCTGCTTTGAAGCATGACCGTCTTGAGTCACCGTATTTTTCACAAGTGTGGGAGAATATTCAAACATCTTTATAGTGGAGCAAGCAGCGATCATCGCACCACGTGCCTGAGCAAGTTTAGCGAGTGAGCTTACATTTTTTACATAAATAAGGGACTCAAAGGCCACTTCATCTGGGTTAATTCTATTAACAAGCTCTTGTAAATCAGAGTAGATAGAGGCAATACGGAGAACAAATTCTTTCTTTGCATCAAACTTTAAGATGCCTGACTCTACATAGCGAAAGCTTCTTCCTTCTTTATGGATAACAGCAAAGCCTGTTTTAATGGAACCAGGATCAATTCCCAGTATAATTTTACTCACCGAGCTAATTTACCTTTGATATAGGTCCCTACGTAAAAAACGAGAGAACCTCCGACCAATTGAAGAAATTCCAACTGACCATAGTTTCCTTTTTCAATTCCTGAGAACAAACAAAGTCCAACGGACGCAAATCCCACAAGCTGAAGTCCCAGTCCTATGTAGAATAACATTTTTCACCTAACCTTAATAAAGCCCTTGCATTTCTGGCCCTTTTTACTACTATGCAGACTTCTTACCAATAATAAAATGAAAGTGGTATGACGCAATTACTAAAAGCCAAACCTGTTAGGGAAAAACAGATCCAAAGTCTGAAGGATCAAACACAAGAACTCATTAAAGAGGGTGTAACCCCTTGTTTAAAGGTTATTCTCGTTGGAAATAATCCTGCAAGCGTGATCTATACTACTAATAAGAAAAAGTTTGTAGAAAACTTTGGTGGATCTTGTGAAATTATTAAACTCGATGAGTCCATTTCGGAAAAAGAATTTTTAGAGAATGTCAGTAAAATCTCTGAAAACCCTGAGGTTCATGGATGCTTCGTTCAACTTCCTCTTCCTCCTCAACTTAAACATATTGATGTGGGTGAACTCATCCCACCTCAAAAAGATGTGGATGGATTTCACTCTGAAAATATCACCGCTCTTTTTAAAGGGGACTGTGGGGACACCTCACTTGCTCCGTGTACTCCTAAAGGAGTCATCACCATGCTTCATCATTATGGAGTAGAACTTAGTGGAAAAGACTGCGTAGTGATTGGAAGATCCGAAATTGTTGGTAAGCCTATGGCGATGCTTCTCACAAACTATAACGCCACAGTTACCGTTACTCATTCTCGAACAAAAGATTTAAGAAAATATACGAAGACAGCAGATATTATTGTTGTTGCTATCGGAAAGGCAAAGTTTCTTGATGAAAGCTACCTTTCTGGAAACAAAGATCAAGTGATCGTCGATGTTGGAATGAACCAAGACGAAAACGGAAAGCTTTGTGGTGACGTTGATTTCGATAAAGTTGTCGATCACGTGGCAAGCATCACCCCTGTGCCTGGTGGTGTTGGACCCATGACCATTCTTACTCTTGGTCAGAATTTAATTAAGGCCGCTAAACGGACTCTAAAATGAGCAAACTTAAATCGACTATACTCACTCAGGCCCATATGGATCTTAAAGCAAAGATGGCTCCTTTTGCGGGTTATAATATGCCGATCCAATACACTTCTGTAAAAGATGAAACAATCGCTGTTCGAAATGGCGTAGGTGTTTTTGATGTCAGTCACATGGGTGAATTTTTTGTGGAAGGTGAACAAGTCATCGACTTTATTGATTATCTTCTTCCAAATGATTATCGAAACCTTGCAAAGGGAAAAGCTGTCTACTCCCCACTCCTTAGAGAAAACGCCACGATCATCGACGACCTGATTACTTATAAGCTTGAAGATAATAAAGCACTTATTTGCGTGAACGCAGCGAATATCCAAAAAGACTGGGATTGGATTAGTGAGCAGGCTTCAAAATTTAATGTTAAACTCACTGACCACTCAAATGAAATCTCTCTTCTTGCCGTTCAAGGTCCTAAAGCCTGTGAAACTCTAGAGACCCTTGGCTACAAAGTCTCAGATATGCCAACCTTTGGCGTTCAAGCTCTAGAGGATGGTACGATCATCGCGAGAACCGGTTATACTGGCGAGGACGGATTTGAAGTTTTTGTTCCTAATGCAAAAGTTGGTGAACTTTGGAAAAACCTTCTTGATAAAAACGTCACCCCATGTGGTCTTGCAGCAAGGGATGTTCTTAGGCTTGAAGTTTGCTATCCACTTTATGGACATGAACTCAATGATGAACTCACTCCTTTTGATACAGGCCTTAAGTGGACCATCAAAATGAATAAAGATAATTTTATTGGTAAAAAGACTCTCGAAAGTTATACGCCTAAATTTAAGCTGATCAAATTGGCACTTGATAAAGGAATTCCTCGTGAAGGCTACGAAGTTCTCAATACTTCCGGGGAGGTTCTCGGGAAAGTTACCTCTGGAACAATGTCTGTCACTCTTGGTCAAGGTGTTGCTCTAGCTCTTGTCGACGCACAAAAAGCAACTGCTGATGAAAATTACCTTATCAGAATAAGAAAAAACGATTATCCTGCGAAATACCTAAAAAAGCCATTTGTTGTTGGAGGAAATAAGAAATGAGTAATACACCTGCTGAACTAAAATATACGGAAGAACATGAGTGGGCAAAACTTGACGGAGAAGTCATCACAGTAGGAATTACTGATTTTGCACAATCCTCACTTGGAGACATTGTTTTCCTTGAGCTTCCTGAAGTAGGAACAAGTCTTGATAAGAATGCTGCCTTTGGTGTCGTTGAGTCTATTAAGTCTGTTAGTGATCTATACAGTCCACTTGCTGGTGAAGTTGTTGAAGTAAACTCTGATCTTGTTGATTCACCAGAAAGCATCAACGAAGATGCCTATTCAAGCTGGATGATTAAGCTTAAACTTGCAAATACTGCAGACTATGACGGCCTACTCAATGCAGATCAATATAAAAGTTTTTGCGAATCTAACTAATAATTAAGATTCTGTTAGGATCTTTATTATATTTGTCACACTAATAAGATGGAAAGAGAAAACCCATGATATCTGAACACCAAACATCAATTCAAATTCTCAATACTGCTGTTATTAAGAGTAAAGAGAAAAGAATTGATAGTTCTTTTGAGGATAAATTGGCGAGCATTTGTGATCGGCCTGCCATCAAGGCCATATCTCTTGCGATCTCTCATTTAAGTGAATCTGAAAACATTTCACGAGACCAAGCAGCAATGAAAATTGTTGATACTATCCGCGAGCTTGATACAAACTGGAATGATTACCTCCTCATGGAAGGTATCCATAAGGTCAAAGAAAGCCTCAAAGATCGTTAACCTTTAACGACAAATCCCCATTCAATTATAGCTCGACCGTTGACGAGCATTCCCTTTGGTGGGTTGGGGAAAGGTCCTGCTTTATTAAAAGATTCAATAGCTGCATCATCCAGCTCTTGTACACCACTGGTGCTTTTGAGATGAACGCCTACAATATTGCCTTTGGAATCAATAGTAACCTTTAAAGAAGTGATTTTGGCATCACTTGCGATTCGTCTTCGTTTTTTATAAAGGATCTTGGCCTTATCTTGAAGCAGACTTCCCCAGTGTTGCTCCAGTTGTTGTCTGATTCGAAAATAGAAACCATAGAACTTAAACTCAGTGGTATTGAGTTTAGTAAAGTCCCCTAATGGTACTTCTTCAAGATAATCATTATTACTTGCAAGGCCTTCTTTTTGCTCATTTCCATTCTTATGCCCTTGGGCCGCAGACTGAGATGGCTTGGTGTATTTTTTCATTTGAAGATCTTGAACAGCATTAAGATCAGAAAGAGTAGGCATTTTACTTTTGGCCTTGGAAACTTTTTTTGGCTTTGACGCTTGCTGAGATTTTTTACCCTTGAGGGCCTTTTCAATACCTCTACCACCTTCATTAAAGCTTTTTACGATTTTAGCCTTTGTCTGTCGGTCATGTACTTGAGATTTTTTACCTAGAAATTTTGTATCTTCAGGAATCTTTTTGATTTTACTCTCTTCACTATTTACGACTTGCTTTTTTTTATTATCTTTAAGAACAAGTCGAATCTTTTGAATTTCCTTTTTTTCAGCAAACTTTTGATCGAGGGCCTTTTTCTCAAAATGGACAAAAAGAAAGATCACGTGAAGAAGTAAAGACAAAACGATTGGTAAGGAATTTTTAATATCCTTTCGGCTTAAAAATGCTTGAATATTTTCGAGTGTTTTAATCAACCAATTCACGACCCTACCCCGTTAAAGAGTTATCGGTGTAATGGTCATGAATTCAATATTAGATAATGAAAATTTTAGGGACGAACTTTTTAACCGCTACCTTTCGCTATAGTAATCATCGTCTTCAAGTATTTGATCGGACGGTACGGCCTCTTCTGTGATTTCAGTTGGTTGAGTGCCGGGCTCGTGCCCCTCGACAAAAGACTCTGTAAAATTGAGGTTCCTTTCCCCTTCGGAAGCGGTTCTTCCTGTCTCTTTGTTGATTTGAATATTGATGATACCTGGAGGCATTTGAAAATCTTGTTCTCCGTAAGTATTAAGAGCGTTTCTCATGTATTCTCTCCAAATAGGTAGAGCGGACTTCGCCCCAGTCTCTCCCCAACCAAGGGTTCGGTTATCATCAAAGCCTGTCCACACCCCTGTGACGACATTTGCGGAGAAACCAATAAACCAAGCATCTACATAACTATTGGTGGTTCCAGTTTTACCTCCAATGAAATTACTAACAAGTCTTGCTCCTCGCCCTGTACCATTTTGAACAATACCTTTAAGAAGATTACACATAAGATAGGACAATCTCGAGTCATAGACCTGCTCTCCACCAAGACTTACATGGAAAGGATTGATTTCTTCTTTTTCAAGTTCTTCACCTTCTTCTTTTTGAGCAACTTCTTCGATCACCTCTGGCTCTATCGCTTTTTCTTCCTCTGCTTGAACAACAGCATTGATATTATAGCTTCGGCCATCTCGATCTGTGACAGAGATGATGGCCTTTGGTTTTACAAGTTTACCTCCACCAGGAAAAATCGCATAAGTAGAAACAATATCAAGAAGAGAAACTCCAAAAGAGCCCAAGGCAAGACTTAGGTCCTTATCAAGTTCAGCATTAAATCCAATTCGATCTGTAAAATCAAGAATGGTTTTTACTCCCATTTTGTCTGCCAGCTTAATCGTTGGAACATTTCGACTTTGTTCAAGAGCATTTCTAAAAGTAATTGGACCTTTAAAAATTCCATCATAATTTCTTGGCTTCCAATTAAGTCTCTCATCTACGCCTGCAAGGGCCTCTGGTGAGTCAATCAGAATAGATGCCGGATTGAATCCGTTCTCTAAACCTGCCGCAAATAGAATAGGTTTAAAGGAAGATCCTGGCTGTCTTTTTGACTGTAGGGCACGATTAAATTTGGATTGGATATAATTCGTTCCCCCTACAAGAGAGAGGATCTCTCCAGTCTTAGGGGAGACCGAAACAAGTGCTGCTTGCGCTTCTGGTTCTTGATCTAGATCGGCAAGAAGATATTGTTCTTTTTTAAGCAGACCAAGCCTTTCGATAAAAGATTTTGAAGTCCTTGACTCTAAAGACGTTCGATAGGAGTTATAAATATAGCGCCATAATCCTGTGGATTTCTTCTTAAGATTTACAAGAATAACATCACCAGGAGAGACGAGAGTTGATGGCTTAGTCACATAAGGGAGAAGATTTTTCTTTTCATCGATGATTCTCTCATGCGCCCATTTAAAGCCATCATAATCAATGATCCCAGAAACACCACCAATGCTAAAAAAGATCAGTCTGGCATAATCGTTCACTTCGGTGACGATGGCCTCGTAGTTTTCACCAACGCGGAGAAAAGATAAAAGCTGATCATCTGCTCGATTCCCCGCGAAGAATCTTTTGAGGTTTATCTCTTTATCAAATTCCATTCGCTTATCAAGAGTCTTTTGAAAATCCTCTTCATTTGGTGAATATTGAAATTCTTTTTCTCCTTCTTCGCTTAATAGGAAAAAAGTGGACTCATCATCAATCATTTCATTTCGTTTCTTTTTTTCTTCTTCATTTAGGAGGTAAAGACCTTCAAGGGTTCGAATAGGACCTTTAAAACCTTGTCGTTTATCAATGGCCTTGGCCCCTTCCATGATTTCTTTTTCAGCCACTTTTTGAAGCTCATAATCAAGCGTCGTTTGAACTTTAAAGCCCTCCGATAAAAACTTATCTTTGGTGACTTCTTCTGTTACTCTTTGAAGAACCCAATCTGTAAAATATCCCGCTTTAAAAAACCCTGGCTTTCTAAGAGAAATTTTAATTTTTTCATTTCGCGCTTCTTCATACTCTTCTTGGGATATTTTCCCTGTGGCAAGCATTCTGCCTAAAACATAAAGCTGTCTTTTTTTGGAATAAGTTGGATTTTTGTAGGGGCTATATCGACCAGGAGCGACAAGAAGACCAGCTATTAGCGCCGCTTCGGCAATCGTCGACTCCTCTAATTGTTTTTCAAAATAACCCTCAAAAGCCGTTTTAACTCCATAATATCCTCCACCTAAATAGACCTGATTCAAGTATAGAAAGAGAATTTCTTGTTTCGTAAATTTCTTTTCAATTCTTTGAGCGAGTAGAAAGTCTTTAATTTTCCTAGAAATCGATCTCTCTCTACTAAGAAGAAGAGACTTCGCCACCTGCTGGGTAATAGTACTCCCCCCTTGAACAACACGGCCCGCTTTAATGTTTTTAATTAAAGCTCTCAGAACTCCCAGGTAATCGACACCTTGATGCTCATAAAATGAGTCATCTTCTGCAGAGAGGAAAGCATCAACGATTCTTTTTGGTATTTTTTCAAAAGGAACTATTTCTCTTTTTTCTAATCCAAGCTCAGCAAGAACAGTTCCATCCTTGGCAAGAATTTGACTAGGGATGGCCGGTCTGTAGTCTGCCAGAGTTTGAATCTTTGGTAGGTCCATTGAAAAATAAGCAATGATGGCCCCTGCTCCAAGAGCACCAAGAACAATGCTTATAAAAACGAAATAGAAAATCTTTGAAAATAGTTTTTTCATATGGCTTTACTTTAAGGAGTTTTCACTTCTATTTGTTGTATCATACGTGCAATGTCATTCACAAACCCATGGCTTTGCTTTTCAACTTCAAGGAGCAATTCAGCAAAACAAGCCGCAGCAGTTTGCA
>CBDUBC010000076.1:0-14639 GCA_965365285.1 uncultured bacterium
ATAGCGACTCTTATCTACAAAGAAAAATGTCCAAATGCGCTTATTGAGTTATATGGTCTTCCTGATAGTTCTAAGAAACTTTATTTTGAAGGGATCTGCCACAACCGTCTTAAAAATTTCCCTATTGCTATTGAAAAGTATAGAAAGGCTAAAAGTTTAGGCGCTCAATTTAAAGATCTTGATTATGAATTTGGTCAGGCACTCTATGCTAATAATGACTTAATAGAAGCGAGAAAACATTTCTTAGCATCTGCCGCAAGAGATTATAAAAGAGCATCCTCTTATTACTATGCAGGTCATATCTCCCAACTTTTTGAAGAAAATAGTCAAGCAAGAGAAAACTACTTAAAGATCGTTCTTGATAATAAATCTGAAAAATCTATGACTCAGGTTGCGCGTTTTCAGCTTGGAGAAGTTTTTCTTACTTACGCTGAAAAAAAATATAAAGGGGATAATCTTAAAAATGTTGTAGATCACTACGTTCTTAATCAGTTGCAAAAGGCGATAGAGGAGAGTCCAAAAACTGCTCTAGTTCAAAACATCCAAATTCGAATGAAGGAAATAAAAAGAAAGTATGATCTAGATCCTCTCCTTCTTAAGAATGGAAGGCTTCTTCCTGATAAAAAATATCGCTTTGATATTTCAAAAGATGTTCGTTATGACACCAATGTTACTTTGACCTCAGATTTACCAACAACTGAAGTTGTGGATAAGGAAAGTCTTATCTATGAAACAGATATTTATGGACAGTACCGATTTGTTTTTCAAAAGCAAATCTTAGTTCATCCCTTTTTTGGGTTCAACTTTTTAAAGCATGCCAATTCTTCTAATCCTGATGTTTACAGTAACGATGCGATGTATTTTTTAGGTGGAGTCAAAACTATTTTCGAACACATTATGGGAAATAAACAGGCCCAACTTCTTTTTGATTATGAATATAAATATTTAAAGAGTGATCGTGATAGTGAAAAAAAACTTCTTTTTCAAAGTAAGCAACATACCTATAGCTTTGGAGAAAAGTTTTATTTACTAAGAGGTCCAACAACCTTAAAAGTTAAGTATAAAACTCTTTCTAGCTATGAACCAAGCTATGACAGCACGACACTTTCCTTTTTTATGAATCAAGTCTTTCTTCAGGATCAAGGGCAACTCATGCTTTTCACAGGATCCATCGATCTTACCAAGGTAGAGGAAAAAACCAATAGTACAAACAGCTATATGCTTCGCTTGGATTACGTTGATCCTCAATTTAGAGAGGATTATATTTTAAATCCTAATTTTTCCGTGACCTTTTTAGATACTAAGCTACAAAAATCAACCAGAGGCATGGAGGTTACTTATAAACCTGGTATAAAAATCTCAAGGCGTTTTCTTAAGGATAAATCTCTCGATGCGTCCCTAAGTTATGATTATTCCAAAAAAACGAGTAAAGATACGACTAATTTTGCTTATCAAAAACACGAATTTAATCTTAATTTGACCTATTCTTTCTAGAAAGTGGTGGTGAAATGCCACCAATATTAAGAATTACGTCTAAAAATTAATATTTTTTTTGACGAAGGGTTCTTGGCCGAATAAAACCTTCTTAGAGAATCACCCCCTAAGCTAGAGAAGGAGATATAATGAAGGGCCTAATCTTAATAACTATGTTTGTACTATCGTTTTCAACTCAAGCGGCTAATGTTCGAAAAATTCTTCACTGCGGAAACGCAGCCGAAAGAACAGTTGAGCAAGCACTTAACTTTCTTGATAACAATATTAATACCATCATCAACCGGACAGGTGATCTTAAAGATGGTGAGAAAAAAAGACTAAAAAATAAACTCGAAAAATTGAATTTTAAATGTATGGACCATAAAAGAGTTTGTAAAGTTAAACCAGATCGAGGTGGGCAAGATCGACATCTCTTTAATCAGGCCGTCGTGATCTGTTATAACAATATTAGAACTATTCTTCAGGATGATGCCTTTTGTAGCCTGGCCGATGTTCTTCTCCATGAAGCGGGTCACTCTGCTGGAGTAAAAAAGGACTGGGGACATAATAATGGCCCGAATAATGACCGAGTTTATAGACTTGGTTTTTCCGCAGCAGACCTTTGCCGAGAAAGAGGTCTCGATCGATCTATTCCAAGAAATACCAACGATTAATGTCAGTTAATGGGGGCCTCAGGCCCCTTTTTTTTTGTCCGATAATAGAATATGAAACGAATAATTATTATCGATGATGAAACTGATTTATTCCCTGTTATTAAAATTAAATTTAAAAAAGAAATAAATAAGGAAGAGCTCAAAATTAATTTCTTTGACCGTGCCCTAGATGCTCTTGCTTTTATTAAAGAGAATCCCGAAATTAAAATTGACCTTATTTTAAGTGAAATCACAATGCCAGATTATTCTGGGCTCACCCTATTTGAAGAAATTAAAACAATCAATCCAGATCAACAAATATATCTTTGTAGTGCTGAAAATGAAATTATTGAGGCAAAGTGGGTATTAGGGGATAGACCGGATGGATTCATTACTAAGCCCATTGATTTTGGTTATCTTTCAGAAATCTTTTTAGGCCGTTTGTTTTGAGTTCTTTTTAAAATTTCTACTATAATAATCATGAGCAATCTTAGAGCTTTTTGCTGTTAGGTTAGTCATATTGATCAGTCGGTCATTGTATTCCCAATGGAGTGTATTAGTATACATAAAAAGAGACTCAAGAGAACTCTTGTGGGCCTCTTTGTTATTTTGTAAATAACGTTCAAACATGAGTCGTGGTAAAATGGCAAAGCCTTTGGCCTTTACTTCCCAATAAGCTTTAACAATTGATTTCCATGCCATTTCTCCTAGTTTATCTTTTCGGTCTATATATTTATTCCATAGGGGAGTGGCAAAACTCTCTAGAAAATCAATTCCATATTGTTCATCTTCATAGGCATAGAAAATAATAATCCTTCCAATATCATAAAGGATTGTTTCTGTTCCTCGAATAAAACCTTCATCGGCAGAGAGATCGGCATAGCGTGCGAGTCGCTCACAGGCAATATCTCTTGCTTTAATATTAGAAAATAGGAGTTCGATCATTAGTCGATAATGATAACTCACAGCTTGGAAACGCTCTAGATTCTTAGTTTGAATACTATTTCGAAGTAAAGTATTAAAGGTCATAACAAGAAGTTCGAGAATATCTTCTTTTTCTTTTTGAGCACACTCATCAATAACCTCTAAAAATCTCTCACAAACATGAGAGATTACTTCATTTTGAGATTTATCTAAATTGAGGATGAGTCTCATAATCTTTCCAATAATATAAAACTCAGGCCAATCTTTTCTTTTTTCAAGAACAAATTTACCTTCTTCAGAAATCCCTGAAATAAATTGAGGGTTATTAATCCTCCAGTTAAACTTTTCTTTTCCTTGGTTTTCAACAAATGCAAAAAGAATTTCATGTGCCATATCGATAATGGACATCATGAGCTGTTTATCATCTTTTTTAGCCGCTGTTGAGGCGACATTCATTAGTGTATCAAAGTTTGTAAAAATTCCTCTTTCAATTTTAAGATGAATTGTTTTTTCTTGGTGAAGTCGATTAATATCTTTAAGAATATTATTTTTAATAATAGGAAGAAAAAATTTAGGATTAATAAAGTGAACCAGATAATAAAGATAGGGGAGTATCATGGTTGTCGTAAGAAAAGTAATTCCTACGGTAACGGTCATAATATGGTCATGCCAAGCATGGCCTTCACCAAAGAGTGCCCCAGCTATAAGAAGTAACTGACCAAAAATAATTAGAGCAAGTCCTGATCCAGCGATAGGATGATGAAGAAATAAATCTGTAATTTTTGGTGTATAGGTTGTTGAGGTTAAGGAAATTATGAAAACCATTGCACCAAGTAACGCACCAAAAAAACCAGTAAGTGCTCTACTAGCAGCGGCAATACCTAGATAATTCACTCCAACTTCTTGCCCGAAGTACCATAAAAGACCAGATATAATCAATGAAACAAAGAAAGATCCAATAAATAGATTAATGAATTTATTATTAAGGCTTCTAATCTGACCATCCATGAAACCTTATCGTACAATTTAGTCGAGTAATTGAATCTTGTTTTTTAGATAAAATCTATTTAATCTATCCCTATGAAATCTGATTATTATTCAATTTATCTGACCCATCCCAATCTTAAAGAAGCCGAGGCCATGGCCCAAGACCTTGTCGAAAAAAAGCTTATTGCCTGTGCGAATATCATCCCCGGAGCACGATCCATCTATGAATGGGAAGGAAAAATTTGTAATGACGAAGAAGTCATTCTCTTTCTTAAAACTAAAAAAATATTATTTGAGGAATGTAGAAATCAAATTTTAAAGCTTCATCCTTATGAAATCCCTGCCATAATGGCACTGCCTTTAGATAGGGGACACCCCGATTATTTAAATTGGATCCACTCTCAAACTCTATGAGACCTTTTTCAATATTATTTTAATTTCTGTACCATGATCTTCTGGTGAGTTTTCTATGCATTTTGTCTTAAGTTTAATTTTTCCACCGTAGGCATTAATAAATTCTTTTACAAGCGGCATACCAAAGCCAGTTCCGGTCTCGCCATCGGTGCCATTCCTTGTGGTTTTTTGATGGGGATCAAATATGTAATTAACTAACTTATCTGGAATTCCTATTCCATGGTCCTTTATGGACAGGGTGATATAATCATCGCTCCGTTGAGACTTTATGATAAGATGATCTCCCTTTTGAGAAAATTTAATGGCGTTGGTTATGAGGTTATTGATTACTGTATTTACGAAAGATACTTTTTCTGCCATGACAGAGTCCTCTTTCGGGACATGGAGATCGATCTTAATACCCTTTGTTTTAATTTTAAATTGAAGCATATTTAAGCTTTCTTTTACTGCATCATAAAGGTTGACCCTTTCTAAGTAAATAGACTTTTTTCCATCTTGAACACTTAGCATATTACGAACGAAGTCAATGATCTCAAGTGTTTTTTTTATATTAATTCTAATCTTAGGAATATAATTATCGACTCGATCAGGATGTTTTTTTAGTAAATCGAGATAACTAAAGCTTATACCAACGGGGTTTTTTAGGTCATGAACTAGAATATGAATAAGCTGTTTTCTTCTTTCTGCCTGATACTTTAGAGTTTCCTGAGCATTTTGAAGGGCGCTTGTTCTTTCTTCAATTATTTTTTCAAGATTTTCATTAATATAAGTTAGTTTTGTATTAGACTCATGAAGGTCACTTGAGTATTCATTGATTCTTTTGACCACGATATCAATTTCATCCCCGTAGTAGGGCTTATTAATATCCAGGTTGGATATTTTTTCTTCTTCGATGTTTTTCTCGAGATGATTTCCAATTCTTGCTAAATAAAGCGTGATATTTTTTCTAATTAAAAATAGAATGAAAAAAGCTATCGAAAAAGTGTAAGAGATTTGACTGAGAAAGATAATCCAAAATTGATAAAGGATCGCATCTTGAGGTGATTTTGAATCAAAATAAAATTGAATGTTTCCTAGAATTTTATTATTTCTGCTTAAAGGTAATACCTTTTTTAGAAAACTATTTTCAGGTTTTTTTCCAATTTTAAAATTTAAAGATTTCTCTTTTGATACCAATTCGATATAGCTAATCGCGCCCATTTCCATTATGCTATTCATGATGAGTTTAACTTGCTTTTCATTAAATTCCCAAACTGCAGCTTTAAGAGAGTTTAATTGGGAGTGTTTAATTAGAGTGACCTTGGCTTCAATTAATGCGATTTCCTTTTTGTAATCTTGATAAAGGAGAATAAATGTAATGATGATACTCAAAACACTAGCAAATAAAACAGTTTGCAATGTTAACCGTAAGGGAATTCTTGTGCGGTATTTGTTATACCACTTCTTCAGCTTATTCATTTCTGGAGCTTATCGACATTAAGTTGATGTAACTTGATGAAAAAAGTCTGGAAATCAATAATAATTATTTATTTATTAAAGTATAAACTCCATCCCAATCATGAGGAGGAGGATTTTTCTTAAATTCTTTGCAGCGATTTAAATAAATCTCACTTGGATTTGTTTTAACTCCTCTAAGATCGGGGTTTCTTTTGTGTTCACATTCTAAAGACTTTATAAATGAAGTGATTGCCTCATCCCATTTCTGGTCTTTATAAAGCTTTAAACCTTTCTCAAACTCTTGTTTAAGCTCTTTTAAATTAGAGTCTGACTGGTTTTTGAAGCCTAAAAGTTCAAATGTTGTAACAGGTTCGCTTTTACCAACCACTCGAATGGTATCGAGTTCTCGCCATAAAAATTCATCTGATTTGATCATCTGCTTTGTGTACTCACTTATTTGAGTATATATTCCATATTGTTTTGCCGCTTCTTCTAATCGAGCGGCCAAGTTAACGGAATCACCCATCATAGTATAATTCATTCTGGAGGTACTACCCATATTTCCTGTCACCATTGAACCGGAGTTTACTCCAATTCTCATGCGCATATCTTTAACGACTTCAGGCCATCTGTCACCCTCAGCTTTCCATTTTTCTCTTAGTTCAATGAGCGCTATTTGCATTTTAGCGGCCACTCTACATGCTCGATCTGCGTGATCCTTAAAAGAGAGGGGAGCACCAAAAAAGGCAATAATCGCATCTCCTTCATACTTATCAAGCGTTCCCCCCTCTTCGAGTAGAATATCGGTCATCTTTGTTAGGTATTCATTTAAGAGCTCAACCAACTCACTTGGAGTTAGTTTTTCACCAAAGCTGGAAAAACTTTGAATGTCCGTAAAGTAGGCAGTAAGAACTTTTTCTGCACCTCCAAGATGCGGTCTTTCGCCACTTTCATGCATGATATCGATGAGTTCAGGGGAGATATAATTGCTAAAAGCTTCTTTAATGAATTTCTTATCTTTTTCTTCTATATAGTAACGAATAATACTTGTAGAAATATAGATAAAATTTAGTTCAATAAAAAGGAAGCAGCTAATCCAATTAAGATTATTTTTGAAAAAAACTTCAATATCGAGTACACCCATACTAATCATGAGTCCGATGAATAGAAAAAAACCGGGTTTCGAACCAAGCTTCGTTAATACTAAGGCAAAACCTAAACTTGCAACAGTCATTAAAAATAAGGTGAGAATGAGCCGATTAAAATCGGTAGCTGGTCTTAGATAGTCATTATTCATCAAATTATCAAGAATATTGGCGTGGCCCTCTACCCCTGGAACATTTTCTTCAAATGGGTAAGACCTTACATCATAAACACCAATAGCTGTGACTCCTACAATAACTAATGCATCTTTAAAAAGCTCTTTTTTATCAATCATTTCGGGTGAATTAAGTAATCGAATTTCATCCTTAGTATCATCTAAAACATCTAATGCTGAAACGTACGGAAAAGTCATGGCGCCGCCTCTAAAATTAATATTTAAAAGACCGCGGTTATTTGTATTAATAAGTAGATTACGCTTTTTAAACCTAACTTCATCGATAGTATTTTTGTCATTAGTTTTTATAACAATATCATCTTCTAGAGCGATTCGGGCCATTTCAAAGGCAAGAGAAGGATAAAAACGGTTGTTCATTAAAAATGTAAGATTAGTTTTTCGAACTGTACCATCATAATCTTGAGGAACATTAAAAATACCTGCGTGAGAGGCATAACTGCTAAACATATCAATATTAGTAATGGGAAAAAGAATAGTGTAGAGAGGGGTTTTTGTTTGATCAAAGGAGTCTGCTCCCTCTCTTTGAGAAACTGAAAATTGAGGCATAATAGAAGGATGAGTGGCCAAAATTTTTTCATCTTCAAGTAATTCGGCACAAGTTGGATCGTATAGAGGTTGACAACTTTTTTCAGTTGTCCATCCTAATACCAATTTATCGTGATGTTGTTTTATAATACTTTGAAAGGCGTAATCCGTTTCATGGGTAAGAATTAGATCATTAAGTCCATTCTCCTTTAAAATCTCTTTAATTTCTCCAGGAATTCTTTCATCTGCCTCTGAAAAAACAATATCAAGTCCTACCGTTTTAACTTTGAGATCAAATAAGTTTTGAAGAAGAACGGCAAGATAATCTCTTCTCCAGGGCCACCTCCCAATTTGTTCAATACTATCACTATCAATAGCGAGAATAATAACCTTACTTTTAGGCTTCTCTTCTCCCCGTATTCGAAACTTCATGTCCGTAAATTTACCCGAAACTGTACTAAGCAGAGGATAGACCTTGTCCCTTAAAAATATTGACTTAAGATCTCCTTGAAGCCCCCAGTGCAGTACCAAATAGGCCAGTGTTAATATAATGATTGTGGGTATTTGGAGCACCCATAATTTGTGTTTCATTCAAGGCTCTTTTCGGTAAAGCTTTGAAAACATGAAGATGAGTAAATAAAAATTATTTGGCCATGAAAATCAACTAATTAGTGTCCTTCTATTAAGATAAATTAATAAAATCATAAGAGAATCTAAGGTAAAATAGAGTGTAGGTCGATGAAATTACGGAATATATAAGGTACGACCATGAAATTATTTTTACTCTTCTTTCTTTTTAGTTTTCAATTATTTGCTGCCAACGAGGTAGGGACTGTCGCAGTTATACGTGGCGAGGCAGAATTAATTCGAGGGAGTGAAACTCAAAAAATCAACCCTAATCAAGTGATTCAAGAAAAAGATAAAATCGTTGTTAAAAATGGAGGATTTGTAAAAGCGCTTCTTAGAGATGATTCCATCATAACAATTGATTCCAATACAAACTTTGTTTTTGAAAAATTTGAAGCCGAAGATAAAAATTCTAGAAAAGTGAATTTTAAGTTAAATAAGGGTAAAGTTCGTGCTCTTATAACTAAAAAGCTAAGAAAGGGTTTTATTAAGCTAAAAACCAAGTCTCTAACCATGGGGGTTAGAGGTACTGAATTTCTTGTCAATTCTATCATTAAGGATGGAAAAGAAGTTTCTATTGTGGGTGTTATCGAAGGTCTGGTTTCTGTTACGCCGACTCCAGAAATAGCGACGAATCTTCCTTCTGGAGAGGTCTTGATAAAAGAAGGTGAGCTTATCAGTTCGGTTGGTTTGCAGACTAAAGGTGAAAAAGCCGTTGAAACAATGAATCCTCAAATATTTGAAGGACTTCAGCAAGATAAACAAGGTTTTTTGCCCAGTATAGGTTCTGAAAGCTCCACAGAGAGTGAAGAAGTCAAAAAAGAATCATCTTCTAATGAGAATCAAGAAGAAAATAGCTCCTCAGACCAAGAATCGGTAACAATCATAGAAGAGGCTAAAGTCGAACAAGAAAAAGTTGTAGAAAGTATGGAGACCACTGTCGAGGAGCTTGAAAATAATAATGAGCAAGTTGATGTGGATAGTACAGTGAGTGAAGTGAATGATCGGAATGAAGACATTCAAGATAAAACGGCAGTCCAGGAAGAAATTAATAGTCGAATTGAAAATCTTGATTTAGAAGGGCTTGATCCTAAAATTAAAGATATCATTAATGATACCCTTAATAAGCAATAAGGATTCCCAGTTTTAAAGTCGAGCGATCTACGAAGGTGACGGGATCATTTTTCTTATACCGCTCATATTGATAAGTAATATTATAATTACCCTTAATTTCCTTCCAAATAAAATTATACAAGGCCTTTGCTTGCGCCCTTAATTTATATTCCTTTTCATTGATACCTTGGTTTTCTACGAGAATATAGCCTGGTTCAATTTTAAAGTTTAAGCGGTTCAATTTAAAATCGTTTCCTAGGGACACAGAGTACTCTTCTTCATTTGGTAGTCCACCGTGAGGGAATTTATCATAGGTATAATCAAGCTTAAGATAAGGATTTAGAAGGGTGTCTATTTCCCAGACTTTAAAATTAAATCCTGCTCCATAAGCATAAGAATCATTTAGTCTATTATTTTCTTCAGTTGTATCTTCATAGACTAAGTCAAACTCGATCTGTCCAAATTGAGTAGGTATATTCCAAACAAGGCCATACATTTGAGTATAAGAAAAACCACTTAGTTCATATTGAGATTCAGAGTTAAGTTGATTTAAATATAACTTCGAGTAGCTATATTTAAAATAGGGGATGATAAAAAGAGAGGTTTGAGGTCTTATCTTTAGGCCAGCAGAGAGGTATCGGTGAGTATAACTTTCAAACTCTTTTTTATCTTGTCTTGTATTTAGAAAAAAGAAATCAGGATCTGTGTAAAACCACGGATTATCAAATAAGGCGATATTCAATAAATTTGCGCCCAAAAGGACTTGAGTAGAGTAACCTCCATCTTCTAAGGCGCTAGTCGTTCTTCGCTCATCTGATAAGCCTGATACATTAGAATTAAGGATTCTATTAAGAAGAAAAAATGCGGAAAATTTTGGTTTCATGTAGATTTCATGCATTTTTTCTGCACTTTCTTTGATCTTTTTATTTTCCGTAACATTCTTTACTTGATTAATTTGACGTAAACCAACTTCTATCGCTCCTGCTTTTAAATAATGTAGTCCTTCATAAAACTTGGAAGTATTTTTTAAACCTTCTGTTACAGATACCTCTTTTGCTTTGACCTTATGAAAACTTCGAAAACTTGCCAGATAATTTCTTTTTTCAAATTGGTAGAGCGCTAGATAAAGGTGATAACTATAGGGCCTAAAACCGGACTTTTTGAGTACTCCCAGGTATTTCATTCCTCTTTGGTAATGAAAGTCTTCTCTGGCGGGAAACTTTCTCATCGCATCGAGATGGTTAATAACAAGATCAAGAACATACCCAAGAATCTTTTTTGAGGTTTGCTCTTTTTCCATATTCTCAACAGGGGTCTTCTTTTCAAGAGCAAAGAGAAAGTCCTCTAGGATTGAAAGTTTTTTAAGGACATCACCTTTTTTATTATAGTGCTCGAATAAAAGATTAAACGCCTCTTCATAGGTCGGATCGGTGCTAATAATTTTGTTAATTTTTTCTAGAGCCTCAAAATCCTTACCTTTATTTAAAAGGATTTGTGCTCTCATAAGTTCAACTTCATTGAGTTGCTTCTGAATGGTATCAAGCTTTTGAAAGCCTTCTTCAGAAATATCAGCATAAGTGGCCGTGAAATAAAGAGGAAGGAGTAAAGAGAATAGTATGATAATTTTCATTATGCGTATGGTCGTTGGTTAGTATTTTTTTATCGCTTTCTATAGGTTAGACTAATTTAAAAAATTTAGGAAATTAATATGGAATCTATTCAAATTCCGGAACCACATAATTATTTACTAAAAGATAAGGTCATTGAAAAAAATGAGAAGAAAGCTTTATATGTGACGCTTATTACTTTTATTACCATGTTTGTAGAAATTTTCTACGGAATTTACTCTGGCTCAATGGCGCTTCTTGCTGATGGGTGGCATATGGCCTCTCACGCAGCCGCCCTGGGTGTCTCTTTTTTGGTTTATCGTCTAGCTCGTAATCCAAAAATACTTAAGCATTTTAGTTTTGGTAGTGGCAAGTTCATTCCTCTCGGAGGCTATTCAAATGGTATCTTTCTCGCTTTGGTTTCCATTCTTATGGTTTACGAGTCCATAGAAAGAGTTTTTTCTCCGGTCGCGATTCGCTATGACGAGGCAATCGTTGTAACTATAATAGGTTTTATTGTAAACCTCGTTTGCTTTTTTATACTCTTTGATAACGGACATAAGCATGATTATTATGAGGATGAGGATCATCACCATCATCATGACCATAATTTAAAAGGCGCGATAGTGCATGTACTCGCAGATGTCCTAACCTCAGTGCTTGCCATTATCGGACTCCTTGTATCTAAATATTTTGGAATTCTATGGATCGATCCGGTCATTGGTGTAGTTGGGGGAGTTCTTATATTTAAGTGGTCCCTCAATTTAATCAAAAGTACCTCATGGGAACTTCTCGATGGGAATGCCAAGAATGTTGAGCGGGCAGACGTTGTCAGGGCCATTGAAAATAGCTCTACCAAAGTGAATGATCTGCATATTTGGAGAATAGCTCCCAATGTTATCGCTTGTGAGATTTCGATCAAGGCAAAGGATTTAAAGGGCGCACAGTATTATAAAGAATTACTAAAGGAATTTAAGATTAAGCATCTTGTAATCGAGGAGCTGCACTAGGCAGCTCCCATATTCCCGTCATTGGAATTATCGTCGCTACCATCTACACCTGGATCAAAATCATCTGATGAATCATCTTGATCAACATCGGCAACTTCGTCAGAATCCTGTTCTTCTTGACTCGCAACCTCTAGGATATCGGCTTCAGCATTATCCGAGTCCTCTGAGGCAGGTGCTCCATCGAGATCTGTTCCTTCAGCTTCGAGACTACCCATTTGTTCACCAAAAAAGGTATAGTCAGTCGCAAGAAATTGATCCATCCCATCAGAGTTATCAAGGTTAATATCAAACTCTGCGGTGAATTGAGCAGAATCTTCGACTTGCCCATTTTCCATTTCTTCTACAGTTGTAGAGATTTGAAGACTAAATTCAGAACCCTCTGGAACATTAGATAGGGTTAAACCATCGAGTTGATCAGGGGTTAAAGTCCAGCTGCCATCTGGATTGGGAGTACCTTGGTTAAACTCAGCACCTTCTGGAAGTCCACTAATGTGGATATCTCCAACTCTTTCTGATCCATCATCATCCGATGGTTTCACCTCAAGTTCTACAGCGAAGGTTTGAGTATCATCTTCATTATTTTCACCATTGTCATTATTATTACCTTCATTCTCAAACTTGTTTTCGTTAACACCACTTGATTGACCTGGATTATCATCATCATAACCATCATCGTCGTTTCCATGTCCTCGGTCGTCATCCTCTTCTTTTTCAGGTTCAACTTCTGTTAATTTGATTGAAAAGAGAGGCTCATCAGCGACTCCATCCACATTGATATTAAGGGCCTTGGTAACAGTGCTGGTTGATTCTCCTTCAGAGCTAGTTGCACTGATATTTAATATAAAATTAGAGTCATCATTAGATGGAGGCTGAATACTCAGTTCATCTAATTGCCAGCTTGAGACATCGATAGAGGAGTCCATGCTGCTAGCAATAAACATATTGGATCCATCTGTAAGAATGGCCCCTTCAGGTATAGCGGAGATTACTATGGATGAGATCTCTTCACTGTCATCACTTGGTGAAACGTTAAGGTTAAGTGCAATTTGAGTATCTTCATCACCACTGGCGTCCTGAACATTAACGATAGGTTCATCAGCTTCTGGAGCAACGGAGACAAGAAAGTTCTTATTTACACTTGTCGAGTCACCATCTTGTTCTGTTGCTGTACTTGTAAAAGTTAGAGTAAATTCTCCGGACTCATTTTCTGCAGGGATGATCTTAAGCTCGGCCATATTCCAGCCAGAGACTTCGATACTATTTTCACCATAACCAGCTTCAAACACGTTCTCACCATCGGTTAGAATCGCGCCATCAGGAATGCCCCCAATAAAGCCTTGGAGCTCTTCGCTACCATCTACATCCACAAGAGATTGGGATATACTTAAATCAATGGCCTGATCTTCTACGCCACTAACATCGGTTACGAAGATTTCAGGATTATCAGCAACACCAGTGACATCAACTACAAAAGAAGTTGTATCACTGAGAGCTTCATCTTCTGTGAGATAGGCGGTAATACTTAGGTTGAAGTCATCGCTACTATTTTCGGGGGGAGTGATCGTCAAACTATCAAAATCCCAGCTTGAGATATCAATATTATTAATCCCCTCACTTCCCATAAAAGTATTATTTCCGTCCGTAAGTACGGCACCATTTGGAATATTTTCAATAATAACTGTTGTATCTGCCTCAGAGTCAAGAGTGATATGAATAGGCAGTGCCTCATCTTCATTACCTGAAACCGGTGAAACAGATATCTCCGGTGCTTCAAGTTCATTATCTACGCTAATATTATAAGTTTTTACAACTGTGTTGGATTTATCGTCATTTTCACTCTCTTGAGAATAAGCGGTTAAAGTGACTTGGAATTCTCCGCTAAAATCTTCAGGAGGATTAATGGTGATGGAACTAAGATCCCAATCGGAGACATCTATAGAGGAGTCATCTTCATTGGCCGTAAAAGAATTTTGACCATCGGACACTGTTACACCATCAGGTATTCCTCCAATAAAAGTATGAATGGTTTCACTACCATCAATATCGCTTAGAATGTTATCTAAGCCTAAAGAAATAGAGCCATCCTCTCCAACTTCTGCGTCTACTTCTTTTTCTCCAAGATCAATTTCATCGGCTACGGCCGCTACTTGAACTTCTATGGTACTTTCTACGGTTGAGGTCGTTCCATTTTCTGTTGTCGTCGCAGAAATAGTAAGATTAAAATCTTCATCACTATTTTCAGGAGGAGTAATCGTGAGACCCTCTAGATCCTCTTGAGAAAGAGTCCAAGTCCCATCCCCATTATCGATACCAGCACTAAGTGTTGCTCCTTCAGGAACACCAGAAATATCAATGGTTAGATTTTCACCCTCTAGATCTGTCAGGCCAGCTGAAATATCAAGAGCTATGGCAGAGTCCTCATCACCTGAAGCATTTTGAGCGTCGAGATTGGGCTCATCTGCGACCCCTTCGACTTCAACGCTTAGAGTTTGCTCAACTACAGCAGTTGAACCATTTTCTTCTGTTGTGG
>CBDUBC010000077.1:0-14359 GCA_965365285.1 uncultured bacterium
CAGCAATAACTTTTGGTAAAGTTTTTTATTCCCATTGACGTTTTGAACTCCTCGTTCTTGATCAATCCCTTCAATCAGCGGAATTTCCACATCCATTGAATTAGAAACTTTCTTTTCTTTTACCTTAACATCGCGATCTTTATGCTCGATCCATTTATAAAGCGCAGTGAATAATTCTTTTGTATCAATAGGCTTAGAAATATGTTCATTCATACCTACTTTAAGAACATTTTCTTTATCTTGGCTCATAGCATTGGCAGTCATGGCTAATATAGGAAGCGAATCAAACTTTTTATCCTCTCTAATAATTTTGGTCGCTGTTATTCCATCCATAATGGGCATCTGGATATCCATCAATACACAATCGTAATCGTTGTTTCTGATTTTTTTAATGGCCTCTTGCCCATTATTGGCAATGTCGATAACAAAATATTCTTCTTCTAAGATTTCTGTCGCAACTTGTTGGTTAATAAGATTATCTTCAACCAAAAGAATTTTAGCCCCTCGTATTTTGGCCATTTTCTGTTCTGATATTCCATCTCTTTGAAGACTTCTTGAAGTTTTAGCTGTCTTATCACCAAAAGCAATCATGATACTATTAAAGAGTAGAGACGGATTAATAGGTTTATTAATGGTAGATTTAAATAACTTTAAATCCTCACCGGTGAAATCGGTTAATCCTCGAGAGGTCACTAACATCAAAACAGGTGGATTTTTTAAATTTGTCGATTTTTTGATTTCTTTCGCAAACTCTACACCATCCATTCCGTCAGGCATATAATAATCAACAATTACAAGCCCGAAGGAATCATCTGATTTTTCTAAAAGCGAAATCCCCTCTTCCGCTGATGAGCAAACAGTAGGCACAAAACCTAGACTTTCCAAATAAGTTGAAGCGATATCCCTGGCATTTTGATTATCATCAACTACAAGAACTTTCATGCCTTTGAGATCAAGAGAAGAGGTAAAGGTCTTCTTAAAATCGGATTTATCTTTTAAAAGCTCAACTGTAAAATTAAATGTACTCCCAACATCCGGCTCACTCTCTACCCATATATGGCCATTCATTAGCTCGACCAATTGTTTGGAGATTGAAAGTCCAAGTCCGGTTCCACCATATTTTCTCGTTGTAGATGCATCTGCTTGAGAAAAAGACTTAAACATTTTTGAAAGTTGTTTCTCTGTCATTCCTATACCAGTGTCCCTAACAGAAAACTTAAGTTTAACCTTCTCTCCAAAATCTTCCTCTAATGAAATGCCGATATCAATTTCACCATTTTCTGTAAATTTTACGGCGTTATTACAGAGGTTAATGAGAACCTGGCCCAATCTCAATGGATCTCCAATAAGATGATTCGGAACATTTTCATTTCGCATGAATAATAGCTCTAGACCTTTATCAATAGTTTTAACACTTATGATGGTTGCTAAATTTTCAAGAACGTCATCTAAATTAAATGCGGTAGTTTCAAGATCAAGTTTTCCTGCCTCGATTTTGGAAAAATCAAGGATGTCATTAATCACGCCTAGAAGAGACTTTGCCGAGCTTAATACTTTATTAAGATAATCTTCCTGCTTCTCAGAGAGTTCCGTTCTTAAGCATAGATCTGTAAGACCAATAACTGCGTTCATGGGAGTACGAATCTCATGACTCATATTAGCTAAAAACTCTGATTTCGCCTTAGTCGCATCTTCGGCTAATTCCTTCGCCTTGGCCATCTCAAATTCTAATTTCTTTTGATCGCTTATATCAACAAATATACCAACAAGGCCTCCGATCGAACCATCCTCTAAATCAAACCTTTTAACCCAGTATAAAAAGTGACTGTCTTTACCATCTTTTAGGTTAGGAACACTTAACTCTTGAAAGTGATTAATTCCCGTACTAAGAATACTCTCATCAATCTTTTGAAGCTCTAATTTTGTATCATAGTCAAGAAACTCCATATCGATTATAGTTTTTCCAATAAATTTCGTTCGATCAACTCCAAATATTTCCTCAAAAGCTTTATTGAAGATAGTAAAATTAGTTTCGCTGTCTTTAACAAATATCGGATTAGGAATCGCTTCAACAAGGGAACTTGTTAAAGCTAGTTGATGAGAAAGTATCCTTTCTGCTTTTTTTCTTTCTGTAATATTATTTTTTATTGCAACAAAATTCGTTATCTTATTTTTATCATCAAAAACAGGGGCTATCGTCATTTCCTCATTGTAGAGTTTTCCATCTTTATTTTTATTAATGACTTCTCCTCTCCATATTTCACCTTTCAAAATTTTATCCCACATTTTCTTGAAAAACTCTCTAGGATGACTATTTGAATTTAGAATTCTATGGTCTTTTCCTTTGACCTCATCAATACTATATCCCGTCATTGAGGTAAAAGCGGGGTTAGCCCATTCGATTTTTCCTTTTGAATTTGTTATAGTGATACTTGTTCCAGCAGACTGCAAAGCGGTTGCTTGAAGTTTAAGTTTTTCTGCATTTGCTTTACGTTCAGAAATATCACGAATAATCCCTGTAAAGTAATGTCTACCTCCTACTCGTGCAACTCCAATAGAGAGCTCTATTGGAATATGTGAACCGTCACTTTTAAGACCAATAATTTCGATCGATTTTCCTATTAACTTTTTCACACCCGTGTGGAGGAATCTTTGAAGCCCTTGAATGTGTAATTCCTTAAATTCGTTGGGAACAATCAAATCAATATTTTGTCCCAAAATTTTATCTTTTTCAAAACCAAATATCTTTTCGGCGGCAGGGCTAAACTCAAGAATCAGTCCCTCTTCATCTATTACAACAATCCCATCTACAGCCGTATCAATCAAACTTTGAAGTCTTTTACTACTCTCTGTTATTTGTAAATGATTTAAAATGGAACGAACCTTGTTCCAAGAAAATAACACGGTCATAATAAAAATTAATATGATCGTTAGAGCGGTAACGGAATCGGTAAGGCGATTGGATTTTTCTAGAGACTTATAGGCTTCACTTTTATCAATCTCGGTAGCCATTCCGAAACCATAGGCTGTATTCCAAAGCCAAGCTCCGACAACCGGTACACCTCTATAATCTGCATAACCATTTAGGTTATGTGAGGACTCTCCTGATAGTGCACTTCGCGCCATTTCGGTCAGCTTCTTTTCGCCTGGGGGAATTTTTCCTCCATTCAAAACTAAGTTACTCCCGGGGTCTTTTATTTCAATGTTTAAAATACTATCTTCTGCTTTATCTAAAAGACCTATCGTCCTTAAATCCTTCTCAAATCTACTTTGAGATAGTAGTTCACCAGAAAGGTTGAAACTATAGGTCTCTCCCGATTTACCTACTCTTCCTCTTTGAAGGATTGAAGTGAATTGCCCCTTTGGTTCAACTTTGAGTATTAAACATGCAATGACTTCCCCAGTTTTAGATACAATAGGTGCACCTACAAAAATAAGAGGCCCCGAATAACTTGAACTAAGATCAAAACCAGCACCTTTTTGTGGTAGCAGAATTTTTGTGTAACCAGGACTGGTCATGATACTCTGAATGTACTCATACTCCCAATTACTCTCTATCTTACGACCAACAAATTCTCTTTCATCGCTGAGAATGATTTTGGCACTTTTATCTACGACTAAAAAGTGAACGAAATCACTCTTAGAGAGATTATGAGCAAAAAAGTTGTGTGTTTTTTTATAGGCCCTAGTTTTTGTAATATTAATATTTTGCTTATGTACTTTTAATAATCCTTGAATACTCTCAACGTGTTCATCTGATTTTGCCCACAAATTGACTTGTTTTTTAAGTTGATCTAAATAAGCTACAGCAGCATCATGGGTCGAGTTCAAAACGGTTAACAGAGTGTTATGAAGTTCCGATCTAGCTTGCTGTTCAACCTGAAGCTTGTTCTTACTGGTAAATGCTACAATTAGGGAACAAACGAAAAAAGCAGTCAAAAAGCTAGGCCAAACCTTTGGAAAAAATCTTATAAACACTTTTAGACTTATTTTATCCGCGCCCATTTGGTCCGATCTTTCACTAAATTCAACACCTTGGTTCACGATTATTTCTCTTACAAGGAGAAGGAACAAAATTAAGCCTAAAAATATAATTCCCGTAAGAATTTTTAAATAAAATGCTATTCGTTGCTGACTTCGACTTATATTTCTTTGGATTCTATCGTTAACACTATTTCTGAACTTTGAAAGAGACTTGGAAACACGGAGTTTAAGATTGTAATAATTTTTATCATTAACAATTTTAACTGCATATTTTCTATCTGGTTGCTTTTTTATATAAGAATATCGATCCTTATCATCCTTAAAAAGACCATTCATGGCCTTTTCAGCCTCCATTTCTAATTGTGCCAATTCATTAGATTTTCTTTCAGCATCCTTGATATATAGAAGCTCTGTATCACTTAGATTAAATTGTTCCAAAAGTTTTTCAAATGAGATTTTTTCTCCAGAATTAAAAGAAAAACCTCCGTCAACAATAACTTGATCCCATAAGAAACTATTGTAATTCATTGGTCTAGGCTTAATACCATTTCTTATATCTAAGATATTATAATAATTATCGATAAACCGTTTATCACCTGTGGCGACATAGCCTTGAATCATTTTTGTTAAATCATCTGAGGTTTGCTGAAGATGCTCACCAATTTTCAAGAAACGGTAGGACTTATCCTTTTCCTTGTTAATTATCGAGTCTAATTTTAGAACTTCATGAAAAGTAAGGACTCCTGATATCAAAAGAAAAAAAATACCAAACACCAAAACCATGGGGATTGAAGTTAACTTCTTCTTAAAACGGAGTATTCTATTAATGAGAAATACTAGAGAGCCTAGAATGGCTCCCACTATTATATAAAGAATTGTATCTGGCATTAAGAATGACCTTTAAAAATTCCCTATCGCCTCATCTTCTGTTTTGAATACAGATAAGATAGAGCCAAATCCTGAAATTTCGAAAATCTCTTGAACTACCTCATTTAAACAACAAATCCTCATTTGCCCTGCAGTAGTCTTCAGTTTTTTTGCTGTAGTTAAAAGTACACGTAATCCGGCACTACTAATGTAGCTTACGTTTTGAAAGTTAATTAAGAACTTAGTAACATTTCCTTCAATAAGTTCATTCAATTTGGTTTCCAGCATAGGAGAAGTTGTAGTATCAACTTTTCCACTAATTATTACGATCCTTATATCACGATCAATTTCTTTAACACTTAGTTCCATATTATGACTCCATTTTATAGTGCTTCATATTCTCATTTTAAATCAATTTTTCCAAGCTTTTTACTAGCTTTTTGATTTTAACCTTCCCTTCTCTCTTGATGAATTCAAACTCTACCTTGCTATTTAGCTTGTAAGATTAAAAACACTCGTTCGGACTATACTCAAAAGCATCGAGTTAATAATCTTTATGTCCAAACTGATAGAAAACATTCTTGAATTAGAATATCCCATCTTGAGCAATATCTAATCATCTATAAAAGTTAAAAGTATTCCTTCGGCCATATTTGCAAGTAATTTTATCCTTTCTTTTGATCAATACTCAAACGACCTTACTAAGAAAAAGCAACAATGAAGTTATGACCTTTTATACGAGATCAAGTAGCACTTTTATAAAGAGCACTTATTCTCAAAAAAGACCTCTTAGGAGGTTCTGAATTAGACCTTAATGAAGGACACTTTTTAAATATGGAATAACTTGAAAAATAGACAGGTTTTAGAGACTGTGAAAGTGTTTATGGGGTTGTTTATCCTTTGAAGAATAGAATAGGTTTTAAACTGATTAGGATTGAAAGAGGCTTAGATACATACGGATTTCAAACCAAAATAATCATGATCATTAACGAATATGGGAGTGTTATTTTTTTTATAGGAAGATAATTCGAATGCTTATGATCTTGAACGGACCAAGTATTTGATATTTTCCACTACTGAACAAATTATAGAAGGCTGCTAATCTCTAGATTTAAAAAAAAATTAATAAAAAAAAGGCCCTCGAAAGAGGGCCTTGATATTTTTACTTTCTATCGTAATCGATTTTGATTCTTGCCTTCTTACCAGTAAGCTCTCTGAGGTAGTAAAGCTTAGATTTTCTAACTTTACCTCTTTGAACGATCTCAATTTTCTCTACACTTGGGCAGTGAAAAGGAAATACTCTTTCAACACCTTCACTTCCAGACATTTTTCTTACTCTAAAGTGACCATTCATTTTTCCAAATGCCTTGATACCAAGAACAACGCCTTGAAAAATCTGGATTCTACTTTTTGCACCTTCAGTAATTCTTGCGTGAACAGCTACAGTGTCCCCAGCTCTAAAATCTGGATACTCAGTTACTCTTGCTAGTGCATGATCTTGATTTACTACATCAATCAAATTCATATTCATTCCTCTTTTACCGTTTACCCCCAGAGGGAAAGTTATTTTTCCTTAGGCGCCGTAAACACAAATCTATAATTGCGACAAATAAATCGCCACTGCCGATCTTACAGAAAGATGGTTAAAACCATCCTCACTGCGACCATTAATTGGCGCTAATTTGAAGTCGGCCATATCAATGACCTCGGGAGCAAGCCCCCAACCCGTACCAAATAGCAAGAATACAGGTCGATTGTCAATCTCTGCCTTTGATTTCATATCCTTAATGCACCCATGATCTTCGATCATATTGGCCGCGGTCACGACAATCAGAGGCTTTTGACCGCTCATTTCTTCAATCTTTTCAATGGCCAGACCAATGGACTCAATGAAATAGGCCACCGAAAGGGCATCTTTACGATCTGGGTTATAAACAGAGGCATTATCTGTATCCCAATGTCCTAAAATCCTATTTACAAGCTCTTTTTGGGCCTTGAGCGGAGAAATAATAAAGTACTTCTTAATACCAAAAGTTCTACAACTTCTTGAAATATCGTGGATGTCCATATTGGTGACGGAGGTCGTGATGATTTCTCCGGTCTTATTTTTAATAGGGTGATGGACTAAGCCTAAATAGAGGTCCATGGTCTACTCCTGTAATAAATCGGGTCTATACTTCTCAGTCAGACTCTTTGAGGCCTTCGCCCTGTATTGTTCAATTTTCTTATGATGCCCTGAAAGAAGGACTGCAGGGACCTCCATGCCTTCAAATTCAGCTGGTCTGGTGTAGTGTCCGTGCTCAAGAAGGTTTGCTTCAAAGGACTCTCCCTCAATACTCTCAGTGTTTCCCAGAGTTCCTGGGATGAGTCTTACTACAGAATCAATAATGGCCATGACAGGAATCTCTCCACCGGTGAGGATAAAGTCACCAAGGCTATACATATCCGTCACATATTTTTCTATAAATCGCTCATCAATTCCTTCATATCGCCCACAGATAAATACGAGATCTTTTGAATCTACCCCACTGAGTTCTGATGCCATTTTATGGGCCTCATTTCGATTCCAAGGAATTCCTCTAGGACAAGGGAATATGATTCGAAGATCTTTTATTTCTTTATGCTCGTACTGGTATAAAGGAGATAGAAGACGTATTTATTAAGGTGGCTGTAAGTTCTGATCAGTTTGCGAATTGGTTTAAGAAAAATAAACCTTATTTAGAGATTCAATCGCCCTTTTGAGAACATCAGCTCGAATAACCATACCGTGACCACCACCATACGGGTAATCATCTACACTTTGGTATTTATTTCCAGAAAACTCTCTTAGGTTGAGGACTTCAAGATCAATAGTCTTTCCAAAGGCAGAAGAAGCCTTCCCTTGATCTTTAAAGGCACTAAAGTGATCCGGAAATAGGGTAAAAATCGTTATTTTTTTCATTCGACGTACTGAGGAAATTGGATCAGGGCCTTATTATTTTCTAGATCAATTTCTTTAAAAAAGGAGTCCACGAGAGGGATTTCCCATTTTTTACTATCCCCTCGAATAACAACGATATCCTGAGCACCATTGGAGTAGAGATCGCGAATGACTCCCCTCTTTTCTCCCGTTTGAAAATCAATGGCATCAAGACCTATGAGATCCTTAAGATAGAACTCTCCTTCTTCTGGTTCTTTTAGTAGATCCTCATCAACATAAATATCAAACGGAAGAATCTTTTCCAGCTCAGTTCGATCTTTAATTTCAGAGAGCTTTACCAAAACCTTATTTCCACTTCTAAGGTGTTCGATGTGAAAGATTTCACCTTCTTCTGAAAGAGAAGACTTTCCATCCGCAGGGACAAGTCTGATTTCATCAATATAATCGAGACAGCTTTCTTCTTCATTAAAGAGTCTAAAGATGACCTCTCCTTTGATTCCATGAGGTTTACTCGCCTGACCGATTTTTAACCAATTTTCCATCCCTCTTACTTAATAGAATCAGATGGGCTTGTAAATTTTGAGGATATATTTACATTGACATGATGCATTATCTGAGAAGCCCTCGTATCCCTTTTTTGGCGGATTCCAAAGGCCTTCCTAGCTGGAGCTTTCGACCCCATTTTTGCCCAAGAGACTCAGATGATCGATCTTTTCCGGCCTGATAGCTGGTTTTACCTAAACGAGGATGAACAAACCGGAGATCACGATCCAGTGATTTCCTAATTACGAGGAGTGCCTTTCCCTCCACTCTCTGAATTTCTTCAATTTTTTCTAGATAGCCCTTAGCTACTCCTTCAAAAAAAGAGTTTTTACTTCGAATGCCCTTCATACCGCTTTCTTTTTTGGCCTTCTGCCATAAAAATTCAAGTTCACGATCCAAATAGAACCCGATAAATTCTCCCATCTCTACATTCACTTTTTTTCCAATAATTTCGAGATATACTCCGTCCTTACCGTGGTTAAAAACAGGAGAGACAAAAAAGCTTTTGAGTATTTCATAAATGGCCCGAAGCTTCCCACCATTTCTTTTTGCGTGAAGAATTCTTTTTACACAGATTTCTTCCTCTTCTGTATTTTCTAATCTTTTAATATTGTAGCGGAGAAGAAGTTCATTAGCTTTTTGGGTAGCAAGTTGTGATTCGTGGAGGTTATTACTGGTGGATAGAGCTAAAAGCTTTTGTATTTTTAGAATAACTCTTTCTTTTTCAAGCTCCCCTTCTCTTCTTTCATTTTCTTTTCCTACATCCATTTTTTCTTTATAAACTTCAGCACCCCAACCAAAGTCTTGGCAAACCTCACGAAACTCTTTGCCATGTGCCGATACATTTTCTCCAAATTTGAGATAGGTGTAAAAATGAGCGAGTTCATGTCTTAAAATATCTTTGAGGATGCTATCTTTAGCATAGTAAAAGAGCTTTTTATTAATCCCAATCTCATAACCATGTAACCTAAAATAGCCAAGAGGGTTTTTGTCTTCAAAGCAAACGACTGAAAAGGGATAATAATAATTTTTAAAACGAAATCGGTGCCCTTTTACCTCAAGCTTCATCTCTTCACGAAGAATATCTTGCACCATTTTTTTGGCATGTTTGATAAAGGCGGCAACTGTTTTAGAATAGATAATCATAAATATATTTAACCAAGGGTCATTTGTGACGGGATTTTTTTACCATCCAATCTTTAAACTTCATAATCAGGGAATAAGTCACCCTGAATGCCCAGAAAGATTAGATAGCATATTAAAGGCCATTGAGAAAAACAATCTTCAGGATCAGCTCGAATATCCCAATTTTGAAAAAGCATCTGTAGAGGAAGTTCTTTTAGGTCATAACAAAGTCTATATTGACTCTCTCCTAAACCTCTCTATTGCTGAGAATCAATATCACTCCATTGACGGAGATACTCTCATTAATGCCCACTCGGTCGAGGCAGCTTTTCTCGGGTTAGGTGCTATTAATAAAGCGGTTTCTATGGTCCTTGAGGGAAGTCTAAATAACGCTTTTGTTGCTGCTCGTCCCCCAGGACACCACGCTGAGGTAAATCAGGCGATGGGATTTTGCCTTTTTTCCAATATTGCTTTGGCCGCCCTAAAAGCACTAAGAGATTCAAAGGTTCAAAAGGTTCTCATTCTTGATTTTGATGTCCACCATGGAAATGGAACTGAGTCTCTCATAAAGGACCAGGAAAATATTTATTTTGTTTCTAGCTTTCAGCATCCTTTCTACCCTTATCGAGGGTTTGAAACAAACCACCCCAGAATTCTAAACCTCCCATTACCAGCAGGAACCACTGGCAAGCAGTACCTAAAACTCTGGGATGAGGTTGTTGAACCATGGGTTAATGAAAAAGGCTTTGATCTGATTCTCGTTTCGAGCGGTTTTGATAGTCATAAACTTGATCCTTTGGCCTTACTTGAAATTGAAACCGAAGATTTTCAACAAATTGGAGAAAGAATTCAGCGCCTAGGTCAAAATCATTGTCAGGGTAAAATTGTATCTCACCTTGAAGGCGGTTATAATTTAGAAATACTTGGGGAGTCCGTATGCTCATATTTAAAAAGTTTTATAAGGAAATAAAATGAGTAATAAGTCGCTCATTGATGCATTTTGCGAGGAAGGCTTAGAGGTAATCGACTCTTTAAGGGGGTCCTTCTTATCCATAAAAAATAATAGCAACGACCTCGGTGCCTATAGAAATTGTTACGTTCGTTTTCACACTATTAAAGGCAATTCTGGTTTTCTCAGTTATCAGGAACTCAAAAGGATAACCCAAAAATGTGAAGAGATTTTTGAAGACTGTACGGAAGGACAAAGAAGACTAACTTCCGAACAAGTTGATATCATCTCAAAGGTAACAGACAATATCCATCGGTTTATTTGTACTTTAAAAGAAAGCGGAGAAGCTATATCCCTCCCAGATGACGACAATTTTAATCAACTGAATTTTTAATATAATCCCATCTCTAGTTTTGATAAAATAGAATAAAAAAAAGGCAATTTTATGAGTAAAAGAAATAAGATTCTTCTGTTTATTTTTTCTCTGGGCATCGTTTTGGGAAATATAGCTCAGTTTAGAGAAATCTATATATGGGGTTACAGCTATTTTGATTTTTCTGAATCTCAGCATATGAGTTTTGGTCTTGAAGATCAAAACGTTACTCTCATCAATGAAAATAAAATTATTACAGAAGAGGAGTATTTAAAAAGATTAGAAAAAGACCCAAATTCTATGGTTATTATCGATGCCAGAGAGTATGGACATGACTTTAATAGTAAAAGCTTTGTTTTTGCAAACTCAATTCATCACTTCAATAACTCTGAAGAACTCTTTAAAATTCTTATCGATAAAAAAGAAGAGCTAAAGGGTAAAGATCTTGTGGTCATTTGTCATGGTGGTCATAGGGCGCGCGCCTATCAGAATAAAATAAATGTGTTTCTTTCTAAAAATAATATCAAAAAAAATATCTATGCTTTTCAAGTTAGTGGAATGCTACGAATGTATCCAAGGTGGAAAACTAAAAGTATAGTCTATGTCCCCGCTACCATGATCCCTTCTTGGAAAAACCAAGGAATTGTTCAAACGTATACCATCCCTCAACCTCCCTTATCCTGGGAAACCGTTAAGGGTGAACTTAAAGATTTAGATCCTCATAAACCACTCGTTCTCCTCGGAGACTATACGGCCGATCAAATTGAAACTCTAATTTATCCTTTACCAGGAAAACGTTACTACCCAAGAAAAAACTGGCAAAATCCCCCTGATTGGTTTGGAAGCATGATCATGAAGCTTTCCAATACCTATAGTTATGAGACCTTCGTTACTATTGTCCTCTCCCTACTCTTCTTTCTATTAATGAGTTTGCGTTTACTCGAACTTTACAACGATAATACGCTCTATCGATACCTTAGAATTTTTATGACTTTAGGATCTTTTGTTTTTGTCTTTTATTTCTATAATTCTTTTTTAATTACATTCAGTCAAATCATGACACTTGAAGAATCTCTTAATCCTCTCATGATGCTTTTCTCTATAGCCATTATTTATGCTAGAATTCTTTATCGTGAAAATTATCTTCCTGAGATTCTGCGAACCCATTCACCGATAAAATTTCTTCGATTCATTCACTTTAAGAGATACCTCCTTTTATGCTTTCCCGCCTTTTATGTGGGAGCTTATTTAAGTGTAAATACCTCAGAACCCTATCTTCTTTTAAATAAAGACTGCTTTTATACATTTCTTCTTCTTATAATTCACGTGCCAATAATTGATATGATCCCCATGATTCATACCATACTAAAAAAGCAGTATAAACCAGTGAACGTTTAAGGAAAAAAACACATGAGAAAACAATTCTTTCTAGGAAGCCTTATCCTCATAACTATCCTCACTTCGGGTTATTTTATATTACCTGCAATCTACCTTCCGCTACACACAACGTTTGCTGTGATTATTGGATCCTTTATTCTTCTTGGGATTTTTGATGCTATTCAAACTAAACAAACAATTAAAAGAAACTTTCCCGTCATTGGTCGTTTTCGTTATCTTTTAGAATCGATTCGTCCCGAAATTCAACAATACTTTATTGAAGGAAATACTGATGGAATGCCCTTTAGTCGGGAACAAAGATCAGTTATCTATCAAAGATCAAAAAAAGAGCTTGATTCCCTTCCGTTTGGGACACAGTACGATGTCTATAAACCAGGGTATGAATGGGTCAATCACTCTATTAATGCTACCCATGTCGATCCCTCTACCCTTCGAGTTATGATTGGTGGAAAGGATTGTAAAAAGCCTTACTCTGCAAGCCTATTTAATATATCCGCGATGAGCTTTGGCGCCTTAAGTAAGAACGCCGTACTTGCCCTAAACGGTGGTGCCAAGGATGGGAATTTTGCCCATAATACAGGGGAGGGCTCAATTAGCCCTTACCATTTAAAATATGGTGGGGATCTCATTTGGCAAATTGGAACAGGTTATTTTGGATGTCGTGATAAAGAGGGTAAATTCGATCCCGAAAAATTTCAAGATCGATCTCAACTAGAAAACGTAAAAATGATAGAAATTAAAATCTCTCAAGGGGCAAAACCTGGGCATGGAGGTATCCTTCCTAAACATAAAATCACCCCTGAAATTGCTCAAATTCGAGATGTTCAAATGGGCCATGATGTAGTTTCTCCTCCTACTCATTCCGAATTTAATACACCTATAGGTCTTTTAGAGTTTGTTCAGAGGTTAAGACATCTCTCTGGAGGAAAGCCTGTGGGTTTTAAACTTTGTTTGGGCAAAAGCAGAGAATTTATGTCCATATGTAAGGCCATGGTAGAAACAAAAATTCTACCAGACTTCATTACAGTAGATGGAGGTGAAGGTGGGACGGGAGCCGCTCCTCTAGAGTTTTCGAATCATCTTGGGGCCCCCGGTATTGACTCTCTTATTTATGCGCATAATTGTTTAGTTGGATTCGGTCTTCGAAAAGAAATAAAACTCATAAACTCTGGAAAGGTCAGCACAGGTTTTAGTATTATTAAAAGAATTGCATTAGGGGCTGATCTAACCTACTCCGCGAGAGGAATGATGATTGCTTTAGGTTGCATTCAAGCACTTCGATGTAACTCTAATATTTGTCCTACTGGTGTTGCTACACAAGATCCAAATCTAATGGCAGGGCTTGCAATTGAAAATAAACGAGTTCGAGTTCATAACTACCACAGGCAGACCGTAGAAAGTACGGCAGAGTTATTGGGAGCGATGGGTATGAAATCAACAAGCGATTTAAGGCCATGGCATATACTTGTGAGAACAGGCCCCGCTTCTAATAAGAACTACCAACAATTATATGAGTATGTGAATGACGGGGACTTTTTAAACGGTAATGTTTCCTCTCTCTATCGAAACGCCTTCAAGTCTTCGTCTCACGAAAACTTTGACCCCGTCGAATCTTAGTTATTACAAAAAGGCGCTCCCGGATTACTAGAACAAATATAGGCCTGAAGCGCATCCACCTTTGATTTTAAATCTTAGTTCTCTCCTCGAAGGACATCCACTTCCTCTTCGAGAGAAGAAATTTTTCTTGCGTTTTCTTGCCCCTGACCTTGCATGACAGCGAGCATATCATAATTTGATTGAACAACGCTTTCAAGTTGTAAAACCTTTTGAAGAGTTTCAATTGATGTCTTCATATGATAGCCACGAATAACATCGTAGTCTAAACGATAGAACCCATTTTCATCCATGAGTACAGCATCCGGAAAAATTTCCAGGACTTCCTGGGCAATTAATCCATATTTTATGGGCTGTGCCTTTCCTCTTTGGATCTCTTTGGCCGATTGGATATATTTGAAAGTTACTGGTTTGAGTCTTAAAAAATCATTTGATGATTCCGGAATAGCATGGATGTCCTCTTTCAATCGAATATCAGACCCCACACTCCAAGTAGAACTATTATAATTTAAAACTAAATTCACGGAGGCAGGCGAATCTTCATCAATAACTCGAATACAACCTAAGTCGCAGGGGTTAGAAATGA
>CBDUBC010000078.1:0-14279 GCA_965365285.1 uncultured bacterium
GCCGAGATATTACCCGTCAAGTTTTGTGACGTTTTTTTTGGGACACCCGATATATCCTCAACCCCAAACATAAAGGTTTCTATTAAAGCAAGATCAAAGGACGGTTATCGATATGTTTATTTCGATATGAAAGAAACAAGTAGAGACCTCCTAAGAAGAGTTAGTAAGGTCACTTACTTTACGAATCATTCGGACCTGACATCCTATGACCGAAGAAAGTTCTTTAGATCAAGAAGAACCTTTTTAAATAATCAACCCTTAATCCTTGATCGAGTTGAAGTTGTGATGCTTTCTGGAAAGATCATTACCGTTAACGGACTCGATATCCATTAAAATAAATACAAGTAATCCTGCTCACTAAAGCAGGATTACTTTAAAAATTTTTGTATCTGTTTTGTAATAGAAGCGTTGGCCACCATGATATTTTTATCAAATGGATCAAAGGCCTCTCCCCTATAATTCCCTACCATAAGCCTACTCTCCTTACAGATAACAGAGGCCGCTGTAACGTCCCATGGAGCAAGACCTGCTTCCCAAAACCCATCAAAAACACCATCGGCAACATAACACATATCAAGGGCCGCACTACCAAGTCTTCGAACTCCTCTACACTGTGTAAGTAGAGAATTAAATTTTTTAAACTCCTCTAAAAAGACTTTTCCTTTTTCAGAGCTAAAACCTGTCACGAGAAGACAATCTTTTAGTTTTCTTTTATTTTTAGGAACGAGTTTTCTCTTTTTAGTAATCCCATCTTTAGTTAAAATTCCTTTAAACGCACCCGATCCTTCGCTCGCATAAAAGCACTCTCCTGTTTCAGGTCGATAGATGACACCTAGAACAGCTCTCCCCTGATGGAGAAGGCCAATACAAACAGCATAGTAATTAAAATGATTGAGATAATTAGTAGTACCATCAAGCGGATCTACAACCCAACACCAAGGAATGTTAGAAAATTGATCTAGTTTTTTAGTACTTCCAAATTTTTTGTAGCTTTCTTCCTCTCCAAGAATTTCATGGTCTGGAAATTTTTTGAGAAGAAGCTTTGAGATGAGTTTTTCTGATTCAATATCGGCTTGGCTGACTAACCCTTGCGCTTTTTTATGATCAATTTTTAAACTTTTAAGATTTTTTGATTTTTTCTTCAGCCTCTCGCCTGCTTTAAAGGCCGTTTCAAAAACAGTAGGAAGCATTTTTTTAAGAGAGGTCTTCATCTTCATCCTCCTCTATCGTGGCGCCCGCGACGGGTATAGTATAGTCTTCTGAAAGCCAATGGCCCAGATCAATCATTTTACATCTCTCACTACAAAAGGGTCTAAACTCACTTTCATAATAATTAAACTGAGTTTCACAGTGTGGACATTTGATAATTTTTTTCTTTACAATAGTTTTCATAGAATTCTTTTACTTTATTATTAATTTTAAATTTCACATCACCAAGGTTCAATACATTTTGAACCCCTCGAACACTATTACATGTCATACAATGATCATATTGCTCTATCTCTGAAAGTCTAATTTCTTGCTCTTCATATTTAAAAAGGTATTTAAGAATCTCAAGAGTTATTCCCTTAAAAATTAAATCCGACCTTGGGATAATAAGTTTATCTTGATGAAAGAAAAAAAGATTTCGAATACTGGTTTCAAGAATATTTTGCTTAAGGTCTAATTCAACTGCATCATCAAAACCATTTTCTTGGGCATGCTCAAGCTCTCTTAGTCGATAAAGATAGTTTCCATGCTTAATATCATTAGGGAAAAGGTTTTTAGTTTTTTTTTCTCTAAAGAGAGTGAGTTTAATTTCATCTCTCGGTGTAATTTCTTTCAAAGTGAAAACATAAAAATTAGAGTATACGGTGATTCTTAAGGACTGATATCCCTCTAAATCAAGCTCTAAAAGATCTTTAAGGATTAAACTTTCATCAAGCCTTTTGGAGAACATATACTCCATGCCCCTACGTAGTCTTTTGAGGTGCTCCCTAAGAAATAGAGGGCCCTTATTTTGAATTCCTAACGTAGTGAATATATTTTTAGCGATGAGGATGTCAGAGTCTAGGGTAAGATTACCCTTAACTTCTTGAAATCTTTGAGGAATGATAGTTCTCACCACTCGAGAGGACCCTTTATTTGTTATCGCAGATATGGTAGCCACAATGAGTAAATTATGGAGCCATTTTAATGCGACTAGCTATAATCGGTTTTGGTAATCAGGCAAAAGCCTGGGCCTTAAACCTAAGAGATTCAAATAAGGAAGTCCATATTCTTGTGAGAAAAAATGGACCGAGCTGGAACCTTGCTAACAGCATGGGTTTTCCCACTCTAGATTGGGACCAATCACTCGAATCCTTCGATACCTTCATTATGCTCACACCCGATGATGTGCACACTAATATCCTTAATCAGCTGACTGATTTTATTAGGCCGGGCTCACGAATTATATATGCTCATGGCTTTAGCTTTACTTCCGGAGATTATCAAAATAAGTTTCCCAAATGGTCTCACCTTCTTCTCGCTCCAAAGGCCATTGCAAGTGAAGTGCGCTTTCAATTTGAAACAGATGGAAAACTAGGTGCCGTCTCTAGCCTTGAAGCCAGTCTTGATCCAAAAAGCGATAAAGAAATTCTCCTCGATCTTGCTCAATCAATTGGTATTACTTCCGGACCTTATTTTACAAGCTTCAAACAAGAAACCATCGCTGATCTGTTTTCGGAACAAACTCTTTTATGCTCCCTTCTTCCTTATGGAGCACTAAGTTCTTTTAATAAGCTCATTGAAATTGGAGTTGAGGAAGAATTGGCCTATTTCGAATGCTGGTACGAGGTAAAACTAATTGCAGATACCATGGTTCAATTAGGCCCAAAAAAATTCTTTGAACTCATTAGCCCGAACGCTCTGCTTGGTGGTGAGAAGGCCAGAAAAATTCTTTTTGATGAGCAGTTCGACAAAAAAATTAATAAGTTATTAGAAGATATAAAAAATGAAAGCTTTTTTGACGAAGTCTCTAGGGCCGATTTTTCCCAAGTGAAAAAGGAAGTCCTTCACTTTTGGGAGAACCAAAAACTCAATCAAGTTCACTCTGTTTTAGGAAAAGAATTGTTTGAGAAAGGAAACACATGATGAAGCTGAATACTCGTCAAATTAGAAATCATAAAATCGCTATCGGAAAAGATCCTCTTCAGATGTTGACTTGCTATGATTATCAAACAGCAAGACTTCTTAATGAAACTGATGTGGATATGCTCCTTGTTGGAGATAGCCTTGGAAATGTCATTCTTGGCTATGATACGACCGTTCAAGTTAGCCTTGAAGAAATGAAGATTTTTTCTGGTGCGGTCAAAAGAGGAGCTCCGAATAAATTTGTTGTCGCTGATCTCCCTTTTGGATCCTACAGTACCATGGAAAAAGGCGTTGAGAGCGCGATTAGTCTCTTTCAAAGCTCTCTGGCTGAAGCTGTGAAGTGTGAAGGTGCCTTTGATTATCAACTCGAAATGATTAAAAGAATCACCGAAGTAGGAATCCCTGTGATGGGCCATATTGGGCTTACTCCCCAGTCGGTTCATCAACAAGGTGGTTATTATACTCACGGTAAAGATGCCGCTAGTAGTGAAGAGCTGCTCAGACAGGCCGTCGCGCTAGAAAAAGCCGGTTGTTTTAGTCTTGTGTTAGAGTGTGTATCCAAAGAGACTTCTCAAAAAATTACCAAAAAGCTCTCCATCCCTACGATCGGGATCGGATCTGGTCTGGTAACCGATGGACAGGTTCTTGTGATTAATGATCTCCTTAAAATGGGGCCCAACACTCCACCAAAATTTTGCACTCCGATCTCTGATTTTTATCAATTGAAAAAAGAACTCATTGGAAAGTATATTATTGGTAGTAAAGAACTTATCCAAAAATACTGGAAGGAACATGGATCTGCTGTACACCATTGATTCAGGGAATACGAATAGTAAAATGGCCCTTTTTAAAGATGGAATTCTTCAAGGCTTTGAGGACTTTGAGAACCGTGATCCTAAAATTCCAGGCGTCCTCTCTACTGTTAGTGATCAATTTAAAAATGTTCCGAAAGGCTTTATTGATATAGATGCCCTAAGAGAAAATAAAAAATTTCTTGGTATGCCTATTCATTATGGACCAACTCTAGGAATCGATCGAATTTGTGTTGCTTGGTATACCTATCGTAATCTCATTGAGGATGAGGTGGCCATTTGTATAGATGCCGGTACTTTTACAACAATTGATATCGTATCTAAGGACGGTTTTCTAGGCGGACATATTTATCCAGGTGTTGATGCCTATTTTAAGTGTTATGAAAAAGGGGCAAAACTTCCATATCTTAATCCCATAGATTTAGAAGTGAAAACGAAACTTGGCTCAGATACAATCACCTCAATTCAAAATAGTTATTTTCTTACTCAACTTACCGTCTTGGATCATCATATAAAACAATATCAGGCCAATAAGATTGTCCTCACTGGTGGACACGCCCCCCTCTTTTTTAACCTTGTTGAAAGGTTTGATAACCTTATCGTGGAATACAAAAAAGACCTTATTCACTACTCACTTAAAGACATTTACCGCGAGATGCAAAAAACAAAATTATGTTGAAAAAAGCTCTTGGTTTAATCACTATCCTTATTGTCCTTGGTTTTGCTTATTCTTTTTTCTATCTCGAGAAAAAAATTGCGGAACGAAAAGTAAGCCAGCAGCTCTTTATTTCAGATAATTTTTGCCTCAATCTCTACCCACAATGCCTCCTTAAAAAGGGGAATTTTTCTCTCACGCTCTTTTGTCATAGTGGAAGCAATTATCATTTCTCAAAAGTTGAGCAAGTACCTGAAGGGCTTGAAAAGGGTGCCTTAATTGGACCTATTCAGCTTTTTAAAGGGGAAAATAGGATCTTTTATCAGTCTCCTGAATTAATCTATCAAATGAAGGCCACAGACCCGAAAGAAGAGGAGTTTTCAAGCTTTGAAGTCCTCTATCCCTGCACTGATAAGCTTCAGAGGCTCAAGCTGTCTAGTGGCCAAAACTAGCGAATTGTGTGATAACACCCCCTGTAAATAACTGAGGACGGCATGAAAATACTGCTTTGTGTTACAGGTTCCATTTCTGCATATAAAAGCTATGACCTTTGTCGAAATCTCGTAAAAGCAGGTCATAAGCTTAAAGTTGTCCTCTCGCGAGGCGCCCTCGAGTTTATTCAACCTAATACCTTTAAATATCTTGGTGCTGAGGTTTTTCATCCTGATGAAGACTTTAAGCACTCGGGAGTTCTTCACGTTGATCTTGCCAGGTGGGCCGATCGATTTGTAACGGCCCCTCTTTCGGCTAATAAGCTCAGTGATTTTTGTCAGGGCCGAGCAAATGATTTGATCAACTCCATATTTCTAGCTTTGGATCCTAAAACTCCTAAGCTCTTTTTTCCAGCCATGAATACCTTTATGCTGACTCATGCTTTTGTTGAAGAAAACTTGAAAAAGCTGGCGACTCTACCAAATACCAAAGTTTTTGGAACGAGTTCTGGTGAGCTGGTTTGTGGAGAGCAAGGAGAGGGTAAACTTCTCCCTGTTGAAGTTATTCATGACTGTATCGAGGCCATCTCCTTCAATTCCTCCAAAGAACATATCCTCATCTCCACCGGTGCCACTATTGCTCCTCTCGATCCTGTTCGCTACCTCACAAACCCTAGTAGTGGGATTACGGGCTATTATCTGGCTAAAGAGGCCTTAAAAAAAGGACATCAAGTCACAGTGATTGCAGGACAATTTGCAACCTCAAAACTTGAACAGCTCACAGGCTTGGATCGATTCCAGCTTTATCGAGTTAAGACAACGGAAGATATGTATCAAAAAGTCCATGAAGTCTTTCCGCAGGCTACCTCTTATTATTCAAGTGCAGCGATTTCTGATTTTGAATTTAATATGGAAGAACAAAAAATTAAAAAAAATCAATTTGAAAATGCTCTTCCTTACAAAAAGGCCAAGGATGTTCTTAAGTCCATCCTTGAAGTAAGAGCACCTCATCAAAAGGTCATTGGCTTTGCTGCAGAAACCAATCTTGATGAGGCTATGCTTCAGCAAAAGTTTACCTCTAAGCCTGTAGACCTTCTCGTTGGAACTAAAGTTCATAGTGGACTTGGTAAAGACTCTCTTCAAGGCTTTCAAAATGATCATGCCCATTACCTCTTTTATAATGCCAAAGGGATCCAATATGAAGGTACCCTCAGTAAGACTGAGCTTGCCGCGGCCCTTTTTGATTTAGGAAAATATGATTGAAATATTAAGAACCACAGAACAATTTCAAATTTTTAGAAAAAGTCTTAAACCCGAAACTACAGTTGGACTAGTTCCTACTATGGGAAACCTTCATAAAGGTCATCTTTCTCTTGCAAGAGAGTCTTTAAGAGCAAATGATGTTACCGTCGTCTCAATTTTTGTGAACCCTCTTCAGTTTGGGCCTAATGAAGACTTTGAAAAATATCCAAGAACTCTAGGCGAAGATGCTCAGCTTTTAAAAGAGCTTTATAGGCAAGAGGGTCTCCCTCCCATTGGAGAGAAAAGAATTACTATTTTTGCCCCCGAAAAGGTTGAAGAAATTTTTCCTTCTGGATATCAAACTCGGATTGAAGTCCAGGGACTAACCGACAAGCTCTGTGGTCTTAATCGACCAGGGCACTTTGAAGGGGTGACAACCGTTGTTTATCAGCTCTTCAATATTGTAAGGCCAATACGGTCCTACTTCGGTCAAAAAGATTATCAGCAGTATTTAGTCATCAAAAAAATGATCCATGATTTGAGACTTGATATTCAGATCGTACCAATGCCGATTAAAAGGGATCATGATGGTTTGGCCCTCTCAAGCCGAAACCAATATCTTTCAGTAGAAGAAAGAAAAGTTGCACTCAATCTACCAAGAAAGCTTGAGGAGCTAAAAAAAATTATTAAAAATAATCCATGGCCGGTTTCTTATGAAGTCTGCAGGGAGGTTATTCAAACTGAACGTAAAAATGATCCTCGTTGGGACTATCTTGAAGTTTTGGATGCAAAGTCTCTAGAAAACGCCGATAATAAAACTCATACTGTTCTCATTGCCGGGGCCTATAAATTAGGTTCAACTCGGCTCATTGATAACAAACTGGCCGAAGTTGTATATGCTTGATAACGAATTTCACATATCCCCAGAAGCAAAGGCATGTCTAGTCTCTATCGTTTGTCCTAGCTTTGAATATCATAAAACCGCTGAAGATACTGAAAGATCTCTTGCTGAGCTTCGTGAGCTGATGCGAACGCTTGAAATCCCGACTTTGTCTGAACATATTCAAAATCGTAAAACAATTGATCCAGCGACCATTTTAGGTTCCGGAAAAATCGAAGAAATTACAGAACAAGCAAAAGATGAAGGTGCAACCCTTCTCGTCTTTGATTTTGAACTAACCGCTTCCCAGATCCGAAATATCAAAAAGATCTCTGGAATCAGTGTGGTGGATCGATGCCATATTATTCTTGAAATCTTTGCCCGACATGCCCGGACTAAGGAGGCTAAGATCCAAATTGAAATTTCTCGGCTTAATTATATCCTTCCTCGACTTTCAGGATTTTGGTCTCACCTTGGTAGACAGAAAGGGGGAATTGGAGTTCGAGGTGGTGAAGGTGAGCAACAAATTGAGCTTGATAGAAGAATTATTCGATCTCGAATTGAGTTCTTCAAAAAAGAGCTTATCGAAGTTGAAAAGGCCCGAAAAGAGCGTAAGAAAAACCGTTCTAACTTTGCAGTGACTTCTGCGCTTGTTGGTTATACCAATGCGGGTAAATCCAGTCTGATGAATAGGCTCTGTAAAGTAGATATCCTGGAAGAAGATAAGCTCTTTGCTACTCTAGATTCAACTTACCGAACGCTCAATCCAGACTCCAAACCTAAGATGATTCTCATCGATACCGTTGGATTTATTAGTAATCTTCCATCTAATTTGATTGAAGGTTTTAAAACAACGCTTGAATCAGCGATGGAAGCAGATCTTCTCATTAATGTCTGTGATCTCTCTGATCCTAATTTTAAACAGCACCTTAAAGTTACAAACTCTGTTTTAAAAGAACTTGGTGTTGGTGATAAGCCTCAGATCATTGTTTTTAATAAAAAAGATAAGGTTGAGGATCCCTTTCTTATTCCTCTCGCAAAAAAGCTTTATCCAGGAAGCTTCGTGATTTCTAGCTTTGACGCCAATGACGTAGACGATCTTCGTGAATACATCATTAACTATCTTCTAGAACAGCAAGACCATTATGATCTTTTTGTTCCGTACGAAGAGGGTGAGGTTCACTCTGTGATTGCCGGAAAGACCAACATCATGAATACGGTCCATCATGAGAAAGGAATTTTTTATAGGATTCGAATTCCTGAATTTATTTTTAATGGGCTTGGACTTAAAAACTTCATTCTAAGTCCAGATGACCCTTTTAGAGAGAAGCTTAAATAGTTTACGGCTCTGGAAAGACTCTAAAAACTTCTTTTACATAATCTACACAAGGGCCATTTTTCCCATATCTTATTTTGATATTATTTCGGTGGGTAGACATATCACTTTTTGCATCCCCCAGAACCTTTCCCCAGGCTTGCTGTTCTTGAGGGGATGGATTTTGTAAGGCCTTCATTTTAACAAGAGTTTCGGCAACTCTCTCCCGCCCATTTTTATACTCCTCAATCCAATTCAATAACTCTGGGTGAGGCTTACAATTTGCAAATGTATTCATGGACGTCAGCATGCCAAAAATTATGATAAATTTTTTCATATTTTCTCCTTCTAGTATATAAGACCTGATCGAAAAATGATGGTGATTGCAAAAAATGAAAAGCTTGAAAGAATTCCAAAAATAATTAAAAAACGATCGCTATCCATAATTTACTCCTACGTATTATAATCGACCATTTTGATCGAAAACTATAATAAAATAAGAGATTTAAAGTCTTTGATTTTTAGAGGTTTAATGAGTTTTTGATCACTTACATAGTTAAATAGGGACTCTTTCTTTCCAGAGAGGATAAGCTTTTGATTTTTAATCTCTTTTGGTAACTCCGGATAGTCATCCACATCTATTAGGATTAAATCAGGTGTCACATTTTGAACTAAACTAATATTATCGAGGTCTTTATTTGGCCCAATGACTTGAACATCAAGAGGCTCCAAACAGCTTTTTGCCATTTCAAAAAGGAATTCTTCCCCGGTAAAATAAAGTAAGGTCTTCATCTTCTCTTGATTATCAGAAATTAATCTCAATGCCAATTTCTTTAAATTTTTACCGATAAGTCAGGCAACCATTAAAGAGAGGTTTATTTATGAAAAGGCTACTAATCAGTCTTACCCTAATTCTGAGCTTCTTATCTCTTCCAGCTTTCTCATATGATCATGGAAAACATAAAGAGAAAAGAGAGGAGATGAGAGAACAAAGAAAGGCCAAGCGCAAAGAAATGAGAGAAAAAAGAAAGGCCAAGCGCGAAGAGATGAGAGAAAAGAGAAAGTCCAAGCGCGAAGAGATGAGAGAAAAAAGAAAGGAAAAACGTAAAGAAAAGAAAGAGAAGAAAAAAAAGAAAAAGAAAAAAAAGAAGTCAGCCGACGGAGAGGAATAAAAAAAAAGGGCCACAAAAGTGGCCCTCATTTTTTAGCTTCGTTGTTCAAAGATTTTATTCTTCGTCCCCACCAATTTTAAAACCTTTCAGTTTATCGGCCATAGTTGTAGAAACAGGCATTTGCTTCACATAAGAAGCAATATTTTGTGCCTCAACATTTGTGGCAGACTTGATAGAAAGAGCAATTTTCTTTGTATCTTTATCAACAGAGATCACCATAGCTTTAACTTTGTCACCTCTATTAACAACATCAGAAGGCTTCTCAACTCTGTCTTCGGAAAGCTCAGAAATGTGAATTAGACCTTCAATTCCTGTTTCAAGCTCAACAAAAGCACCAAAGTCAGTAACTCTGAGTACTTCTGCTTCAACGATAGTTCCAACTGGAAGTCTTTCTTCGATTTTCTTCCAAGGATCTTCTTCAAGTTGCTTAATACCTAAACAGAATTTTGCGTTGTCTTTATCTACAGAAAGAACGATCGCTTCAATGTCTTCTCCCTCTTTGTATTCTTGAGTGAGGTTAACATTTTTCTTCGTCCACGAGATATCAGAAACGTGGATAAGAGCATCTACTTCTTCTCCAAGATCTACGAAGATCCCGAATTCAACAACAGACTTAATCTTACCAGTTACTTTGCTACCTAGTGCATACTTAGCGATGATATCATCCCATGGATTTGGCTGAAGTTGCTTAACACCAAGTGAGATTCTTTTGTTTTCTACGTCTACATCAAGAACTTCAGCTTCGATTGTTTCACCAACATTATAGTGCTTAGCTGGGTTTTTGATTTTACCAGTCCAGCTCATCTCACTTACGTGGATAAGACCTTCAATTCCATCTTCGAGTTCAACAAAGATTCCGTAATCTTTAACAGATACGATTTCACCTTTAACTCTAAGACCTGGCTTAAATTTCTCTTGAGCTTGTTCCCAAGGATTTGGTTGAACTTGCTTAAGACCAAGAGATACTCTTTCTTTATCTGTATCAAACTTAAGGATTTTAACTTCAATTTCGTCACCAAGAGTAAGAAGAGAAGAAGGATGCTTAACTCTTCCCCAAGACATATCAGTGATGTGAAGAAGACCATCAATACCACCAAGATCAATAAATGCACCGTAGTCAGTAATGTTTTTAACAATACCTTTAACGATCATTCCTTCTTGAATTTGAGTAAGGATTTCGTTTCTCATCTTCCCTCTTTCTTCTTGAAGAATAGCTCTTCTAGAGAGAACGATGTTTCCTCTTTTCTTGTTAAACTTAATCACCTTAAATTGCATTGTTTTACCAATGTATTTATCAAGGAATCTTGTAGGTCTAAGATCGATCTGAGATCCTGGTAGGAACGCCTTCACGCCGATATCGACAGAGAGTCCACCTTTAACCTTAGAGATAACAGTTCCTTCAAGTGGCATACCTTTTTCACAAGCTTCAGAGATTTTATCCCAAGCTTTGATAATTTCGGCCTTATCCTTAGATAGAATAAGATTGCCCATTGAGGATTCTAGTTTTTCTAGATACACCTCAATTGTGTCACCTTGTTTAATTTTTAAAGATCCATCATAACTTTGGAATTCTTTAACTGAAACAAGACCTTCTTGTTTGTAGCCAATATCGACAGTAACAAAGTCACTCCCTACATCTACTACTTTCCCATTGAAGACTTCACCTTCTTCAAAGTTTTTTGTTGAAGTTGTGGCAAGCATTTTACCGAACTCAGTTTCCTGCTTGTCATCAACGTCTTCGCCGAAGACTACATCATAGCCTTCCATCCATTTTGGTTTTGTCATTTCTTTTGACATAATTATTCACCTCGAAAATTTCATTCGACCCTCTACTGAAGGCTACCTTTAAAGGTGCGTAAGTCTAAGATTTTTAATGTAATCCGTCAACCAGACAGATGGGAAAGATGTCTTCTCGAAAGAACTCTTTTTCGTCTTTGAAGACTCTTTATGTACTGACTCATGATGAGAGATAGGTTTGCGGAACAAGGCACCTCTAAGTCACTGATTTGAGGGGACGATTGGAGTAAATCCCGCATTCCGTAATAAATGCTTCTTCCATCTTTTGGCAGATAGCTCCTCATAAGGTCAGGCCAGAGCTGCTGCCAAGAGGAGAATTGCTCTGATTTTGGGCCTAAAACGGGGGTATTGTGGTCAATTGCTGTAAGAATAGACTCATTAATATAAGATTTTCTCTCTTGAACCACCCAAAGATCCATCTCTTGAATGAGAGGCCTTAGATTTTCACTAGGGTAAAAGCTCACCTCATTTTTAAAATCATTTTCAAGGGCCATGCGAGAGAGAGGACCATAGAGCGGGTTATTGCTCCACCTTCTTTTTGAGCCTAGAAAAATTTTAAGCTTCTTCTTTTTTAACTCTCCACTTTTTTTCAATGAAAGAATAATTTGAAATAAGGATTCAAATTGATGTTTTTTGGTATAGGGAGTGACCTCTATCCCAATCAGATGGTTTTCTTTTTTTAGCTTATCCCCTTCTAAAACAAGATCCCAGTCGAGGTGATGGATAAAGTCTTTCTCTAAGGCAACCATAGGAGCTTTAGGAACACCGACAACACTCATTTTTCGATAGGGAAAATTAAACTGAAGATGGATGTAATCGAGATTTCTCTTATGGGGAACAAAAAGATGATCTACCCTTCTTTTTAAAATTTTATGCCAGATTCGATTATAACGTTCGGAAATGTGAGCACCCTGAAAATGGAGCAGAGGAATATGAGGATACTTTCTTAGATAGAAAAATAAAGGCCAGATGTATCGAATATCAAAGCTATGAATTAAATCAATCTTTCGCTGAGTGATAGACTCAAAGACGGGATCCAGTTCTTTCCAATGCCAAAACTTAAAAGAGATTTGACCGTATTGAAAAATAAAGTGAATGGGGAAATCTTTGAGTTGTTCGTAGAGATAAGAGTCTTTTCGGCAAACCAGAGTGATCTCACTCTTCAAATCAAGAAGCTCCAGGCATATCTTATAAATCCAAAAAGCATTGAGGTCCCAGTCTTTTCTTGGAAAGATAATGAGGATAGATTTATGATCGAGAGAGGTATCGGACATGCATTAGAGCTTACTTCCTAATGTTTCCTCTACCAAGACGCCCTTTACCGAACCAATCTTAATATTGGCCTCAAACCTAAGCATTCTCTTGTATTGATCGTTAGAGAACCAAAAAACGATATCACCTTTCTTTTTTAGCGCACCATGAAATCGCGTTTCGGCCTTAATTTTAATTGCATCAATTTCTTTTCCGAGGACATCAATTTTTTCATATTCCATAATTTCCATAGCAAGGATCCAAATCTTTCCTCGAGTCACAACAGGAAATCGATAGGCCTTTCCTTTAACCATATCGAGCCCTCTGACAAAGAAAAGAGCGGAAAAAGAGTCCTGCATATATTGAGGAATATACTTTTGAATCTTTCTTTTGGTCTCAACACCCTTTTTATTTCTTTTATACCAATGAAAGGTCTTTCTTTTTTGATGATCAAAGACTTGAAGGTCATCAACCATTTGAGAGCTCTCTCTTTGGATAAGCGTGTATTTAATTGGAAGAAAACGCTCAAGATCTACAAAAGTTTCAACACTATCCTCAAGACGATAAACATAACGATAGTAATCTGCCGTTTTGAGCTTGGCCTCAAAATGAAAGCTCAAGCGCTCATCAATTTTTTTTGGTTTATGAGTTAGGAGCTGGATATACCCTGCCTTAATTCCCATGTAGCTGACTTCATAAAAAAGATTCTCATTTGGATAAACATTAGGAGTGTAATCTTTCCAAAGTTTTTGACTCGCCTCATCAAGCTTAAGAAGTGATTTTGGATAATCGCTTGGAGCAACCCATCCTATTTCTTTTTTAAGTTCATCGACTTTTTTAGGTTCATCGACTTTTTTTGGTTTTTCCTTTCGGACCTCTCTTTTCTTAATAATCTTTTCTTTTACGGGCGCAGACTCTTCTACCCCTTTATGAACGACCTTTTGAATTTCATCTTCTTGTGCATCTTTAGTCTGAAAACGGCCAATATCCATTTCTTTAATTTCGAAAGAATCAATGACTTGGTCTTTTTTAAAATCAGAAAACTCTTTATCCGATTGAGTGGCACAACCTAGAAGGGAGAGGAGTAGAACTAGATAAAATTTTTTCATAAATAAACTTGCGTTAGTTTTTCTCTTAGTATCTCTTCACCTTCGGTAATTATAGGATTAACCTTTAAATACCAAATATCTCCATGCATTTTTTCTTTATCGATTTTTACGGCGTCTTTTTCAGTTGTTACGATGGTAAGTCCAAGCGGTTTTGCCTTATCGAGAATTTGATTAACTTGACGAGTTTTATAGGAGTGATGGTCTCTAAAAAACTTTTCTACTTGAACATTGAGGTCCAGATCAGTGAGAGTCTTCACAAAAGACTTGGGAGAGCCAATGCCACAGAAAGCAAATAAAGGTTTATCTTTAAATTCTTCAATTTTTTTAGTTTCACCAGTTTTAAGATTATAAAAGGAACAAGCCTCATAATTCATTTCTAAAATAGGAACATTTCGTGGATGAGATTTTCTTACTCTTTGTTTAAAGGAGTCGATCACCTCTCGATCTTGATTGTTGGTTTTGGTGAGAACGATTAGATCCGCATCCTTAATGGAACTAAAT
>CBDUBC010000079.1:0-14242 GCA_965365285.1 uncultured bacterium
GGGTGACTGGAGTTCAGACGTGTGCTCTTCCGATCTCTTTCCAAAATGTTTTTCTTTACCTACGACCTCTTCAAAAGCATAGACAACATCTTTAACCCATATGGGGTTGGATTTAGTGGAACACCAATGTGGACAAATCATAGCAGGAAGACGTTCCACAAGCTTTAAGACGATGTTGAAAGAAGATCCCTTTTTACCTAAAACGATGGCGGCCCTTAAAGAGGTTACCGGAGTTCCATACGAAGCAAGAGTTTCTTCTGTTTCGAGTCTACTTTGTAGATGAAGAGAGAGAGCATCTTTTTGAGGGATAATTCCCCCAAGATACACAATATGCTTTATATTTGCTTTCTTTGCTGCTCTTGCAAAATTATCTGCCAGTATAAGGTCCATGTCGGAAAAATCTGACTGCATGAGTTTGGAAGTGGGAAGCATAGAGTGAACAAGATAAAAGGCATAATCCATTCCTTCTAGGGCTTTTTCACAATCAAGCATTGAAAAAAGATCACACTGAACAATATGTATCCGATCTTTATTTTGTTGATCATTTTCTGTCCAGCCCTTTATTTGCTTTTCATCCTCAATAAGGCTTCTCGTCAGAGCGTACACTTCGTACTGAGGATCTTGACAGAAATATTCAAGTATTTGTTTTCCTACAAAACCAAACGCACCAGCTACAGCAATCTTTTTTGTCATAATTATTTATTATAGGCTAAATTAGTGACGGTTTGTTGAAAACTTTAACTGTAAGGGGCAAATAAATTGAAAAATTTATTTTTATTTAGTTTTTTATTTTTAATTTCTTGTAGCACTCCTATTTCCAATAAAAATCCTTTAGGAAACAAATTTCCCTCCATCAAAGGAAGTTCATTAACCCAAAAACAATGGCGTATTCCAGAGGATTTTAAAGGGCAAAAAACCCTTCTTCTCATTGGTTATGATATGGATGCTCAATTTGATATAGATCGTTGGATCTTGGGTTTGATACAGTTAAAGATCAAAGTTCCAATCTATGAGCTTCCTACCATCAAAGGAATGGTTCCCAGAATGATCTCCTCTAAAATCAATCAGGGTATGAGAAATGGAATCCCTCAAGAAGATTGGGGCATAGTGATTACCGTTTATGAGGATAGTGAGAAGTTAATTAGCTTTACGGGAAATGAGCTTCCTCTTAACGCAAGAGTGGTTCTTCTTAGTGAGAAGGGTGAAACTCTATTTTTTCACGATCGAGGGTATTCTGCCCAAACTTTGATGACCCTGGTGGAAAAAATAAAAGATTAAAAACCTGTAAATTATTGAAAATATAAGAGGTATTGAAAACCTTACAACTAATTTCAAGAGAATAATATTTCATGATATGGATTTTGAGTTTAAGGATTTAAAAAAAGGAAGAAGATATGAACTACAAGGTTTTACTAACGATTGTTGCACTCTCTTTTACAGTAGGAGTAGGTGCTAAGGTCGAAAATAGAGACCTAACTTATCGAGAGCACTTCAATAAACTGACACACCAATTGGAAACTCGCTCCAAGACTTTTGAGGGGGAGACAGACCAGGTTTTTGTTGATGGATGGGGGCGAGAGGTTAATTGGAGAGGTTGGAATATGAATAATAGGTCCAAAGACTCGACTTACGGTTTCAAACCATACAAAGATCCTCAAATGGCAAAAGAGATGCTTGAGCTTTTAGAAAAGAGAACAGGAAGTAATATTTTACGATGGCTTTTTCATTGGGAAGGTGGACAACCCGCTGTTGATGAAGTGGATCTTAAATACTTTGATGAGCAATCAGAACAAATCAGAGTGGCCATCTCTAAGGGGATGTATGTTTTCTTAGACTTTCATCAAGATACTTTTTCTAACCATATTAAAGGTGGAGCGAATGGTGCTCCAAAATGGGTCGTTGATGGGATTAAAGGAATTACTGGAAAAGGCTGTGGAAAGGTTTTACAAAAAATCTGCGACATCATTTGGAGTGTTCACTATGTACTTAATAAAGATGTTATTCGAGGACTCGAAGCGTTTTGGAACAATGAAATTATCAAGACCGCTAAAGGTGATCGAGTTATTCAAGACCAGTTCGTTCTCATGATTGAAAAAGGACTTAAAAGAATCAAAGAAAACCTCTCGGAAGAAGAATTCCAATATATCCTTGGCCTAGATCCTTGGAATGAGCCGCACTATGGTGGTAAAAATTTGAGAAAAAGAAAAGCTGGTAAGTGGGTAAATGAACAGCTTTTTCCTTTTTATAAGAAAATGAGAGCAGCGATGGATCGTGCAGGCTGGGAAGAAAAATACCTTTACGCTGAACCTCACATGCTTTGGAACGTGAAGCTGCCTGTATTAGGAATGATTGGCTCTGGAACAGGTCTTTTAAAAGAAAAACCCAAAGGAAAATGGGTTTTTAATTTTCATTTTTATGATGAGCACAGACAAGCCTTTGGCGTTAGGAAAGTTAAAAATGGTGCCTTTCTTGGCGAAATTGAACTCGCAATTAAAGAATCTCGAAACTGGGGAACACCCATGATTGTTTCTGAGTTTAAGTCTCATGAGATTGGTGGGACAAAACTTAGAAAAGAGGTGAATGATCCTAATAAAAATCTCAAAGCGAATTATCAAGCTTTTGAAATGAGAAAAGTAAAAGACATGAAAAGTGATCGAGCTGACTTTTACTCGCCCTTTGTAAGTACGACTCAGTGGGAGTGGGGAATGGGCCCGAGAAGAAGAGGGGCGGCCCAATCTCCAAATATTAACCTCACAGATCTTGGTTACCCTTCAAGAGTTCAAGGTGAGATGATGAACTTTTATAATAACATCATCATCGACAGCTTTTATAAAAAAGAAAGTCTTCATTGGGTTTCTGTGAGAATCAATGGCAAGGATTACTTCGAGGATAAAAAATTCATGTTCCTCGTTTGGAGAGGCAGAAAATCAGATGCTCCCACAGAGATTTATGTCCCCTCGCACTATAATCCTAAAACTACTCTAGTGATGACGAATTCTAAAATTCAAAATGGACTTGAGGACCTTACGATGAATAGTACTGGTGCTAAAAACGAAATCCTGTTTGATTTTGGCGATGAAGTTGGATCGACTCTTCATATCTTTGATGATGTTGATCAAGGTGAAAATCAAGACAGCTTCCACTTTGCTCTAGTCGTAGATACTGATAACTTTATTTACAATGAAGCTGAACTTGAAGCCATTCAAAATGGTATCAAAGAACAAATCGCTCAAAAACTAAACCCGTTGCATTTTCTTGGGAAGTTCAAAATTGACCGAGTTTTAACTCGCTAGTTTTTAAGCGCGAATTAAATTTTTCAAAAAGACGGGTCGAGACGCCATTAAGGTTCTCGACCTTTTTTCTCTTGTTCATTAATATCAATTGAGTCAGCTGGCCTTTTTATTCTCATTTGAAATGAGAAGTTGAAGACTCGAGGCAACGCTATGTAAATCTTCAGCACCATGCTTTAGTTTTTCTGAGTTAGTAGCAGATTTTTGAGAAAGTTTACTAACTCTTTGAGACCCGTTAGAGATTTGATCAATGGCCTTGGAGATTTCTTCGGTTCCTTTAAGTTGTTCAAGACTTGCTTCTGATATTTTTTGTAAAGAAGAAGCTACGGTTTCAACAGAGGAAGAGATTTCAACAAAAACATTACGACAGGCCTTGGATACCTCCATCCCTTCATTGATCCTTTGCTTAGATATTTCTGTAATTCCAGTTATTCGATCTTTACTTTCTGAAGTTATTTCATGAACCTTGGTGGTGCTTTCTTCAAGCATTTTGGTGATATCGCTTGCCGCTTCACCACTGATACTAGCAAGATTACCAATTTCTTCAGCAACTACCGAAAAGCCTTTTCCTGCTTCACCGGCCCTCGCGGCTTCAACGGATGCATTGAAGGATAAAATTTTCGTTTGGAATACAATATCATTAATGATCTTTGTTTTGCTGGAAATATCATTAATGATTTTTGTAATTTGATTCATTTCTTCAGCATTTTTGTTAGTCGTGTCAATGATTTGCTCATTCGACTCATGTATAGAATCCATAACACTAAGAAGTTTTTTAACCGTGATTTTACCTTCGTGAATCATTTTTGTGCTGTTTAGAGCATTGTTTTCAGATTCTTTAGTAAGATCATTATTTCGATTAACCATTGCCGTGATTTCATTTACTGAGGAGGATGTTTGGATAAGCGCAGAGGACTGATTTGAAGTAATTTCTGTTAAGTTACTATTGATATGATCAATAGCATTTGAGTTTTCAAAAAGATGCTTAATTTCTTTAGTTAGCGAATTAACAGTGACCTCAATTTGTTTTACGATATAATTGCTGAACATATATCCCGCTATAACAATAAAGAGGATACTTACAGAAATAAGCCAATAAAGAATGATTATGGCATTATTAGTATCATTTTCTAGTTTTGTTGTATTATCTCTAAAACTTTCTTCAACTTCGGATGCTATTTCTCCAATAATCGTTTGAGCGACATCTGAATTTCCATCAATTACATCATCAAATGCATCAAAGTTTTGGTCCTTGCTTACCGGAATTTCTTTTAGAAGTTGATCTCCACCTTCGTAAAGCTTCTTAATAGAATCAAATATTTTAGTGATTCTATTTTGATCATTTGAAAAGTAAGGACTTGTTTCGAAATGCTTTTTCTTTTGCTCATAAAAGGTTACAAATTCTTTATGCTCCTTTTGAATGTCATCATCAATAGATCTTGATCCTGCATCAACAATCGCATCCATATAAATGAGATTAAGCTTTGTTACAGCATGCTTTAAACTCAGAAGCTCGTTAAGTTCTTTAAACCTTTCCGAATTTTCATAAACTGTTTGTTTGATGCTTTGGGTTTCCTTCGTATTGATGTATCCGACGAGTGCTGATAGAACAACAACAAAGGCTACACCGAGAAGAATTTTTCCTTTTAGAGTAAGCTTTTTCATAAGAATATTATCGGATATTTGAGGAGGCACTTGAGTATTAATGTAAGAATAAAAGGAAATCAAATTTGCTATTTTATGTTTAGATGAAGGTTAAAATCGTGCTAATATAACAAAGGTTTTTATTTAGGGAGGAGTCTTGAGCACCAGGCGTCTTATTGTAGTTTTAAGTGATATTGAAATGAGCTCGGGAGATCAATATGATGACTTTCCTCACTCAGGCTTTCTCGCCGATTTTCTCAATAAATATAATCGAGAGGAGTATTTAGAGAAAGAAATTGATTTGGTTTTTAATGGAGATACTTTTGACTTCCTTAAAACGGCAATTGATGGACATACTCCGCATCTTATCGATGAGGAGATCGCTCTTAAAAAAATAAAAATTGTATATAACGCTCATGCTGTTTTTTTTAAAGGAATTGAAGCTTTCCTTGAGTACGGGAACAAGGCCAGGAGAGTTCATTTTATCGTCGGAAATCATGACCCTGAAATCCTTTTTCCAAAGGTTCAAAGTGAGATCATTTCCTATTGCGGAGGAAGTGGTCAAATTTTCTTTCCTGGATTTTCCTTAAAAATAGGAGATCTTCACATTGAGCATGGAAACCAGCATGATGCCCTTTTTAGAATGGATCCTAATCGCCCTTTTATTCAACATAATGGGACAAAATATTTAAATCTCCCTTGGGCAACAGTCACACTACTCAATGTAATCATGCCTCATAGGGAGGAATTTTATGAGCTTGATCGGATCAAGCCAAGAGAACTTAGTCTTCAGATCATTCCCAATCTTAAAGAATTTATTCTCTCCACTTTATGGAAATACTGGACCAAGGATTTTTTAAAAGATTATCTCAGAACAAATGATCCATTAAAAAGAGTAAACTGGGGAATGCTAAAAGAGACTATGAGAAGGAGTCTATTCTTTAATCCCGACGTCGAGATTAATAAATATTTCTATGATCAAATAACCCATAACGAAGATGTAAGGCTTTATGTCATAGGGCATATGCATAACCCTTATATTCGAAGCTATGGGAATCGAAAAGTGATTCAATCGGGATGTTTTCGAGATGAGTTTATGATTGAATCCGATCTAAAAAGCTACACGGCCATTCCTAAAACTTATACTGAAATTGAGCTTTATAGGAATATGGTCCAGACGAGTAATCTTATTGAAATTCAAGGGCCTGAGCTAGATGATTCTAGAATCCCTTCCCCGCTTCAAGACTTTATACCCATTATTGAGAAAAAACTCGGTACAGCAGAGGAGAGGCTTCAAGATAAACTTGATATTGAAGCTCAAGAGGAAAGAGAAGAAAAAATGGATGATGAAATAAAAGAATAATGATGAATCTTTTCCATTCTTTCTTCAATAGGGTCAATATAAGTCATAAAAATGAATCACCATCGAGAGGCAATCCAATAGGGGATGGAAGGTTTAGCAGGAAATTAGGAGGTCTAAAATCCCTTATCTTTCATCATAGCGAGGATTTTTTGAGTAAATTCGGTCGCATCTTTTTTTGTAAGATGGGACCATTCAGGAAGCTCATAATCACTGAGCTCTGGATAATCCTCAAAATGAATGCTTAAGTCAGGCTGGGCCTCGGCCACAAGGGGACCATAAAAGCCTGGTCTTGGACCAAATTTATTCTCTAACTCTCGAACCTTTCCAGAACTAGGGTAACGAATAAAAATAACTTTACCGCCTCTTTTTTGAATTTTAGCGACACTTGCCGCAACTTCGCCTCTTACCTTGGCCATTAATCCTTTAAACATCTCCATGAACTGCTCTGGAGTAAATTGTGGCGGAGGAGGGGGGGGAGTAAAAAAAGGAATCCAAATATTTCTTACAAAGTTTTGAAATTCTATATTTGTTTCCATTTTTTTAATCATTTGACCCTGTCGATTTTTATTAATTTTCATGAAATAAGGTGGAATTCTAGGAGGAATAGCGGCACCTACTCGGTTAGGGATTTTATGATCCATAAGCTTTTTTAGGGGGAGATCTTCTGAATTTAAAAAAGCAAAAATCTTTTGAAGCGGTTGATCAAGACTATGATTTATTTTTTGAGCAAGAGACCACCTATTGAAGTATTCAATATTTTTAGTGGGGGTCTCCACTGGCATTCCTTCTGGAACATACCAAAGCATTGGAGTCACGCCGACAATCAAGGTTCCTGCAAATTCTGTATGGTTGGCGATATCGTGAAGATAAAAAGTAGGATTGGTTCCAACGGTGGCAAGTTGGAGAGGTTTTTTGCCAAATCTTTTTTCATATTCACTTAGATCAAAACCAAAGAGGATTCGGCTGGCCCCAATGATCACGGTCCCTTTTTTACTGACTTTTTCTCGAGTCTGGGCCCAGAGGTCTTTATTATCATCTAGACCGGGTTCATAACCTTGATTCCTCCAGTATAATTCCCAGCCTAGAGTAAGCATGGTAGTTGTGATGAGAACCATTAAGGCTATAGGAAACCAATGGTGGTTTGGGACTACTCGTGTAATATCATTAGAATTGGAAATAGATGAAGGCATTTCCCCCTCCTTGTGAAGTGATGATTCCAAAAAGCATTAGACTCCAAAAAAGAATTACGAGACTTTTTGGAAGTTTCTCCATGAAAAATTCAATATGACTCTCACGCAGGTACCAGTGAGCACCAACGAGAAGAATAAAGACGATACACACCTTATAGATTTCAACCGTCGGTAGTATCATGGCCCCATTATTGATAATTCCAAAAAGAGAAAGAAACATAAGTTTAGCGAATTCAAAATCACTCGCTCTAAAAAAGACCCAGGTGAGCATGATAAAAAACAAGGTGATTATGCGAATAAGGACTCGGCCACTTCTCACTTTTGTTAGATTAATCCCATTAAAGACGGATTTTAAGATATGTTCGATCGTCAAAAGAATTCCATGAAAGAAACCCCAGGCCACAAAAGTCCAAGAAGCTCCATGCCATAGGCCTCCTAAAAACATGGTCACAAGGAGGTTGATAAAGACTCTAAAATTACCCACTCGATTTCCGCCAAGAGATATATAGAGGTAGTCTCTTAACCACGAACTTAAAGAAATATGCCATCTCCTCCAAAAATCACCAAATCCTATCGCGGCATATGGAAATTTAAAGTTATCAGGAAGAAGAAAACCAAAGCACATGGCCGCACCAATGGCACAGGTGGAATAACCTGCAAAATCGAAAAAGATTTGTCCACTAAAGGCCATAAGGCCAACCCAGGCATCCCATGTAAATAAAGGTCCTTTTGACCAGCCAAAAACAAGGTCGGCCGCGGGAGCAAGAAAAGTATCCGCAAGAACGACCTTTTGAAAAAGTCCTAAAGTCATAAAATATAGACCCCAGCAAAGTTGATCTTTTGTGGCAAAACGAGGTTTTTCACATTGAGGAAGAAAATCAATGGCCCTCACAATTGGACCTGCCACCAGTTGCGGAAAGAATGTTACATAAAGAGAGAAGTCGAGGAGGCTATGGGACCGTTTAAGTTTGCCTCGATAAACATCCAATGTGTAGCTTAGAGTTTGGAAGGTGTAAAAAGATATACCAATTGGCAGAATGATATCGGGTGCCACCACTTCGACTTGAACTCCAAAGCTTGCCATGAGCAATTTATAGTTTTCAATAATAAAGGAACCATATTTAAAGAAGGCAAGAAGACCTAGGTTAGAAAGTAAGGAAACAGTAAGATAAAGCCTTTTTTGTCCGCGGTGAGGTGTTCCCTCAATCGCCTTGGCCATATACCAGTCTACAAGAGTAGAAAACCACAGAAGAAGAACAAAAGGAGGATTCCATGCAGCATAAAAAAGATAACTAGCGATCAAAAGGATTGCCTTTTGTGCCTTCCAATTTCGAATTCCATAATAAAGAGTAAGAACAACAGCAAAGAAGAATATAAAAGTTAATGAATTAAAAACCATAGGGGTCCCTTATTTTTTGAACCTGTAGCATAAAGAACTGATAGGAGTTTGAAAATCCCTTTTAAATACCTAATAATAAATCATGCATAAAATACTACTAGTTTGTGGCCTTCTCTTCATTTTCCCTTTATTTGCAGAGGATCAAGAAATTGTTCACTCCAGACGCTTTAGGTCAGATATGAGTAAAATTGATGTTGATATTTATGCTGCACCTCTAAAGTTCCAGACGCTCTACAATTTAAGAGATATTACTTACGGTATAAAGCTCACCAACTTTAAAGATTCTAAAAGAGGTTTAAAGTTTGAGGTTTATTTTGATTACGAGTTTAAAGGATCGAAGGTTTATGACCCTTTTTCCAATAAAGAAGTTATTTTAGGGCAACATAAAAGTACTCTGCTTTATGATATCAATCGAATTTATAAGAATTTTACCTATTTTCTCATGGTCGATTACAAAAGAACTCGCTACGGAGATATTCATCCTATTCAAAGGCGATTGGGCTGGGGGATTCTTGGGGTTAAATATGACTTCTATGAATCTGAATCTATCCCTGATTTTAGTCTAAGTTACGTTCCCCTTTTTGAAAATGAAGTTTATGAAAGAAGTGAGGGCGATACTATTCGAGAAGATCATGTAAATCACCTAAGACACTCGATTCGTTTTCGTTTTGAATGGAAGATTACGCCTCGTTTATCTTTATCGGAGCAACTCTTTTATAGACCATTGTATGACTATAAAAAAAACAAGCATGATTTCAACGACAACCTTCTCGAAAATGTAACGCAGTTAAGCTATCAGGCTAGTGATAGGTTAAAACTGAGTGTTCGAGGAACTTATACGCATGATATTCGTCAAAGAAGACTTTATGGTTTTAATCCAACTAATTTTGAAACAGAGTTTTTCATTGACTACAAATTAAAATTTGAGTTTTTAGAGCGATGGAGAAAAGGTCTTCGCGATAGCATTAGGGACGTATTTAAAGATGAAAAAGTGTGATCATATAGCGATTGTAGTTTTTGACCTGGAATCGGCAATTTCAAAATGGAAAAAATTACTGCAATTAAATCCATCGGCCATCGAGGATATGATCTCAGAAAAAGTAAAAGTATGCTTTTTTAGGCTCGATAATATTAAAATAGAGCTAGTATGGCCCTATGAGGAAAATGAGACCCTTCGTAAACGAGGTGAAGGTATCGCTCATTTTTGTTTAGAAAGTGACGACATTCATTCGGATTTTAATCGTCTAAAAGAAAAGTACACACTGACCAGTTCTGCTCCAACTCAGGGAGCAGATGGAAAAGAGGTCTTTTTTGTTCATCCTAAGTCTTTAGGGAGAGTTCTAGTGGAATTCTCTTCATCAAAGACTTCCTAATACTTCCTTTAAAGTCTTTATTAAAAATTCTATAGAGAAGTTTTAAGATGTATCTCTGAGAACGGTTTAGTGATTTAGGGTCATCATTTACACGAATAAGAAATGGGAAAAGGGACTCAAATGCCTGAAGTAAATTAAGACTAAATCTTCTAACAAAGGCATAGTCTGAGTGGATAAGAGATACTCGAGTTAAAAATTCATAGGTAGAAAGACAGTCCAAAAGCTCTTCGAAATACTTTTTGGAAAGACCATCATTGGTAAGGTGATTAGCAATGAGTTTTGCCTGTTTGAAAGCTAAACTTAATCCCTCCCCGGTGATCCCATCGAGGAAGTAGAGGTCATCTCCCGCAAGAATAATTCGTCCTTTTTGAATGACTGTTCCTCGAACATCAAATGGTCCGTAGGAGCGTACCTGATCAAGAAGATTCTCTCGAGTAAATTGATTTAAGTGAGGAAAGTAATCTCTAAGAGTATTAAAATAAAAATCATGTCCACGAAGCTTTATTTTTGTGTCATCCCATAAAATCGTAAGCTGGGTTCGACTTCTTGAGATAGGAGTAATATAGGCCTCCATATACTTACCCCAATGAAGCTCTATGTAATCATTTTTCCAACCAAAATTAAAATAGGCATGGGCACCCATTCTTTTACGTTTATGGTTGATAGGGGCACTGAGACCAAGATCCTTTTTGATTTTTCCTCGAATACCTTCACATAAAATTGTGATGAGAAAGACTATCAAGATCTTTAATTAAGGTATGGGGGTGATGAGTAATATTATTGAATTCTTTAGATCTTAGATAGAGTGCCTCACTAAGATCTTGTCTGGCTATAGCAACCCCTCGCTTAGCACCTTGAAAATCGCCTTTAATGAGTGCATTTCCATCTTGATGGTATTGAATACCTTTAAATTCTTTATACTTTTCTTTTTTGAGGTGTTTAAGTGCATCGAGTTCTTTAAGTACTTGAAAGCCACTAGGCATGATGCCCTCGCCACAAACTTTAAAAACTGGCCATTCACCTTTTTCATAGATGTCGATCTGATGACCTTTTAGGGCCAATGTAATGGCGCAAGTAAGTCCACAAGGCCCTCCGCCTATGATTGCAATACGCTTTTCCATTTTCCCTTCATCAGTTTTCCAAGAATTGATAATTTACTTGGGTCTTTGTAATTTGAAATACTATCTTTAAGCCATAGTCTTTTGGCCTCACTTCGTTGAAGTTTTCCACTACTTGTTTTGGGAAGTGATCCAGGAGCATAAAATTCAATATGATCTGGTTTGATATTAATGGCCTTGTATATATTGTGTTGAACTTCCCCGCTGAAACTTTCTTTAAATTCAACATTCTTTTGTAGTTCACAAAGAATAACGAGCTCTTCTTTGGCATTATCCGTTTGAACAGAAAAGGCCATTATCTGACCTCTTCGTATAAATTCGAGTTCGTATAAGGCACTCTCAATATATTGTGCATCAATATTTTTTCCATTGATTATAAGGACATCCTTAATTCTACCCCATAAGTAAAGATTTCCTTCATGGACAAAACCTTGATCCCCTGTTTTAAGAAAGTCATTACTTAAATCATGGGGAAGTGTTTTCTTTTCTGGATGATAAATACCCGGTGTAACACTGCCCCCCTTAAGACAAACCTCACCGAGTCGATCTTCTCCCAATACCTCTCCTTTTGAATTAATAATTTTGATTTCAATGCCGGAGAGGGGAGAGCCTAAACTCGCAAGTGAAATTCCCTTTGGGTCTTTAACAGCACGTCCTTTTTCAATAAGTTCCGCTTTATTAAAGGATTCAAATTGAGGTCCTTCTAAATGAGGAGAAAAAGTTGCTGCTAGAGTGGTCTCTGCCATTCCATAGACTGGCATAATTGCATCGGGATTAAGATGAGCGAGTTTAAATTTTTCTATGAATTTATGAAGAGTTTGAGCGGAGACGTTTTCAGCTCCACTTAATATGACCTCAAGACAAGAAAGATTGTGTTCTTTTAAGAAGTCTTCTTTAACTTTATTTTCACAAAGCCCATAAGCAAAGTTGGGAGCCACTGTAAAATTAACTTTATAATGATGAATAACCTCAAGCCACAGGGATGGATTTGCCAAGAAAATTTCTGGTCTTAAAAGGTAAAGATGCCCTTTTTTTCTAAAGCTACAAATCATGGCCCCAACAAGACCCATATCATGATAAAGGGGGAGCCAGCTAGCACAGGAGTGGACAGGACGATCTTGGAGCGTAAAGCTCTCTAAGATCGCTTTGGTGTTTTCGAGTACATTTTTTTGGTTGACGGCAATGGGTTTTGGGTTACCAGTTGTTCCTGAGCTAAATTGAATAAAGATCAGGTTCTCTGGAGATCTTTTCTCAATGCTTCCTTTTATAGCAGAATCAAGAGCTTCTTTAACTTTAATCAGTTTTAATCTAGAAACCCCACTATGACCTAGATTATAGATGATTTCTTGAGAGATGATAAACCGGGCGTCAATGGAATCACAGAGCTTTCGAGTCCTCTGTTCCCATCTGTCCATGGCACCTAATTTCATTGGTGGATAAACGGCCGATGGAATTGCGCCGTAGTAAACACAACCCCAGAAGGCCACGAGAAACTCATAGTTATTGGGAAGCATGATGGCCACAGGCTCATTAACATTAACACCAAGTTTTTTTAAATATCCTGAAAAAAGGAGAGCGTCCTGGTGAAGAGTTTTATAACTCTTAAAGGTATTTTGGGTAATCCTTCTCTCAAAAAGGGTGACACCAATATCTTCACGATTTTTTAATTGTTCAAGGATGTCCGAAACTTGCTTCATTTATCCTCTATTGCTTTTTGAACGAGCTGAACAATGTCGCCTAATGTTTTAGGTTGAGGGTCAAACTGGGTCTCATCTAGAATAATTTCATATTTATTTTCAAGAGTCGTAATCAAAGTCAGAAGGCTAATGCTATCTAGTGAGAGATCTTCAATAGTAGAGTTCTCTTGAATTTCTTGCTCTACATGGCAATCTTGAATGAGGACTTCCTTAATATCCTTAAAAATCTGTTGCATTAAAAGAGTCCTGGAAGAAAACGTTTTTTAGATTTCATATTGTTTTTATATTGGTTGTACTCTTCGAGCGCATTTTCCTCTGTTCCGATCCTTACCTTTAAAATGATGAGGTTTAAAACGGAAAAAATAAGAGCGGTATAATAGAGATCCCACATGAGAGGAAGGGCCATAATCTCAAGGATGACTCCTAGGTAGTTAGGGTGACGGACATATTTATAAATACCGCTTTGAACAGGTTTAAGACCTGGAAGGATCATGATATTGGCCGTCCACCTATTTTTAAGTCCGCTAATAGCGAGATATCTTAAGATCTGACCACATAGAAAAAGAAAGAGGGCATAGTAAGGAAGTACAGTTGGAGTGACATAATAAAGGCCTCCTACAAAACAAGCAATCAGCCATGAGGTGTGAACAAGCTTCATGTAGATGAAGTGCTCTTTTCCAAACTCCTTTGCACCTTGAGAGAGTAGAACCTTATTATTTCTTTTGGATATAAAGAGCTCAAGAATTCTCTGAATGGCAACGACAAGGACAAAAGCGAGATATAAAAATTTTAATTGATCCATTGATATAATCCTATTTCACTACAAAAGGCAGGACCTAAGGCCACCATAATACCTAGTTCTCCTGAGTGATCTTCCTTTTCAAAAGTTCTTTTACTGATATCTAAGATTGAGACTGAGCTCATATTTCCTTTTTCACTTAAAGAGTTCCAAGAGTGAGTAAGTGCCATATTTTCAAGACCTAAGGCTTCCTCCATGGCACTAAGTACTTTTGGTCCACCTGGATGGGCAAGATGAAAGCCAAGGTATCCAGCCCACCCCCCAAGGCCAAGGTGGAGTACGTCAGCTTTTAAAATAATTGACAGTTGATAATTGACAGTTGACAGTTGACAATTTCGGCCGGGGTCGCCTGCCCGCGTAGCGGGACGG
>CBDUBC010000080.1:0-14150 GCA_965365285.1 uncultured bacterium
CAAAATGTTTCAAAACCAGGCATTGACGAATATAATTTATTTAAAACAAACATTTCAATTGTTATATAATTGAAGCATTAAAGACTTATGGAAATGAGCTGAATAATTGCCTTACAATCGTTGACCTCAAGTCTGATGATCATGTTCTTATTTATGTTAACCACCTCTTTCAAAAATCCACGGGTTATTCAAAAGAAGAATCAATTGGAAGAAACTGTCGATTTCTTCAGGGTCCTGAAACCAATCCAGAGCACGTGGCAAATATAAAAAAAGCGATTATTGATAGAAATCCTATTTTTCAAGATATTTTAAATTATACTAAAGACGGATTACCTTTTTTAAACCGACTCCTCATCGTTCCCGAAGGCGGTGATGATGTAAGGTATTACATTGGAATCCAGCATCTTCTTTTTACAGGAGATGAAGCCATCAAAGAATCGAAAGTAGAAAAAAATATTGATGTAAAAGAAGCAACTCATGGACTCAATAATATACTGAATCGAATAATTTCAACTTTACTCGTTCTGGAAAGCCCTCTTATTGGTGAGGAACAAGAAAAGAAATTCAGAGAATTTTCTCAAAATGCCATTAAAGACCTTAGTGATTTTGTTCTCACTTTTTAATCTATTCGTTTTTGCTTCTAAGGCTAAAAACAACGCTCGGTAAAAGACTTGTTAACACTGTATAAATAATTAGGGCGTAGAGTAGATAACTGGGCAGAATGCCCCTTTCCTTTAAAATACTGACTATAACTAGACCAAATACAAGAGTTGGCATAAGAGATAAGGAAATATTAAATCTCGACTCCTTTCTCTTTCTTTGAAGTCCACCTAAAAATACACGAATGAGAAGAATACGTATGGGGACGAAGATTAAAGTGAAGGCAATAGCGACAGCAAGCGCCTTTAAACTAATCTCAGAGAAAACTACTTTTAACCCTGCGTAAAAGAAATAAAAAGGAAGAAAGACATTAAAAAAGCTTTCAAGATTAAGGAAAATTTCCTCCTGATCCTTTTTAAAAATTTTATTTTTAAATTGAGACCCAACAATACCAACTGCAAATGCTCCAACGAGATAATAAGCACCGAGCTCTTTGGAGGCGACACCTGCGACAAGAGAGAGGACAACTAAAAAAGGAAGCTCGGAATCTGGAGCGTAAGGTGAAATAAATTTAAAAAAGAACCTAAAGAAATAAGGTAATACAAAAAAGAGTATGGCGAAAAAGAAAGATGAGATTAAAAGTTTGGTTATATTATCACTTTGAAGAGCAACAAAGAGTAAAAGAATTGCGACAATCTCCTTACTAATGGCCTTCGATTTAACCCAGTATTCTTGATTTGTAGAAAGATCAAAAGAGTTGATTGAATTTATTATAAAGCCAGCTGAAGGAGTAAATATCCCTAAGGCAAGAATAAAGGCTTCTTGAAATGGAATTTTAAAAAAATAGTAAACAGAGCTCGCGATGCCTATAATAATAACAATAGAACTTAATAGGTATTTAACTAAGTAAGTTTTATCTTTGTCTAGGTCCTTAAAATCAACCTCTAATCCTGCGAATACGAAAAGCGAGGTTATTCCTATTTGAGCAAGAAATCGAAAAAGAGAATCATCAATAAGCGTTGGTTGAAAATAAATAGCTATCGCACCAATAAAAAGAGCAGTAATACCTGTGGGGATTTTAACCCTTTGAAATAGCTTAGGAACGATTTGAACGATTGCAAAAAGAAGAAGATAAACAAGATCCTGCGTTATGGCCAAAACATCTCCTCAAATTAAAATTTTAAAGTGTCTTTAATTTCTTTAAGTTCAGAAATCGCTTGCTCAATATCAGGGAGAAGATTTTTAAGCTTATCCGACACACCATCAATCGTTTCGTCTTTTGCCATAAACTCAATTTCTTTAAGCCGATCCGAAACGCTTTGCGCATGAAAGTTGAGGAATGCACCCTTAAGATTATGAGAAAAAAACTCAATATCCTTTATATTGCCAGAATCGATAGCCGCTTGAAGTTTTTCGAGCTTTTCAGAATAACTATCTAAAAGTGCATTGATGACTTCAAATAAAATTTCATTATCTCCAGCGTACTCTGCTTTTAGTTCTTCTGTGTTAACTTGCGACATAATATATGGCCTCAATAAATTTTATTCATATTAGCAATCTATTTTTAATATTAAAATAAATTAAAATACTTCCGATAGTTTTAGTAAGGTATGAAAAAGAGAAAAATACTCATCGTCGATGACGACAACGTCACAAGAGTTAAATTGTGCAAGCGATTAGAAAAAGCTGGCTTTGAGGTGTACAGTCTTGATTCAGCTGTGAATTGTCTAAAGCTTATCTACGAAAAAGAAATCGAATGCGTACTGATGGATAATCTCATGCCAGAACTTAATGGAATTGATGCCATTATGATCATACGTGAAAACATCTCAAAGACAGAGCTTCCAATCATTATGGTAACCTCTAAAGCGGAAAGTAGTGACGTTGTGGAAGCCTTAGGAGCCGGTGCTAATGATTTTATTGCTAAGCCAGTCGATATCTCTATCGCAATAGCTAGAATTAATAATCTTCTTAAAATCTCGGATCTCAATAATGACTCTTTGAGAAAAAAACAGCTCGAAACATTAAGTGCTACTGTTGCAACTTATAACCATGAAATCAATAATCCTCTTGTTATCGTCTATGGAAATTTAAAAGACGCAGATAAAATCTCCCAAGAAAATATTGATCGAGCACGTAAGGCGCTTGATCGAATCTCAAGTATGGTTAGAAAAATTAGTGATCTTATTGAAAGTGAGGAAGTGACGACAACTAATTATGTTGGTGAAACTACTATGTTTGATATTCATGGTACCGATTCAAATGATGATTAAATCACTCTAAAACTCTTAGAAAATTATCTCTCTTAGACACCAACTCTCCAGGTAAGTGTAGTGTGAAATTGGCAGGAATAATTAAATTTCCTTTAATTGCCTTTTTTCTAAATGAGGGATTAAGCTCCAAAAATTTTAATTTGTATTTTCCTAAGGCTTTTAAAAGCTTTGGAAGCGCGTAAGGGCTAGTAGTTTTGATACTCTCAAAATGAAGAGGGTCTTCCTTTTCCCACAATTGAAGATTTGTGTATTTTTTCCAATTCATAGAAACTTCATAAACAGCAACAAAAGTGGCATAGAAGTTCTTTGAAGCAAACCCCCAGCTACGGCCTCGGTACCTATTAATAATTTCCGTTAAACTTTTTGTTTTAAGTTTTTTCATTGCTCGTCTAAGGATACCGGGACCAGTGTTGTAACTTGTTACTGCCAGTGGCCAGGAGCCCAACATTTTATAATTTTGTTTTAATAGTTCAGCTGCTGCTAAAGAAGACTTAAAAGGATCTAACCTTTCATCAATTTGAGAATTAATAATAAGACCAAGCCTTTGGCCTATAGGTCTTAAAAACTGCCAAATCCCAACGGCATCACTTTTGGAGTGGGCCTTAATATTGAAAGAGCTTTCTACATGAGGAAGATAAATTAATTCGGTAGGAACAGAACTTGACCTAAAAATTTTTTTGATATGTTCAAGATATTTATGGGCCACACTATGACCATCATGAAAGCGATCCGACATCCCTCTTTGAAATCGAATATTTCTTAACAATTTTTTTCTCTCTTTTGATGATAGTGTTTTAATATTAAGACTATATTTTTTTTCCTTTTCATTAAGATTTCTAAATTTCTTCTTTATTGCCGACTGTAAGTTTTTTCTTACATTCCATATGGCATTTTTGATTTTTCGGTTGGCCTGTTTTGAATTAAGTCCTTTTATCGTAATATTTTCGTAAACAATCCAAGGCCGATCGGTATCGTGGATAAACCCTCTATAAGTGTCAACTTCAGTATAAACTCTTTTCCAAAAGTCGACCCTCTTGCGCATCTCGTAATCGACAGGAAAATGAGACTGAGGTATGGATATAGAACCAACTGCAGTTTTTAATAGTAGAAAAAATATTAGGACAAAAGATTTAAATATGAGCACTATCTATAATTTTTCAGCAACTCTAGTAAATGGACAAGAACTAAAATTATCAGAACTTGAAAATAAAACGCTACTTATTGTAAATACTGCGAGTAAATGTGGATTTACACCACAATACAAGGATTTAGAGACACTTTATAAAAAGTATCGAGATAATAACTTTATTGTTCTTGCCTTTCCATGCAATCAATTTGGAAAACAAGAGCCAGGAGATTCAACTGAAATACTCAGTTTTTGTCAGACCAATTACGATGTAACCTTTCCGATTTTTCAAAAGGTAGAAGTTAATGGAGAAAATGAACATCCTCTCTTTAAATATTTAAAGTCTAGCCTTCCTGGAATTATGGGCACAGAGGCCATCAAGTGGAATTTCACAAAGTTTCTTGTAGATAAAAAAGGCGTGCCCTATAAAAGATATGCTCCTAAAGACTCTATTTCAAGTATTGAAAAAGACCTTATCCCTTTATTAGACCTTTAAGTTCATCTATGAATTGATCAATCTCTTGGTAGGTATTGAAATAGTGAAGAGATGCCCTCACTACATCACTAATTTTTCTTTTTGGAAAATCAAGTAAGGCTCGTGTCGCAGGAACCCAGTTTGTATTAATTTTTCTCTCCTTGAGCTGTGAAGAAAGAACCTCGCTTTTCATTCCCTCTACTGAAAAAGTCACAAGGGCAGACTTTCTTTTCCCAGGATCCTGAACCGTAACTTTATGAAGAGATTGAAGCCTCTCTCTAAAATAATTCCCAAGCTCTAGGCAACGATTTTCAATATTTTGAGTTCCTAGCTGAGTTGCATATTCAGAAGCCTTTCCTATACCTAATATAAGGGCATAGTTTTTCTCCCACGTTTCTAGCCCTTTCAGGCTAGAATTCACTTCATACCGGTTTGGATCTATGAGAGTCGCGGAAAGATTATCAAGGATAGAATGATGAACTTCTGATTGTTTATTTTTTCTTACATAGAGAAAGCCTGTCCCTCTTGGTCCTCTTAAATATTTTCGTCCAGTTCCCACAAGAGCGTCACATCCTATATTCTCTACATCAAGATGAAGATGTCCTACTGACTGAGTCGTATCCAGAAAATAGAAAATCCCCTCCTCATTGCAGATTTCACCAAAATCTTTCTCAGGGTTAATGAGACCACTTGAAGTAGGAATATGGCAGAGAGAGAGAAGCTTAATCTTATTTTTATATTCCTTACATTTCTTTTTAAAATCATCAATGCAAGTTTGACCAAAATCATCTTCTTCTAGAGTGATGAGCTGAATTCCTTTCTCTTTTTTTAGATGCAGTAAAGAGAGATAGTTACTGATATATTCAGAGGTGGTCGTAAGAATGACATCATCTTTTTTAAGCTCTAATCCATAAACAAAGCTTTGCCAGGCCCGAGTTGCATTTTCAAAGAGGGCGATTTCTTCTTCTTTACAGTGAATAAGGTTAGAAACTTGTTGATATATCCGACTGATTCCCTTGGCTTCCTTTTCCATGAGCTCATAACCGCCAATTTCATTTTCAAGCTTCATATAATCTAAAATGACTTTAAAAACCGAATCTGGCATCAGGGATGAGCCAGCATTATTAAAATGAATAATCTTTTTACAAGATGGTGTCTCCTCTCGGATCAGGTCTACGTCCATATCTTACATCCTATTTTCTTTTTATAATTTGCGCTAAAATATCTACAAAAGGTTAAAATATGAAAAATCATCTCATCTGGCTACTCTTGCCCTTTGTATTTGGTTGTTTTAATAGCTCCCAACTTGGCTCAAAAGACAACCCCGTTAAGCTCTATTTCACTCCATCTGTAGATGGTGGTGTTATTTCTCAAAACTCTCGTGTTTTTATCGATTTTTTAGAGAAAGAAACCAACCTCTATTTTAGAACAGGTATTCCTACCAATTATATTTCAGTTGTTGAGGCCTTTGGGTCCAAAAGGGCCGATATCGGCGTAATGAACTCTTTTGGGTATATCCTCGCTCATCAAAAGTACGGTGCTTATGCAGGGCTCAAGGTTATTAGACATGGCCTTGACCACTACAAAGGTCAAATCATAGCCCATAAGGATAGTGGAATTAAAAGTATTCAGGACCTGGAAGGGAAAAGATTTGCTTTTACAGATAGTAGCTCAACCAGTGGCTATCTTCTTGCCCTTAAAGCACTTAGGGAGAAAAATATCACCCCAAGAAGAACCGTCTTTGCCTTAAAGCACGATAATGTAGTGACCATGATTTATCAGGGGCAAGTCGATGCTGGGGCAACTTTTTATTCTGCACCCGCTAAAGATGGAACCATTAGAGACGCAAGGTATTTAGTCAAAACTCAATTTCCTGACGTAGAGGAAAAAATTAAAATCATTCATATTACTGACCCCATTGCTAATGAACCCTTTGTTTTTAGAAAAGGTCTTCCTATTGAAATAAGAGATCGATTTATTGCGGCCACTAAAAAGTTTTTAGAAACAGAAAAGGGAAAGGAAATTTTTGAAAATATTTATAGTGTTACGGGAGTAACTGATGCCTCGGATAAAGACTATGATGGTCTTAGGGAAATCATTCGATCCGTTAATATCGATATTAGAAACCTAATTAAATAAAATGCTTAAAATAACAAATCTACATAAAACTTATCCAAACGGAGTCGTCGCACTAAAAGACATTAATATTGAAGTTAAAGAAAAAGAATTTCTAGTTGTTATTGGTCTTAGTGGCTCCGGTAAATCAACTCTTTTAAAATGCATTAATAAGCTTCACCACATAACTAGTGGAAAAGTGTTTTTTAAAGGTCAAGAAATCTCAAGTTTAGGAGGGTCTCAGATGAGGGCCATACAGGCTCGAATGGGAATGATCTTTCAACATTTTAATCTTATTGAAAGAAAGTCCGCTCTAACGAATGTTCTGACAGGAGCTCTTCATCAAACCTCAGTCATAAAGTCTATCCTTGAACTTTTCTCTGATGAACAAAAAGAAAAAGCTCTAGAGATGTTAGATATCGTAGGCTTAAAAAATAAGGCCCACCAAAGAGTCGACAATCTAAGTGGAGGACAAAAGCAAAGAGTTGCCATAGCTCGAGCGCTTATGCAATCCCCTAGCGTTTTATTAGCCGATGAACCAGTTGCCAGTCTCGATCCAGCAACCAGTCACTCCATTATGGATTACCTTAGAAAGGTCAATGAAGAACTCGGTGTTACCATCGTCTGTAATCTTCACTTTCTTTCTCTTGTTCGAGAGTACGCTACTCGAGTTATTGCACTCAAAGATGGCGAACTTATTTTCGAAGGAAGTCCTGAAAAAATTGATGAAGAATGGTTTAAAAAGATTTATGGAGAAAAAGCAAAAGAGGTATTCATTAAATGAAAAAATTTAAATATTTTATTTTTGACTCTCTTTTATGGTTTTATACTGTTTTGTCTATTTATAAAGTAATTTACCAAAAACTTATTCTTGGAGTCCGATACCTTGAGTATGGCAATCAGGACTTCTTGATCTCATTAGGAGCGGGAATTATACTTGCTCTTTTTTTTAGTAACTTAAGGAACTACTCCATTTTAAATGGCTTCTCAAAAAAGCAGGACACTTCTCTTTTAAAAAGACCTTATTTTATTCTATTCCTCTTCATTCTTTTTATTACTTTTATTAATGGAGTTCACTTTTCTCAATTATCTTTAAAAGAATTCTTTTCTCAAACAGGGATAGAGGGTGCTCAAAGAATTTTTTTAGCTCTTCTTCAACCAAATTTTTCTATTCTTGGTGAATCTTTAAGTGCTGCCGTGGAAACTATTTTTATGGCCTTTATGGCAACGACTCTAGCGATTCCATTTTCCTTTCTTTTAAGCTTTGTTGCTGCCAAGAATCTAACTCGCGGATCCTTTTTTTTTAAATCAGTTTATTCTATTGCGCGGTTCTTTTTAAATGCTACTCGAAGTATCGAGCCCTTAGTGTGGGCAATTATCTTCTCCGTTTGGGTTGGTATCGGACCATTTTCAGGTATGCTGGCTCTTTGCCTTCACTCCATTGCATCTTTATCAAAGCTTTACTCTGAACAAATTGAAAATATTGATGAAGGCCCTCTTGATGCGATTCGATCTACTGGTGCTCATCCTATTCAAGTGGTGTGGTTTGGTGTGGTGCCCCAAATCTTACTACCTTTTTTAAGCTTTACTATTTACCGCTGGGACATCAACGTTCGTATGGCCACTGTCATTGGCCTTGTAGGAGGTGGCGGTATTGGAACAATGCTCATGCAATACCAAGGAACGGCGCGATGGAACGAGGTAGGAATGCTGATCATCATCATCGCACTTATAGTCTGGGCAATGGACGCAACTAGTTCAAAAATTCGAGAAAAGATCAAATAACCAACTTTGACATATTGCTCATCCTTTTTTCTTTGATTCTTTTTCTCTTTTTCCTATAGAATGTCTCCATAGAAACTACTTTTACGGAGAACAGTATGAATGAGACCGAAAGAGAAATGTTATTAGTGAGTTCAAAAACTAAAGATGCTATTAAGGCGGCAGGGCTAAATGTAGCCTCTGATGCTCTAGACGCTTTAAATGAAAAAGTTCACACTCTAGTTAAAGCGGCTCAAGAAAGAGCTATGAATAACGGGAGAAAAACTGTTAGAGCTACAGATTTCTAGGATTCTTTTAAGATGTTAAAGCTTTCCCAAACTCTTCTTATTTTGGTTCTTTTTGGTTCTTGTCAGGGCGTCCCCCCTAAGCACTTAGGATCCAAAGGAGAAGGTGGGAGGGCTTTTTCTCCATGTCCAAGCTCCCCCAACTGTGTTTCCTCCACTGAAAATCCGGTTGGTGATCATTATATCGATCCCATTGAATACGCAGAGACTAATGAAGCTGCTTATCAAAAAATGGTCAAAGTTATTCAAAAACAAGATAATTGTACGATTAAAAAACAAGAGGCGAATTATATATGGGCAGAATGTACTTCCTCTTTGTTTAAATTCGTCGACGATTTAGAAGTTTACTTTGAATTAGATAACAAGATTCATCTCAAAAGTGCTTCCCGTAAAGGCTATTCTGATTTTGGTGTGAATAGAAAGAGATTAGGTGAAATCACTTTTAATTTTCATCAAGCTGGAAATAAATAGATTACTCACCTTTTTTTAGACTAACTACAAAAGTCGTCTTAGGACAGCTTTTATCGTGTTTTATTGTACCGCCAAAGGATTCCACGGTCTCGAGAGACTTGGTTAATCCCATCCCACTTGTTCCCGCTTTTTTGGTTGTGAAAAAGGCATCAAAAATCTTATCTTCTATATCAGAGGGAATACCCTCCCCACTATCTATGACTAGAATATCGATAAACTCTCCATTATCTCGTACTTTAACTTCAATAAAAGAATCTTCCTGTTTTTCATCAATGGCCTCTTTGGAGTTTTTAAAGAGGTTATAGAAAATTTGAATAAGCATACTCTGCTTACCTATAACTTTTAGAGCTGGTTCTATATCATTATCACCTTTTATTTTAATTCCAGCAGCAGTGATCGTCGTTCGACACACATTAAAGGTCAATTTAATAATATCCTGTAAACTAAAGGCTTGAAGCTCGCTATTTCTTTCATCTCGAGCAATGGCCCTCAGACCAGAGACAACAGATTCAGCTCTCACCATAGCTTCATAGACAGTATCAAGATCATTAATAAGTTTATTCTTTTTTTCCTCATCAGGAATTTCGATTTTCTTAGCAAGCATTTGAAGAATTTGCGCTCGTCCCATTGCAATAGTTAAAGGATTATTAATTTCATGAGCAACGGAGCCTGCCATATCAATCAAAGTTCCCATACTAGCAGATTTGAGACTCTCCTTCCTTTTTTCTTCAACTTCGTCATTAAATCTTTTGATCGTGACATGAGTATCAATTCTTGCCCAAGCAATTTGGAAATCGATTGGCTTGGTAATAAAATCATTGGCACCAATTTGAAGCGCCTCCACAAGATCTTGGTTTTCTACCTTTGCAGTTACCATAATAACTGGAAGCTTCATGGCAGAGTACCGCTCTCTGATCCATTTTAGAATATCTAGACCAGATACTTCTGGCATGATCACATCTAAAAGAATGAGATCAAATTCATTTTCTTTGATAGTATCTATGGCCATAGTCGATTCAGTCAAACATACTGTTTCGGCACCTAATTTCTTTAGGCGAATATCTACGACTTTCACATTAACGGGATTATCATCAACGATTAAAATCCTATAAGGCTTATGGTCAGATGTTTTAAATCTAATAAGTTGTTCTTCAGTCTTTTCAGACATAGCGTTTCCTCTATCTCAAATAGTATCGGTAGATACTTGAATTATTTTAATGATTTAACTTAGAGTTTATTTGTTTATAGGAATGAGTCCGTCTGACTTTTGAAAATTATTTTTATTGAGAAGATAGTTTTTGAAATGCTGTCCATAGGTCTCTTTTTCTTCATCCGTAAGCTCACGGATAACTTTGGCAGGATTTCCCATAATGAGAGAGCCACTCGGGTACTTTTTCCCGGGAGGCAGTAAAGATCCTGCTGCAACTAGACTATTTTCACCAACTTCAACTCCATCCATTAGGATTGCTCCCATACCAATAAGGCTATTATTTCTAACCTTACAACCATGAAGAATCGTTCTATGTCCAACAGTGACTTCATCCCCAATATAAACAGAATCTGATTCCGTAACATGCAAAACGGAGAGGTCCTGTATATTTGTTCGAGATCCTATATGAATTTTATTGATATCGCCTCTAAGAATGCTACCAAACCAAACGGATGAGTCTTCACCAAGATAGACATCACCAAGCACAGTACACCCAGGGGAAATATAGCAACCATTTCCTAGAGTTGGAGTTTTTCCTAAATGGGAAAATACGCTTATAGCGGTTTCCATGGAAGTTTAGAGATATAGGCAGCAAGATCTTTTACATCTTGAGGGGAAAGATTTTTAATATAGGGTTCCATAACCTTATTTACACGAACACCTTTTTGCATATTAACAATTTGAAGAGCTATGTACCAATCATATTGCCCACCAATTTTTGGGGAGTTTTGAGATTTCTTACCGGCACCAAGCTTACCATGACAAACAATACACTTTGAATAAAGTTTAGAGCCTCTTTGCAGTTCTGGAGTATCAAGAGCTAGTTTAAACTCAGGTGCCTTTTTCTTAACTACCTTTTTGGGCTTCTTAGCTTCTTCCATTTCGGCAAGAGTGTTTAAATGATTTTTGAAGTTAGCTTTTGCTTGGGAATATTCAAATTTTTCATTGCTTACAGGGATAGATTTATAGGAATTGAGACCTTTGAGTGCGACAAAAAAGGCCACAACAAGAATAAAAACGACTAGCTTGTTCATGAATTCTCTACTTTTACCAGATTACTATAATTTAGTACCAATTTAACCTTACAGGACCAATTATTCAATACGATTTAGCTCCGAAAAGAGCTGTTCAGTCGTGTTCAAAACTTGAAGAATCTCTTTATGCTCTTTGCGCAAAAACCCTTCCCTAAACATTGTTTCGACATGCTGAATTATTCCATCGTAGAAGCCGTTCCAGTTCATTAAAAATACAGGCTTTTTATGGATGCCTAACTGATTCCAAGTAAGTATCTCAAAAAGTTCATCTAGTGTTCCAAGTCCACCTGGTAATGCCAAAAATCCGTCAGCAAGATCGTACATTTTTTGTTTTCTTTGATGCATATCATCGACAATGCTTAACTCTTCCAAGGAAATATGGGCTATTTCTTTTTCTAATATATTCCGAGGTATCACCCCCCATACTTTGCCCTCACTCTCTATACAAGCATCGGCTAAGCTTCCCATAAGACCAATAGAGGCTCCTCCATAGACAAGCCCCCAATGATTTTCCGCGAGATCTCTACCAAGTCTCTTTGTAACATCGACCCACTTGGGATCATCTCCCGTAGAAGAACCGCAAAACACACATAATTTTTTCATAAATTCCCCTCAACTTGGTCCCAAGAAACTGAGTTTTTTTCTTCGTGAGTAACAGTAATAAAAAACTCTTGGTTTCCTTTCTTTCCCTTTACTTCACATTTGTGAATCCCCATGACTTTAAAATCTAGCGACAATACAAAATCAAAAATAGAGCGACACACTTCCTTTTGAGTCTCCACATCCTTAACAACTCCCTGCTTATTTTTCTCTTTTTTCGAACTTTCAAACTGAGGCTTAATTAAAACAACCGCCTTTCCTTTGGGGTGAAGATGAACAAGTATGTTCTTCAGTACTTTCGTAAGTGATATAAAAGAGAGATCAACAAGAATAATCTCGAGTTTATCTTCAAGTTCGAAGGGAAATTTAACATTAACCCCTTCTTTATTCTCAACTCTTTGATTCTCTCGAAGCTCTTTTGCCAATTGATTTGTCCCCACATCAATGGCATAGACTTTGGAAGCTCCACGATCAAGTGCAATCTGAGTAAAGCCGCCCGTAGAAGCTCCGATATCTCCAACAATTTTTTGATTGAAATCAATATCAACCTTGGTAAGAATCGAGAGAAGTTTATCAGCTCCTCTCCCTACATAAACTTTCTCTTTTAAAATTTGGATTTGATCCTCAACGGAAACGGCCAGACTAGACTTTTTTACAAGTTCACCATTTACCTTTACTTCGCCTGCCTTAATGAGGTTTTGAGCAGCTGATCGTGTTTTACACAGTCCCATTTCAACAAGATAAATATCTAATCGTTTTTCTTTCACCGGATATTTGGAGTAATGCTTAGTTCGATGATTTGGTCTGAGGAATGACTCACTTTATATTTAACCTTCTTACCAAGCTCTACATAAAAAGTTTTTTCTTTAAATAGCTGATATTGATTTTTATTTTTTTTAAAAAGCGCTCCCTCAATAAGGACTGATTCACTCGGTCCGGTCTGATCCTTTTTATCAGTGAATGAAGCCTTTAGGGAAACGATCCACTCTTTTCCTAAAAGAATTTCTTTTTCTTGTGCTTGAGAGAAGCTCTCTACAGTGTGAACTTCATTCACCAAAATAAGTCCCTTTTCCATACCTTTTCTGTGGATGATTTCAATATTGAGACTCAGATTTGCCCAAAGTATTTGAGGAAACAAAAGTAGAATCATAAAAAAAGGACAAAATTTCTTCATTCCGTTTATAATAAGCTTTTAAATATATATTTTCAAAGGACATTATGAGGAAATATCACCATCTAAAGCTTTGGAAATTGATTGGACTTTTCTATCTCCTCCTTGTTTCCTACTTTTCCTTAAGGATGCCAAGCTCTAACTATGGAGAAGGAGTTCTTCCAGACAAAATCCTTCATACTCTAACCTATCTTTTTGCGGGAATTTGGTTTGGTTTACTTATAGATCGAAAGTACCTTACTCTTGTATTCATCTCTCTCTGTGCTTTCGGATACTCCATGGAACTTATTCAAGAGAGCACGGGTTATCGCTATTATGAGATTGAGGATCAATGGGCTAATATGGCAGGGGCCTTCTTAGGTTGTTTACTTACCTTGGTTCCCAGTTTAAACCTCATTAAGTATCTAGAAAAAACTCTATTTAAGGTGAAGTAAAGTTCATATTACTAGAATAAGTTTCATCAGCTTGTTGGAGATGTTCGACTTCTCCAGAAAGGTACATCAAATCAAAATTTTCATCAAATTCAGTTAAGAGATCTCCACCTTTGGTATGGATGAGGCATTTTTCTGTCCAGCCTTTAAGTTTATTCATTGCAACTGCAGCGGCCATGGCCCCTGTTCCACAAGAAAGAGTTTCTCGTTCAACTCCTCTCTCATAGGTGCGTATTTTAATTTCGTTATCTTTAATAATTTGGACAAAGTTAACGTTGGACTCTTTCTTGAAACGCTTATTTTTAGAAATTTGCATTCCTCTTTCATCAACATTAATGGCGTCAACATCTTCAGTTAAAAAGATACAGTGAGGAACACCCGTATTGAGATAAAGACTCTCCTCGAAATCATAGAAGGAAGTGAGATCAATAACTCCGATATCATAAAGTTCTGTCATGTGAACTTTTGCATTTCCTTTACTGGTTTGAATTTCATAGATACCCTTATTGGTTTCAACGAGAAGAGCTCCCTTACCTTCCTTTATGTGCTCTCGAATATGATGGCCCATGGCCCGAAGT
>CBDUBC010000081.1:0-14118 GCA_965365285.1 uncultured bacterium
TTCCTGTTGATGGCTGACCTTCAGCAAAATCTATAGAACTTAAACGAGTACTTAAATTATAACTGGCAGGCGTTTGAATACATCGGCCTGTATAATTACTTTGTGAGTAAAACGGCTGAACAGAGATAACGTTAAGTCCATCTTGAGGGAGAGGGTCTAATAAAGTAACACTGGCGACGCCACCACGAATAACAGAAGAAGAGTTAATCTCATTCCCAGGTATACAATTGGCCCCTAAGAAAGTTTTTATTTGGGCAGAAGAAGAGACACCTTGAACTTCAAGTAATGGGAATGGATTATTACCAGAATCAGTTGGAGTAAAGATCACGGATGTCGGTTGACTATTAAACTGATACGAAATCGAATTTAGACTACAGGACGGCTCATTGGCGTATCCAAAGGACCCCAAAGTAAGGGTCTGTTTAGCAGAGTAGTAATTTGTAATTCCCTCAATAGCAGGAGAACCAATGGTGACATCAATGATTTCCTGGGCCGTAGGGCTCACAGTGGTTACTGGTGTACCACTACAGTTTTGATTATTATAAATATCGACTCTGGAGCCTGGTATGATCTTTTTTAGTCTAACTCGAGGAAAAATTTCAGGACCATTATCACTTACGAGAAGCTCAAAATCTGAAGGTCTCGTGTCATACTCGTAAGAGGCAAAGACTTGAGGCCCACTACAAGGCCGAGTGAATCCCCCAACAACCATATCATAAGTAAAGACATAAACTCCGTCTTCAATATCAGCATCACTTCCTACTAAGCTTTGAATAGCAGCAAGATCAACGGGCACATTGAGAGTTTTTATTGTGCTAAAATCTTGAATAATCGTAGCGATTCTTTTTGAATCATCACAAGTTCCCGATTGATAAATTCGAACTTGAGTCGCGGTCGGATCAATTCCACTAATTCGTAGTGAAATATCTTTCGTATTTCCAGGAGAGACTACATTGAGTTGAATATTTTTACCCTTTGTATCTAGGGTGTAAGAGACATTGGATGGAGCACACGGAGAGTTATATAAAGGTGTATCTGAAATTCTTTGAGAAGTATAAAACTGGTAAACTCCATCTGCCGGTAAAGAGGTTGTTAGAGCTTGGTTGATAGAATTGGTTGTTGGTGTGACATCCATGACCAACCCACCGCTTGAACAGTCGGGAGTGGTGTAAACCTTTAAAGATTTTCCAATCAATACATTTTCTATTTTTAAAACAGGCCTTGAATCAAAATAAGTACCTGGTGAGAGTAAACTCACAGGGCCAGGAATAGTATTGAGATTATAAGTCGCAAAGGCGCTAGAACATGGACTGAGAAGTCCGTTGGATAGAAGCTGTTTGGCATGGACTCTGTAGGTTCCTTCTGCGAGAAGAGGGCTAGAGATCATCTCTATTTCTGTACCAATGCTAGTGTCCTCTGCAACCTTTGTTGTACAGGGAGTATTTCCAATGGGGTCGATAAAGAGTTGAATCGTAGAGGAAGGCTTTACACCTTTTAAAACGACAGAAGGAGTGATCACTTTAGAAGTCGTTGGTGTAAGCATAACTACGCTAGGAATCTTGGTATCCAACGTGTAGCTCGGAGAGGGGTTTGAGCACGCTGAAATTCCCTCTGGAGTTTGTTGTCTAGCATAGAACGTATAAACGCCATCTGCTGGAAGAGCATCAATAAGAACTGAAACTTGTGGAGTTTGAGCATTGAGAAACTCTCCAACTTGAATAGTGCAAGAAGGATCTCTATAAAAGGTTACAGTAGCATTTAGAGAAGCATTTGTGACGATCACTTCTGGACGTGGATTAGAGTCATATGGGATATTAATGGTCACAATGGGCTTATTAACACCACTTGAAAAAGTATAACCTAAAGAAGCACTGGAACACGGAGAAACCTCTCCCGTTCGACTAGTGATATTAGCGTAAAAAACGACCTCTTCATCTACATTTACTGTTTTTGAGGTAATAATGACTTCAGAGTTATTGGTGGCCGTTGCTCGTCCCATCGGAGTGCTACAAGCAGAGTCTCTATGCAGAGAAATGATCTGTCCTATAAGAAATTTACCACTGATTCGAATTCGTGGTGTTGCAGAATTTTCGGTAGGGTCAACCAATCGAAGCTCTCTTGGACCAACAGGATTTTTGGCTCCGAGGGCGTCCTGCTTTTGAATGGTAGGAACGGGCACACAGCTTTGTAAAACTACAACCATGCTTAAAATGAAAAGGCCTAATTTTGAAATGCCCATTTACTTATTAACTCCACATTGAACTTCAACTTCTGATCGGCATTATTTTCCGCTTCTAAAGTAAAACCATTTATAGTGGATAGTTTAAATCAGGAATTAATCATAGAGAAAAACCAATTAAATTCAATAGGTTAGAGGGGAGGGTGTTTTTGAAATTGCCACATTATTTTGCTGGCCAAACTTTTTTTAAAATAAAGGATATAAAAGCCCTACCATTAAGAAGATCACAACCAACCCTAAAACATCAAAAGAAATCCCGCAACGAACCATTTCTTTGAGCTTTAATTTTCCCGTTCCATAGATGATGGCGTTGGGAGGGGTGGATACGGGAAGCATAAAACCAAAGCTTGCACCAAAAGCGGTGGCCACAACAATAGAGGTGAGGTGCTCAGGCGTAGGTGCGGATATTCCTGCAAGAATAAGAGGGATGATTATAGAAGCAGAAGCGGTATTTGAACTAAATTCACTCATCAAAAGACCAAATCCAGTCGCTACAAATAAGATCAGAAGATAGTGAGTATTTAGCCCCTTAAAAACTAAGCTTCCCACAACTTCTGCAGTTCCCGTTTTTGTGAGTATGGTCCCCAATGCCAATCCACCACCAAAAATGAGGATGGTCCCCCAGTCAATATCTTTGGCCTTTTCCCAATCCATATTGACACCTTCTTTTAAAGGAAGAAAGAAAAGAAGAGTGGAAGAAATAAGAGCAACAACACCCATTGGAAAATGAGTGGACATACTCGCTCCATAGGGTTTTGTGAACTCAAATAGTTTTAATAGGCCAGGACCGATCCAAAGCAAAAGCGCTAGTAAAAAACAGCACATAACCTGAATTTCTGCTGTTGAGATTTTTCCAAGCTCCTTTCGTTTAGTGAGAGCATAGCCTCTTAAACCAGCAAGACGAGATTTTTGAATAGGATAAAGTCGAATCATAAGAAGATTAAGAAGAAAAAGCATAACGAGTGAAACTGGAATACCCATTACCATCCACTCTAGAAAATTGATCTGAATTCCATTTTGGGATAAAAAGGCCATGGCCAAAACATTCGGTGGTGATCCAACTGGCGTGGCCATTCCCCCTATACTCGAACTAAAGGCAGCAATAAAAAGCAAAGACTTGGTAAAATGCTGGTAATCCTGCGCATCTTCAAATTTATCTTTTAAGCTTTTGGCCATACCTAAACAAAGCGGGACCATGAGTGCGGTTGCAGCGGTATTGGAGATCCACATAGAAAGAATCCAACAGATCAAAGATATAAAGACTTGAAGATGAGTAATGGATTTGGTGGCCATTTTTTGGGAGAGTAAAAAATAGGCGACTCTTTGATCGAGGTGATGCTCCGAAAAGGCCTTCGCTAAAATAAAACTTCCAATAAAAAGAAAGATGATCTGATTTCCAAAGGCCCCAAAGCCTGTTGCTGGATCAACTAGCCCCATCACAACGGCAAAGGCGGGGATGAGTAGCCCGGTGACTGCTAGGGGAATAATCTCACTAAACCAGAGAAGAATAGCAGTTGCAAATAAGGAATAGGTATAATTAGTCGATGAAGTAAAAAGAGATTGAATTAAAAATGGGCCAATAACGAAGAGCGCGGCCTGAATTTGTTTCATAATTTTCCCTATTCATATTTGAGTTTATGGATAGGGGAATTTTCCCACTTTTTCTTCCTTTTGTCATATTCTTGAGTCGTGGTAACCGAGCTGTGATTCACCTCTTGAGCAATGGAGTAAATATCGACGCCTTGATTGAGAAGTTCACTGATAAAGCTTGCTCTGGCGCTGTGTGGACATATCTTGATTCCAAGACCAATCTTTAAAGCATAGCGATCAAGGATCTCATTAATCGTTTTAGGATTGAGGGGTTTATTGAGCCCTTTTGGATTGTGAGGGTTTTTGGTCGGTTGAAAAAGCCAGTCTTCAGGATGGTGCTCTCGTTCAATGCTTTTCATAAAGTTCAGATAATTGGTTATTTTTTCTACGGTAAGTGGATGAAGGATTTTCTGACCCATCTTTCCACCTTTTCCGCGATATTCTAGGATCCAAAATTTGCCAATCTTTTTAAAATTTCGTCTCTTCAGATGAAGGATCTCACTTTTTCGTAGCCCCGTCGTAAAAAAGGTGACTAAAAGTCCCATATGAAGAATTCCCGAAGCTGTCGTTTCATCAACCGCGCTAAAGAGCTCTTTGACTTGAGCGCCGGTAAGCGCATTAGTGGGGGAGATGACTTCTCTACGAGGCCTTTTGACAGAGGTCGAGGGATTGATTTTAGTTAGATTTCTTTCTACTAGATAATCAAAATAGCTTGAAATCGCCGCAAGCTTTCGAGCGATTGTTTTAGGGGCCGCAGGTCCTCCATTTTTTCCACCCATTTCCGCGAGAAAGTTTCTAAATTTAATGACATGGATTCTTTGAATTTGATTGGTGTCTTTAATTCGAGAATCAAGATCTTTAACAAAATCAAAAAATTGTTCCAGATCATTCTCATAGGAGAGACGAGTATGTTTAGAAGAGTAATTTTCTAAATACTCTGGATCGATCTGAAAACTATTTTTCTGTCTTTTAGGTGCGCCCATAACCTTTTATCGGTCGAATTGAGATCGCTTTTAGGCCAGGGCGCTTGGAGAGGTAAAATTTATCTCAAAAAAGATTCAAGTTCGAGACTCTGATCACTTTTCTCGTCTCTATACTTGATGATAATAGGGCATTGTAGAGAGAGCCCCATTTCCTTCGCCCAAGGAGACTTTTCTCCGATGTTTCGACTTCCTGGAACCACAACGGCTCCGTCAGGTATTTTGGATCCTTTATCGAGAATTTTATTGTGAACCAGATCAAATACTGGAAGGCTTTTTGAAAGGATCACTCCAGGAGCGATGACCGCTCTTTTACCAATAATGATTCCCTCTACAATAACAGCTCCCGCTCCAATAAAAGCATCATCTTCAATCACCACCGGTCGCTCACCAATAGGCTCTAAAACACCACCGATTTGAACACCAGCGGAGAGGTGAACATTTTTACCAATCTGAGCACAAGAGCCTACAAGGGCATGACTATCAACCATGGTCCCTGAGTCGACATAAGCGCCAACATTGATATAGGCCGGAGGCATAATGATTACGCCCTTAGCGACATAGGAACCCCTTCGAACACTCGAGCCACCAGGAACAAGTCGAATCCCTTTTTCAGGAGTAAATTCTTGAGGAGCCAGATTGTGTTTATCGACAAATCCCCCATCAAAATTTTTGAGTTCTCCAGCTTTAAAAGCCTCAAGGATATATTGTTTCACTTCGGTGTTTGCCACCCATTCACCGTTTACGCAATTTGCAGATCGCAGACTTCCATTTTCGAGAGCATCAAGTGCTTGTTCCCAGTTCATTAATTTCTCCTCGCTTTAAACCAATGTTGAATGGCCTCATGGGCCTTAAAAAGTTCATTTTTATCAAACTCCTCTTCATGAGAAAGGGGAAGCTTTAAAAGAGGAGAGGAGATCTTTAGGTTTTTATGAAGAAGTACTTTTGCTGGCACTGGATTGGAGGCCAAAAAAAGTGTTTCCGCGGCCTGTTTCCAGAGATTAATTTCATCATCTGAAAGATCATCCTCAATACATGCCTGTACATAGGCTTCGGTGGCAAACGGCCAAACATTGGATGCCACTGAAATGAGTCCATAAGCTCCAATTCTTGAAAACTCTGGCATAAGTCCGTCATCCCCACAAAAAAGAAGTTGGTCTTTAACACTCTCGGCATATTGAGCGAAACATTCCGTGCTTCCACTGGCCTCTTTAATCCCTTTAAAATTAGGGTGGTTATTAAGTTCTTCAACGGTATTGTAACTTAAAGACGTTCCCGTTCTTCCAGGGACATTGTATAGAATGACTGGTTTTTGAGAGTGATCGAGGACGTGTTTAAACCATGCGGTTTGTCCTTTTGTTCCTGGCTTTGCATACAGAGGCACAGGAGCAAGATAATAATCAAGATCGAGGGTATTACAGTAGTCGATCCATTCAAGAGTTTCTTCAAGGAGGTGACCTGGAAGGCCCACCATATACGAACCTTTATCTTTAGCCTCAAGGGCACTTTCTAGAATCTCTTTTTTAGTATCAAGATCAATGTTGAGACCTTCTCCTGTGCTTCCTAAAATTAGAACTCCATTCTGGGCCTGATTTTGTTCTTTGATCAAATTGTGAAGAGATTCTTTATCAAGATTCCCATTTTCTTTAAAGGGTGTGACCAATGCAGTCCATAGTCTTGGCATCATAATAATTCCTTTTCTACAATATCGTGGAAGTCATAGACTCCCTTTTCAACGTTATTACTGAGTAAGTATTTAGCGGCGTGAATCGCTCCCTGAGCAAAAAGAGCACGAGAAAGAGATCGATGGGTGAGTTCAATTTCCTCAAAAGGAGTTTTTACTCTAAGAGTATGAGTTCCAACTTGATCTTCCACGCGATGGCCTTGGATTGGTATATCCTTTTTATCGAGCCACTTTCCCCACGATAGAGCCGTTCCGCTCGGATTATCGACTTTATTGACGTGATGAATTTCTTCGATACTAAATTCAACGTCTTTTTCAATTCGATCAAGTTTTGAAAGGCTGGATATGGCCTTTCGTATAAGTACCATTCCAAGGGAAAAATTGGTGGCTAAAATCCACGGAGAGTGAACCTGTTGATTTAAATCCTTAGGCCACACCACACCCGTAGTTCCACAAACTAAGGGGACTGGGGTTGTTTTAAGTAGCTCAAAATACTTCATAAAGGCCTTAGGGGGAAGAAAGCTTATGAGGATCTGACATTGGGATAGCTTTTCTTTATCGGGAGGGTTTTGAGTGTTAAATATTTCGAGTTCAAAAGGAGCAAGATCTTTAATAAAGGATCCCGTTTTTCCAGCACCGAGTAGACCGCACTTTACCTTCGTATATTCCTGTGTCATAAAATTACCTCAAATATCTTTACCATAAATCTTTTTTAATTCATAACCTTTGGTATAGATTCATCAAAAGAGAGGATTGAAAATGTTAAAATGTGGGATTATCGGATATCGAGGAATGGTTGGTCAGGTTCTTCTAGAAAGAATGTCTCAATGTGAGGACTTCACTCATTTTCACACCTCTTTTTTTGGCGATGGAGAAGCAGGCTCAAATGCCCCCACCATTAATGGCAAATATGAGTCTATTGTCATCAGTGCTCAAGATATCGATGCCCTCTGTAATCAAGATGTACTCATTTCTCTTAAGGGCGGAGAGTATTCCCATGAGATCTATCCCAAGCTTCTAAAAAATGGTTTTAGTGGCTTTTGGATCGATGCTTCCAGTGCTTTTCGAATGGATGAGGATGCGATGGTTGTTCTTGATCCTCTCAATAAAGACCAAATTAAATCGGCTTTTGAAAAAGGTGTTAAAAAGTTTGCGGGAGGAAATTGCACCGTCTCTCTTCTTCTTTTAGCTCTTCAAGGTCTAATTGAAAAAGAGGAAATTGAATGGGTTCATAGTATGAGCTATCAAGCTGCCTCTGGTGCAGGTGCCGAGGGAATTAATGGGCTTATTCGAGAAACCAAAAAGCTAGTCGAAAACTTCGATGTGGCGAACTCGGCACTCGAAAATGAAGAGAAACTTACTCATCTTATCCAAGATGGACAGGATTTTCAGTTTGGTGCACCTTTGGCCTTTTCTCTTATCCCTTTTATTGATGCACCAATGGACGATGGCTCCACCAAGGAAGAGTGGAAAGCGGGAAGTGAAAGTGCAAGAATTTTAAAAGACAAGGCTTTTCCAATTGAAGGTCTTTGTGTTCGTACTCCCTCTTTGAGAGCACATGCTCAAGCATTGACTATCAAAACCAAAAACCCTTTGAAAGCCGAAGAGGTCGAGGAGCTTCTCGCAAAAGGCAATGAATGGGTGAAAGTGATCCCTAATGAGGTTGAGAGCACTCGTAAATACCTCTCACCTGTTGCTGTAAGCGGAAAACTTAATGTTCATATTGGAAGAATTAAAAATATGGCCCATGATCCGCACATGATTTCAGCGTTTACCGTTGGTGATCAACTTCTTTGGGGGGCAGCAGAGCCTCTTCGAAGAGTTCTTCTTTTGGTTAATGAGTTTAACCGTTAAAACTAACGACACCTTCTAAATCACTTTTGGTAAGTTTAAGACCTGATCGACCTAGTGTTTTAGCGGTCTTTACGGCCTTTTCGAGCATGAGGTAAACGGTTTCTTTGGATTGGATTGAGAGGTTTTTATAGAGCCATTCAAACAAACCGGACACTTCCCACACAGGATATCCGAACTTAAGTGCAAGTTCCTCAAAACGATCTTCAACAACTTTAAGCTCTTTGTCAGTAATGTTTCCAAGCAGCTTTTGGATGCGCTTCATTCTTTGAATATGAAGTTCTGGCCCCTGAGTATGCTGCCCTTTTTCATCTTTCTTAAAGAAGGCAAATTTTTCTAAAAAACTACCCATGAAAACCCCTTTTGATAAAATTATCATGAATATAAACAAAAGGTAAGTTCAAATGGAAAAAGCAGAGATTTCGGATGATATGGAAATCATCAATGTTTTAAAAAGTATGCAAAACCAAAAATTAAAAGTTTGGACTTGGCAAAAAAAGACCTTGGAGTCGGGAAGAAGACCTGTGCACTTTGCGTTAATAACTCGTGTCGATCCAATTAAAAATGTGATAAGCTTAAGACCAACCAATACGGGCGGTTATCGTTTCTTGCCTTCTGAACCCGTCTTTTTTCTACATGAGGAAACGGGGATTGCCTTTTTGGATAAACCTCACAGCTTATCAGAGGTTCTTCTCACTTTTAAAATACCAAAGCTTCTTAAAAGGATAGATCCGGAGCACTTGGCAAGTCTCCAGCTTGTTGAAAAAGAAAATGAAGAGGCCCATCTCAGTAAAAGAGAAAACCCACGCGTTAATGCCAAAGAGGGGCAGATTGTCTCGGTTCGTCGCTATAGCGCTAAAAAAAATATTCGTCATCCACTTTTAAAATTTGAACTTTACGACATCTCTCCGGGAGGCCTCGCCTTTATCGTAGATGACCCCGCTGAATTTGAGGTGAATGAAGAGCTCGAGATTATAGCAGTTCAAAATAAAGCATTCGCAAAGCTTACAGTAGGTGTTGTGAGAGGTGTTCGAGAGATGGAAGTGGAAGAGGGAAGAGGTTATAAAGTCGGACTCCAATTTATAGCCAAGTAGTTGCGGAGATTCCTGATTGTTTTTCATTTTAAACCCGCTAACGCAACGAAATTGAATTTAAAAAAAATAAGAATTAAAACATTTAAGAGGAAAAAATGGAAAATAAAAAAGAATATTGGGAAAACTTCGACCCTGAAGAACTCGAAATAATCAAACAAAATAATCCCGCACAATACGCGCTCATTATTGAAAGACTTAAAATTAAGGTCAGCCTAGAGGTCCTTGAAACTAAAAAGAGCACCAAATCCATTATGGATTTTGACGACTTTATTTAATCTTTTTCGATTCAATGCTAAAATTATCACATGGAAATAAAAAACGTTCTAGTTGTTGATGATGATGAGGCCATAATTGATCTCTTTAACCTTGTTGGAAAAAAAATTGGTCTCAATATCATAAGCGCAGAAAATGGCGAAGAAGCCTTTCAAACCTTTGGCTATATGGACTTTTTTATGGCCGTTACCGACCTCAATATGCCCAAAATGAACGGAGTCGAACTCATTAAAAAAGTACGAAATATTCCTAAATATCGAAATTTCCCATTTCTTATCATTAGTGCAAACCTTAACGATTTCGATTCAGAGATCGCCTTTATTGAAAACATCGATGTTAAAGAAAAACCCCTCACCAAAGACCAAATTGAGGAAATTTTTAAGCATAAACTCCAAATCCACGATGAAAACGCTAAACTCATAAATGAATCCGAGCTTTTAGACCAAATTTCCATCAAAATTATTGAGCCTTGCTCCCTTCTTATGCAGGTTCTAACAAAATCTGAGCCTCAACATGAATATGTTCAAATGAAAAAAGGAAGCCATTTTTTTACCTCGGATTATTTTGTGGCACAACCATGCTTCATTGCAGGAAACCGTATTACTTTTATTTTCAGCTTTGAAAAAGAGCTCGCCTATAAAATAAAAATGGCCGTAAAACCCGACTCTTCCAAAGAAGAAGACATTCACCAATGCCTTCTGAAGGCCATCAATCCCATGATGATTAAGCTTTTTGAAGTGATTGGGCGCTCCCTCGATTACTCCAATAACCATCTTCCGGCCGTTTTTGGTACAGGAAGCGATAGATCCATTTACACCTACGATTATGGCGAAATACATAATTCCATTAAGTTAACTAACGATTTTGGAGCAATGCATATATATTTGATATACGAAGCCTAGATTTTTTATCTTTATTATTGTTATCATCAAATTCACTCATAAATAAGGGATTATAGTGCGTAAGTTATCAATTTTACTATGCCTAATCTCGTGTCATGTATATGCGCTTGATTACTTAGTCATTAATAAAGACGGGTCTCAAGAAGAAGTCTCTCTTGATCTACCTGAAGTCACTGAAAAGGTGCTCTTGCAGGGTTTTCGTGGCCATCGTGCCGATAAGAGTGTCCTAGGCTTCTATGAAAGGACTCTGGCAACCCATCATGAAAACTATAAAACTCGAATCGTAGGCCATTTTCGAAACGTTTGTACCGGAACTCTGATTGGACCACGACATGTCCTTACGGCAGGTCATTGCATCTACAATAAAAGAACAGATGAATTCAAGACTAATATCACTTTTAAACCAGGTCGAAGCGACCGTGAAACAACCCCATTTGGTGTCATCAAATGGGAGCACGTGCTAACCTTAAAAAGTTATGTTGAAGAAGAAAGCTTTAAGCAGGATATGGCCCTCATCATCTTGGATCAACCAATTGGTGAAGATCTTGGTTGGGCAAGTGTACGAGAGCTCGAATTGCCCTCAAAAATCAAAATTGCAGGTTACCCTGGGGATAAACCTAGAGGAACTATGTGGGAAGTAATCTGTCCGGCTGACAAAATTGAAGAAAGTATTATTCACCACCGCTGTGATACCTACGGAGGTATGAGCGGATCCGGTATCCAACTTCCTGAGCTTGAGGATAACCTTGTTACAATAACTGGTATTCATGTATTTGGAGGAAAAGAATCCAATGGAGCTGTTTTTCTCGATCAAGAAAAGCTTCAAGTACTTAGTGAATGGATTAAAATTTACAAATAAGACATAGATCAAAGAGAGAAAAGTTATGGATAACTTTGTATGGCTCGAAGAAGTCGAAGGCAAGAAGGCCGTAGATTGGGTTGAGAGTAAAAATAAGTCTACTGAAACCTGGGCACAGGCACACAAAGATTTTGATCCCTTAAGAAAGTCTCTTGAAGAAATCCTCACAGATAAAGATCGACTGGTCCTTCCCACCCTCAAGAATGGCTTCTGCTACAATTTCTGGACCGACGAAAAAAATATTAAAGGGCGATTGAGAAGATGTTCTGTTCAAAGCTTTTTGGACAAGAAACCTCAATGGGAAACTCTCCTTGATGTTGATGAACTGGCCAAAAAAGATAAAAAAGACTGGGTCTTTAAAGGAAGCACAAGCTTCGCTGAAAAGAACCTGGCCCTCATTATTCTCAGTGAAGGTGGCACTGATTCCAGTATTATTCGAGAATATGATTTCAAAAAGAAAAGCTTCGTCCCAAATGGCTTTGATATTCCCGCCTCCAAGAGCACCGTTTCTTGGATTTCAGAAAACGAGATTTTACTCGGAACCGATTTTAAAGAGGAAGAAAGTCTTACCTCTAGCGGCTATCCCTGCCAAGTAAAATCTCTCAAAAGAGGCCAAAAGCTGGAGGAAGCGACTCTCGTTCTACAAGGGGAACACGAGAATGTGGGAGTTTGGAATTACTCTTTAGAAGATGAGGAGCAAAGCTATAATATCATTCAAAAGGCCGTAAGTTTTTACGAAATCGAATACTATCTCTATCGAGAAAAAGGCCCTGCTCTCAAATTTCCGCTACCAAGGAGTTGTGATCTTAAAGGTGTCTATAAGGGACTTTTTCTTTTTGAACTGGAGGAGGACTGGGAAATACTTAATCGAAAGTTTCCATGTGGTTCACTTATTTCAGTTCCAATCGAAGATCTGAGCTCAGATGACCTGGTTTCTGCTATTGAAATTGTGGTCCTTCCAGACTTTATGCAGTCTATACGGGCCGTTCAGACAACGCCTAAAGGCGTCTATATCTCCTTACTAAATAATGTAAATTCAGAATTATGGTTTTGTAGTTACGAAGAACACGGATGGGCCACGAAAATCATTAAAACTCCTGCCAACGGCTCGATAAATTACTTAGAGGCCGACCCTGGTGAAAATCTTGTTCTCTATAATTTTGAAAATTTTATTCAGCCTCAAACTCTCTATGCTTTAAACGAAGACCAAAGCTCCATAACCATCCAATTAAGCAAGGAATACTTCAAAACGGAAGGTATGAAGATCTATCAATTTAGAGCGCGAAGTGAAGATGGTACTGAAATTCCTTATTTTTTAGTTGGAAAAAAGGACGTGATCGAAAAAGGTAATGCTCCCGTTCTTCAATATGGTTATGGTGGTTTTCAAATCGCTTTGGCACCATTTTATTCTCCCGTTCTTGGTAAAGCTTGGCTTGAAAAAGGCGGACTCTATGTCCTCGCTAATATTCGTGGGGGTAATGAATTTGGGCCTAAGTGGCACTCAGAAACCCTAAAAAAAAATCGTCACAAAAGAGTGGAAGACTTTGCGGCCGTCTCTAAAGATCTTATTGCAAGAGGGATCTCTAATAATAAAAAAATCGCTATTCAGGGCGGAAGTAATGGAGGTCTGCTTATGGGCTCCATGTACACCAAATTTCCTGCGTTATTAGGTGCTATTATCTGTCAGGTGCCTCTTCTTGATATGCTTCGCTATACGGCCCTTCCTCCAGGAGCAAGCTGGATTGCTGAATATGGGGACCCTGATGATCCTCAAATGAGAGAATATCTTAAGAACAATTCCCCTTATCATAACGTTGAGGATAACAAAGATTATCCCCCGATCTTTTTTCATACCAGTTCTAAGGATGACCGAGTTCACCCTGGTCACGCGAGAAAAATGGCCGCTCTTCTAGATCATAAATCTTTAGAAAATTTTTATTTCGAAAATAGAGTAGGAGGTCATGCTGGTAGCTCCGATCACGTTCAAAGGGCCAAAGTCGAAAGCTATCTTTACTGCTTTCTCTTTGAGAAAATAATGAAATAGGAGTTTTCATGAAATTCGTGCTTTTGCTTTTGCTTTTCATTTCTTTTTCTTTGCTCGCTCATGACAAGGTTCCCGAGATTGTGTTGCTTGGTGATGATAATTATCCTCCTTATAGCTATAAGGACAAAGATGGAAGCCTAAAAGGTATTTATCCAGAAATTATTCGAGAAGCTTCAAAAAAAATTAAAGACTACACGATCAAACTAGAGTCGATTCCTTGGAAAAGAGGACTTATTAAGCTTGATAAACCAGGTAATGTGGGGCTATTTCCTCCTTATTTTAGACCTATGGAGAGAACCTATATGTGGCCTTATTCTCTTCCTATTCTAGAAGAAGAGGCCATTGTCCTTTGTCGAAAAGATATTACTCTTCCTGTTGCTCCCAATTGGCCACAGGACTTTACAAAATTTAAAATTGGTCTTCAAAGAGGTTTTTCTACTGGTGGAGAAGAGTTTTCAAAACTTGTAGAACAAAAGAAGATGAGTAAATTTGAACTCAGCTCCATTAAGGCGGCCTTAAAAGTCCTCTCCAAAAATAGAATTCAGTGCTATCTCAATGACCGACTCTCCATCTTCTGGACCATAAACGAGATGGTAAAAGAG
>CBDUBC010000082.1:0-14049 GCA_965365285.1 uncultured bacterium
GCATTATTAAAGGCCTCTGGATAGGGGCCAAACATCCTCTTGAGTTCTAGGGGTGAATAAAACCGACATCGTTCATTATAGAAGTCCAGCTTTGTGTTAGAGAGGGTCGCGTTTTGATCAATGGCCTGAATGAGTTGATAATAAAAATGATCACTCGATTTCAGATAATACCCTCTAGTCGAAGCAATGAGAGGGACCCCTTTTTCATAGGCCCATCTTGCATCTGAGACTTTAAAAAAGCCCGGACAGACTTCATAGAAGAGGTTTGGGTGTCCCATAAGCCTAGTAATAAGAACTTTTTGATCTGTAAAAAGAATGGCATCCGATAGAAGTCCTCTTAAGTATTCATAAAAAAGTTCATCATGGAGCTCTTCCATATGAATCGCAGTAATGAGTTCACAAAGTTTTGCATAACCAAATGAAGACTTACAAAGAACGACAATCCTTTGATCTTTCCAGATCAGCTCGGATCCAATAATCGGTTTTATTCCTCTTTTGAGGCAACTCTCTACAAAAAAAGGTACTCCGTAAACTCCGTTGGTATCAGTGAGTGCAAGTGTTTCAACCGCCTGAGAGCTTGCCCAATCACAAATCTCATCAATGGTTGCTAAACCTCCCATAGGAGAAAACTGGGAGTGGATACAAAGAGAAATCATTTGGCCCGCTCTTTAGCAAAGCTAATCATATGAACTCCGAACTTATTTTTGATCAGATCCATAGTCTCTGTAAGCTGTCTAGGGTTTTGATCATCAAAAAGGGAGAGCTGGACTTCACTTTGAATGAGATCCATAAAGCCAATCGAAAGAAACTGAACTCGTACTCTTCTTTTAAAAAGGTCATGAAAAAGCTTCATGACCATTGGTTCAAAATCATGGGTGTATTGACTAGGGATTTTGAGCTCTTTCTCCTTACTTATATATTTATAGTCAATATACCTTAAAGAAATACATATTTTAGAACAAAAGAGCTCTTGCTTTCGAAGTTTATAAACTCCAGCTTCAAGAAGTTTTAAAAGAACTCCTTGGAGTCTTGGCAGGTCATTGGTATCTTCCGGAAGATAGGTCTCTTCATAAATGGCCTTTTCTTTTTTAGGAGGATTAACTGGAGTGTAATCGATTCCTCTGGCCATATCAGAGATCATCCTCGCTTTCCGCCCAAAGGCCACTTCAAGAGCATAGGAGCTTAAGGAAAGAAGATCTCCTACTCTTTGAATATTAAGATCATCAAAAAGGCTATCTTTTTGAGTCGATCCTTTTTGAATCATCTCTCTTACAAAGGGAAGGGACGTAATAGGAAGAGGGGTAAGAAAAAGCTCCTCTCGACCTTTTTCAATGCAAAGAATAGAATCTTGTTTTGTTTTGGCAGCAACTTTTGAAACTAGTTTGTTCGTAGCGCTCCCAATAGTTGGGATGATACTAAAATCACTCTTTAAAGAATTAAAAATCTTTTTTCCAATATCCATTTCCTTCCCGTAAATCTTTTCAAATCCAGTTAAATCCAGATAAGCATGACCTGGAGTTTCCATTTCATAAACGGGGGTCATTTGAGAGAGTAACTTCTGTTCAATCTTTCGATTTACCTGATTTACAAGATCTGGTCTTGGAGCAATAATCTTTGCGTCCGAGCATAATTTTTTAGCATAAGCGAGACTCATCCCCTTCTCTACACCACGTTCTCTGGCCTCCGAAGAAGCTTCCCAAATAAGAGAGCGATCTGAATGAAGAGGGGCCATAATCACGGGTCTCTTTTTTAAACAAGGATCCAGAACCCTCTCTACTTCAATAGGGAACGCAGATACATTAAGGTAAAAAACCTTTCGCTCTAAGGCTTGCATAGCTCCAATTCCATTTTTTTGCAGGGGATTTTAAGTTAAGAGTTTCTCTCTGAAACCCATTGTTTTTTCAGCTCTTTTAATTTTTTATACTGTTCCTTCCTAAACTCACGTTGCTTTCTTTTCATCTCATCTAATTGATCTTTTGACCTTTCTTTGACGGACTTTAAATATTCTTTGCGCGCTTCTCGTTGTTTAGCCTTTTGCTCTTCACTCATTTTAGGAACTTTCTGCTTCGGCTTAAACTCTTTACTCTTTTCGTACACCATGCGCTCATAGCTCTTTTTTTCTTCTTGGGCCTTCAAAAAGCTCTCTTCCTCTTTAAGCTCCTCTCTTTTCTTTCGATTCACTTGCCGAGTTCGTTCCTTTTTCTTTTTAATACTTTTAAGTTCTCTTTGTTTTTCTTGCTCCGGTCGTAATTCCTCAATCTTATTCTCATAGAAACTCAGAAGCTCATCATCTCTCAGAGAGTCTGGTGCAACAGTTCTACAGTCATAGATAGAAAGAAGGTAATCCTTCATTTGCTCTACCATCACAACCAGAGGATCTACTTTAAATTTTTTATAAAAGCTCAGAGGCCCTATGCGATGAATGGCACTACTTCCCGTCGTATGATAGGAATGAAGTAAGGGCAAGACACGATAATCGGATGGCTTGAGGCCTACGCCGGAAGCATTGTCATTGTCTCGCACATGATGGGCCACCTCTGCTTTTTTCCCGGATACTAGGCAAGTTCTATTTTGTCTGATCCAGTCTAAATATTTTTGATTCCTATAATTCATTTCAATAATTCCTCACAAGACCAGTCACAATTCCTTCAATGGAAAAATCACCTTGATCTACAATGAGAGGACTCAGTTCTTTATTTCTTGGATGAAGTTCTATTTTATTTTTACGAAAATAGTATCTTTTTACGGTTGCTCCTCCATCGATAATTGCGACTACCGTCTGACCATCTCTCGCCTCTTTTTGAGACTTCACTACAATAATATCTCCATCAAGAATTCCATCATCGACCATGGAGTTACCTTTAACATTAAGAGCAAAGTACTTTCCTCTTCCTGTCATCTCTTGAGGTACAGAAATAAGTTCAACATCTTGATTGGACTCGGTTTCCAAAGGAGTACCTGCTGCAACATCTCCGAGTAGTGGTATTTGGGTCATACTTTCAGGTTTCTCACTTAGCTCAATAACCCCTGATTCCGTCTCTTCTAGGTAACCCGCACCTCTTAAGTACTTCACGTAATCTTGAACTGAGCCTTTTGATTTAAATCCAAAGTGTTTTTGTATTTCACTATAGGATGGAGAACGATCATAGCTTGCAAAAAAAGAGATGATATAATCCAATACTTCTTTTTGCTTTTTTGTAAGACTCATAAAAACCCTTCTATACGTTTTCCGTACTCCTAGAGTATCGTATGGAATTCGTATGTAAACATTTTTTTACATGATTTTACAAAAATTCTAATATTTTCAATAATTTAGGTTTTTTTTTTAGAGAGATGGCCTTCTTTAGAGGGCCATCTTTTCTTAGGCCCTGATATTTCGAATAGCATTCATCGCAATATCATGTCTGGCCTTGGAGATATTAGAGAGTGTTTGAAACTTTCTAGATTCTTGTTGGATTGTATTTTGGAGAGAAAGAAATTGCATGTTCATTTGATTCATTTCTTGAACAAGATTTTTTTCTGTCTCACCAATATACTTATTTAAGTCGGTAATTGTTTTTCGAGAGCAATCTGATCTTTGACTCAAACACTGACTTCTAAGACCCTTAAGAAATTTTAGATCATTTTGATACTGATCTACAACCGATTTTTGAGAGGCATAAATCCTCGCCTGAGCAAGAATATTAGGCGCCATTTTTTCCATAACCTTTTGAGTTATATATCGATTAAGCTCATTGATATCAACCGAAATAGATTCTTTACCAAGAACAAGAATAAGTGATTTAAAGAGATTTTTGGACTTAATAAGCTCTCCGTTGGAGCTGGCCTTTATGATGGCCTTAACCTCTCCCGACTTTTGTTGAATCACGTGGGTGAGTTCATGACCCATTAGTTTTGTCGACTCAACAATATGAGTAAGATGATCGACCTCTCTACCCTTAGTTGGATAGGGATTCATTCTCAAATTTTTAAAAGCTGGTTTAACGACGATCGGCTTTCTTATCGTAAAGATAGGTCTGAAATCCGCAAAGACTGCTGTCGACCCTAGAGAGAAAAATAAGATAAAAGTTAACAATTTCATGGCCCTCTCCTTTGTGAGTTCCTCCTACTGCTATCTTAGGGTCAGCATCATTTCAATGATTAAAATCAAAAAAGCTCCTTCAATTTGTAAAAACTGATGAGCGTAATAAAATCAATAAATTACCATCCCTCTGAAAGGGTAAAAAGTTCAAATGATACGTTTCCATTGAGGAGAAGTTGTGTTTATGAAATAATCTTTGGCATATGGAACCAACTTGGACAGATGGATTTATTAAGAATACGATTAAGGCCTTTAAAAGGTACAAGCTTAAAGGTGCTCTTATTCGAATTAAAAATAGTATCGAAAACCCAACGGTCTTCTTTGAGCATCTGAAAACTCTCAATAATAAACAAAAAGTTAAGCTTGTGGGCCTAAAAAGAGTTGAAGTTGATTCACTTATAACCATTCAGAGTATTAATTCTAATAAATTTCATGATCAAAGAGTTGAACACGCAAAGAAAATGGGAAGACTTCCTGAATCAAGCTCCCCTATTATCGTAGTTGATAATATTGTTCATGACGGTAACCACCGACTCGATATCGCTAAAAAATGCGGGTTTAAAGAGGTAGAATGCCTCTATTATGAATCACTCTGATAAGCTTCTCTCAACTTTACAAAACCTTTATCAAACTTTTTAGTGACCTCTACGGGAAACTTAAACGCGACTAATACATCGTTAAATAGTGAAAGAAGGTAATAAAACTGGTCCTCAGTAAGTTGAAGTATCGAATTGCCCGCGAAGGATTCAGGGGCCTTATCAGCTTCCTGATTTTGAGTCATCATTAGAGTAATGATTCTTTCAATTCCTTCCACTCCATCAATTTTAGCAAATATCGTACCTTTGTAAGGACTGTCAGGGTTAAAGAAATTAAAAATCTTCTCTAGGAGAGGAAAATCAAAAGGGAGCTGTATAGAGAACCTGATTGAAAAGATCCTTAGCATCCTCTATAACAAAATCATCATTTTCCATCATAAATAAGCCATTCTAGATACCTAGTGAGTCATAGATTGTTCTAATTCACTTTTTTTTTGAGTAGTAGCTTCTTTATAAACTTCACCCTGGTGATCATAAGAGTTAAAGGCAACCCAGTCTTTCGCAATAGGGGCATGAACAAGATGTTCGGGAATATTAAAAGCGTTAATAAGAAGCTCTATGTCGGGAGTAATTTCTTTAATAAGATAATTAATACGAGCACAGATTTTTCGATATTCTCGTCCAGAAATGATATTTTCACTGAGGTACCAATCTGCATGTTGCTTAATTTTAAGTTTAGCATAAAGCTCTTTACACTTAATTAGGACCGGCAGAGAACATTTAGTAATCGCCCATTCAAATCTTTCGAGAACAAATCGTTCACCATAAGCAAGCGCAAGATCTTGAACAAGATCAGCACTCTCATTAACCCATTTTTGAAAGATCGCTTCTCGCCCTTTTGATTTTACTTTTTGCATTCTAAGCGCAAGCTCTGTTTTAAGAGTCTCTTCTCGAAGTTTTAGTAAACCCAGTTCATCTCCACTCATTGCCTTCTGAACTCTGCCAGGAAGAACAGTTTTAAGCTTTGCCTTAGCGAGAGAGCTTAAACTCACTTCATCAAGAAGCTCTTTTGCGACCTTTTGCATGAGAACGCCATTATCTCCTTCTGCCGTGATACCAGCATGGGCACCCCCGATCCCCTCACCAAAACGGTTACAGGCCATATAACCTTGTCCACCACTTCTTTCTCTGAGAACGCTAACAGAGTTTTCACTATGCCAAGTAACCATGGCCTTAATGACACAACACTCTTTTACGACATTTTTATCATTTTCCGCATAGAGATTTTTTACGTGATTGTGTCCAAAACAAAGGGCAAGAGTCTCAGCGAGAAGAGGAACAAAAGTATTTTGTTGAAATTGATAGCTTAAAATAGGCGCATCACTTTTTCCTTGAGGCCCAACCCCATTTCTTGATTTTGAATATCGATAACTAGTGAGCATCCCCATTTTAGTTGCGTTAAGGGTCATGGAAGCGATACATATTCTTCCACTTAGGAGTTGATCGGCCATTTTGAGAAAACGTGCTCTTTTTCCTTTCACTTCACTAGAAAAGTTTCCTCTTTCATCGACCTGAGAAAAAGCATCAAGAAGATTAGTTCTTGGGACACGAACTTGATTAAAGCTAATCTTCGCGTTATCGACGCCGTTGACACCAATTTTCATGCCCATATCATGAATGGTTACACCGGGCTTAAGATTAAGCTCTTTATCTCTGACCTCAACCAAAAATCCATGAACACCGTATTTTTCGCCTTTGATAATTAGTTGAGCAAAAACGATGCACCAGTGAGCATGACAATAGCCATTGGTAATCCAGTATTTTTGAGAGAGAGTTGAGGGAGAATCAATAATGAATTCATCGGTTGATTCATCCCACATGGCCGTGGTTTCCATTTCAACAGCATTATTTCCATATCCAAGTTCAGTCAGACCAAAACAACCTACTTCTTCGAACCCATCAATCTTTTTGAGAATGTGTTCAAACCTTTCTCGATTCGCAAACTTTAGAAGAGTTCCTCCAAAAAGGTTAAACTGAACCGTCATCTTTGTTGCCATGGAGCCATCCACGAGACCTGCAATTTCATGGGCAGCAAAAATCTTTCGAGGATCCCCTTCAAAATCAAAAACACTGAACAGACCTTGCTCACAAAAGTTTTTAAGTCGAGCATAGGCGAGATCTCTTTCTTCGGGGAGAGAAATATTATAGCGAGGAGTATAGAGAGAACCTCGAAAGACATTTTTCATCTTCTCTCTGAGCTCAAAATTATCATTTTCCAAAAGTTCCGAGAGCTTTTTTTCCATCGTAATCCTCACTTTATGTATTTAACAATAATTCTAATTGATTTTTTCTTTCCGACAAAAAACAGCGCGTCAGAAAAGGGACATTAATACTGATCTGTATTAAGAAGTACTAAGGTGCAAGCTTCTTCAACTTTTATATTTTTTTCAAGAAGATAAGGGTAGATTTCTCTATTCTCTGAGCCAGGATTAAAGATCACTCTCTTAGGTGCTAGGGTAAGAATATCCTGGACTAAAGGGGTAGAGATTGCAGAACGTACGTAGACAGTCACCGTATCGATATTCTTTAAATCAGTGAGACGCTTAAAGCACTTCTCTCCATTAATCTCATCATGTTGGGGATTAACAAGAAAGGTCTTATGACCATATTGTTTAAGAAGTTCATCGGCACGATAACTATAACGAGAAGAATTATCGGAAGCACCTAAAATGGCCGTATTTTTTTTACTCAAGCTGCCTTTCTCACTTTTCTGAATAAAGATTTAAAGCATCGATCAAATTCTTTGCGTAATCTCTTTTTATCGAGAAATTCATCTGGGTGCAACTTGAGATACTGTCCGTCTTGAAATCCAATCAAAAGGAAAGGATAGGAAGGTCTGTGACCGTTTATTTGGCGTAAAAGAGCGAGAAGATTAAAGTTTGAAATAACGACCTCTACATTTTCAACTCGTTTAAGGATCTCCATCCCTTTTTCCCCATCATCAGAAATATAAACATGAAAACCCTTTTCTTCAAATTCCTGCTTAGCAAGAATTAGAAAATCTAGATCCTCATCCACAATCAAAATTTTAGAAAAAGGCAGAAGAAAATGACTTTGAGCAATCTCTAGGAGACCATTCCATTTTTGAAGAAAGTTCTGTTCTGCTTTTTCTTTAATTAATCCACTCAAAAAAACGATGGCAGTAAATAATAACGGAGCAAGGAGAGCAACATAGTAAGAGTGTGGAGTCTGAATGATCGTTTCCAATAAGCTTTGAATACCTCTAATCATTTCATCAGCTAATAGTGACCATTCTTGTTCCATTTAGGCCACCTTTTGAAGATTTTTCTTTGAACATCTTTTTGCCACATCTACATCTCTTTGAATCATCTTTTTTCTTTGCTCAAAATTATTCATAAATTCAATATGAGGAATGGTATCCCCAAGTGGGTAGTTAAAATAATCGGGCAGCTTAAATTGGTAAAAGTACTCACCCTTAGAAAAACAATGTTCTTCCGCAAGAGAGCTATCTGGATGAAGAGCATAGTTTTCCAAGGCCTCGTTATACTCTTTTTCTGCAAGATCCATTTGATCGTGGTATTTCTCTTCTTGTTCTTTACTCCAAATGAAATAACTTCTTAAAGCAATCACAAGGACGATTCCCACGAGAAGGTACTCAATATAAAAGATAGAGCTAACCATATGTTCCTCCTCTATCGTTCATTGAAATAGAATTATAACATGAGACATTTTTAAGAAGGAGATTACAGAGAGTTAGAGATTTGGGAGGCAGGTTTTAAACAAATTTTATTGAGAATGCCAAAAAAAAGGGCCCTTAAAAAGGACCCTTATTTGTAACGAAATTAGAATCTTCTAGGACCGCTGCTCTTTTTGTCTTGAGCAATATTGACTCTGATATTTCTACCAGAGACTTCTTTGCCATCAAGATTGTCGATACATTCTTGGGCTTGATCTTCATTTTCCATTTCAACAAATCCAAAACCTTTGCTTCTTCCTGTATCTCTGTCAGTGATGATTCTGGCAGAAGTTACGGTACCAAAGTTACCAAAAGTAGTTTCAAGATCACCTTCTGACATCTGGTAAGAAAGGTTTCCAACATAAAGTTTGTTTTTCATAAATTCTCCTCAAAAAACAAATAAGTAAATTCCGAAATTTTAAGAACGCTCACAACTAAACTTACCAGACATAAATTCAAGAAGTTGAGTATAAGGGACTCCTAAACTTTTCCTAGCGGATATTATCAGCCCTGGGCGCAACTGCAAAGGAAAGAATTTTTCATAAGTTACTGTAATTACGTATTAAATATTTTCCACCCCGCCTCCGATAGGGTGTAAAATATGAGTATGAAAGAACAGATCAAAAAATTCCTTATTTCTGAAGAGGGGCAGACCTCAACTGAGTATATCTTACTTGTTGCAGTTGTTGCGCTTATCGTCTTTAAGTTTAAAGATGTGGCTAGTGCAAAGCTTAACGCAATTACTCAAGGTGTATTTGGTAACGCAGAAAGCTTTGTTAACGAAATGGGTAACTAGACCTTTCAAAGCGTGGCCGTCACTCTCAAAACTTACGTTAGAGTTTTCTCTAATTTTTTAGCTTTTTAAGATTTCCTAGAAAGGCACTGAGGTCCTCTTTGCCTAATTTATCTTCAATCGTAGAGTCAATATACTCGTATGCCTTGGTAAGAGCATTCGCTTTCTTGGCCCCTAGATTGGTAAGAAGAATACATGTCTTACGTGCATCTTGATGATTGAGGGCCCTTTTAATAAGTCCCATGGATTCTAATTTAGAAAGACCCTGGCTGATTTGAGCTTTAGAGAAATGAAGTGCATCAATAAGTTCAGACGGACCAAGAGAGTCTTTTTCGAAAAGAAGAGTGAGCAGAATAAGACCTTCTTTAATCGAAAGACCAGAGTCTTTAAGAGCTTTGGATAGCCCTTTATCGAGTGACTTTTGGATACCGATGAGATGAAAGAGAGGGCTCTCATCAAGATAGACTTTAAATTTCATTCTCGGTTTATAGGTTAAATAGTTAAGCTTGTAAACTATTTACGAATGAACTTTCATTTACACACCCCTTAAAAATAAACAAAAATGCGAATCATTTTAAGGAGAATCGGATGTATAACACCATGCCGCGCCATGATTGGACGTACGAGGAAATCAAAGAGATTTACGACCTTCCTCTACTCGAACTTATCTATCAAGCTCAAACTGTTCATAGAAAATTTTTTGAACCCAATAGAGTTCAAGTCTCTAGTTTAATATCTATTAAAACAGGTGGATGCCCTGAGGATTGCTCTTACTGTCCTCAAGCAGCTCGTTACCAAACAGATATTGAAAAAAATGCTCTTTTGGATGTGGAAACCGTAAAGTCCATGGCAATGCAAGCAAAGGATGGAGGAGCATCGCGAGTCTGTCTTGGAGCTGCATGGAGAGAAGTCAAAGACAATGGTGACTTTGATTCTGTTCTGAATATGGTTAAAGAGGTAACGGCAATGGATCTTGAAGTCTGCTGTACCTTAGGAATGCTCAACGAAGATCAAGCTCAAAAATTAAAAGATGCTGGTCTTTATGCTTACAATCACAATATCGACTCCTCTGAAGATGTTTATAAAAAAATTATTTCAACAAGAAGCTATGATGATCGAATGAATACAATCAAGAATGTTCGAAAAGCTAAGATCTCAGTGTGCAGTGGCGGAATTCTTGGTTTGGGAGAAGAGACGACTGATCGAATGGAGATGCTAAGAACACTTTCTTCCATGACTCCTCACCCAGAAAGTGTGCCAATTAATACTCTTGTTGCCGTTAAGGGAACCCCATTAGAAGGAAACGAATCGGTTCCTATTTGGGAATGGGTTCGAATGATCGCAACCGCAAGAATTGTTCTTCCTCAATCTGTCATTAGACTCTCTGCTGGACGAGTAGGAAGAAGTAAAGCTGAACAAGCTCTTTGCTTTATGGCCGGAGCAAACTCCATCTTTGCTGGAGATAAACTACTTACTACACCTAACCCAAAAGAAAGTGAAGATATGCAAATGTTTGAACTCTTAGGGCTACAACCAACAGAACCTTTCGTGGGTGCTCAGCTTGGACATTGAAAAAAGAATCAAGCAAAGGCTTGAACAAAGAAAAGAGGGCGGTAATTATCGAATGCTTCCAAGAACTGGAAGTGGAATTGATTTTTTAAGTAATGACTATCTCGGTCTAGCCTCCTCCAAGGATATCTATAAAAAGGTCTCAGACTCCACTCCTCTAGCGGCTTTGGCCGGAGGAAAAATCAATGGGTCAAGTGGATCCAGGCTTTTATCGGGAAATAACCCTTATTTCGAAGAGCTTGAAAAAAAAGTCGCTCTTTTTTTCAAATCGCAATCTGCCTTACTATTTAATTCTGGCTTTAACCTCAATATAGGTCTTCTTAGTAATCTCGCTAGAGAAGGAGATGTGCTCCTTTTGGATCAGCATATTCATGCGTCCTTGAAATGGGGAGCTAAATTATCTCAAGCCTCTACTTACTTCTTTGAACATAATAACCTCGCTCATTTAGAAAAAAGGCTTCAATCGCTGCGACAGAAAAAGGATGGTCTGTTTTTTGTTGTAACAGAAGGGCTCTTCTCAATGGATGGAGACATGCCTGACTTCATGACCATGGCAGGATTATGTAAGAAGTATGGGGCCCACCTCATAGTAGATGAAGCCCACTCAGGAGGTCTTTACGGTGAGAATGGGGAAGGTGTGATTGCTCAACTTGGTTTAGAAAATCAAGTTCTTTGTCGAATGGTAACTTTTGGTAAGGCATTTGGAAGTTTTGGTTCGGCCCTTCTTGCGCCTGATTATGTCAAACAGTCTATGATTAATTTTTGTCCTAGTTTTATCTACACCACTTCTCTTCCAATGAATGTTTTACTGACGACCACTATGGCACTTGAGTATAGAAGAGACTCATCAAAAGAAGCGAAGTTATTATTTGATAACTGTAAGTACTACGCAGATCAAATGGAGATGCCTTTCGTTGGACCTATTTTTGCTCACCGTTTAGGTAGTCTTAAAAAAATAAGAGAGTGTGCGGAAAAATGTAAGGATAAAGGATTAAGAGTTCTCCCTATCATGTCTCCGACCGTTCAAAGGGGAAAAGAACAAATCAGAGTTTGCCTTCATAGTTATAATACCCAAAGAGAAATGGATGAACTTATACACATATTGAGAGGTTATTTATGAGTGAAGTGTATTTTGTAACGGGAATTGATACCAATATTGGTAAAACAATAGCATCAGCGGTCCTTGTAGAATCTCTTAAGGCAGATTATTGGAAACCAGTCCAATGTGGAGACCTCGAACATAGCGACTCCATGAAAGTTGCAGAGCTGATAAGTAATACGGATACAAAGATCCATCCTGAAACTCATCGCCTTCAGACTCCTGCATCCCCTCACCTTGCCGCTGAAATTGAAGAAAGGTTGATTCAACTCTCAGACTTTAGTCTTCCTGAAACTAAAAACAAACTGGTTATTGAAGGGGCCGGTGGAATCCTTGTTCCCTTAAATAACGAAGATACGATTATCGATTTGGCCAAAAAGTTTAAGGCAAAAGTGATCCTTGTCACTAAGAATTATCTAGGCTCCCTAAATCATACTCTTTTATCAATTGATTATCTTATGCGAAATAAGCTTGAAATCGCCGGAATGATCTTTAACGGAAAGGAAAATCCAAGTTTGGAACCTTTTCTTGTTCAGAAAACAGGTATTCCAAAATTAGGAAATATTGCTCAAACAAAGAACCTATCAAAAGAATTTGTAAAAGAGCAGGCAATATTTTTTCAAGGAGTCCTATGATGTCACAAACCATATGGAGGCCCTACACACAGGAAAAAACCTCTCTCCCTCCAACTAAAATCCTCAGGGCAAAGGGCTGTTATTACTATAAAGAAGATGGTGAAAAAATATTTGATGGAATTTCAAGCTGGTGGGTGAATATCCATGGACATGCCCACCCCTATTTAAGAAAAAAGCTTAATGAGCAAATGGAGAAACTAGAACAAATTATTTTCGCTGGTTTTACTCATGAGCAAGGAGAAAAACTGGCTTTTCGAATGGTGGAAATGCTTGGTGGAAAGTACCCCAAAGTCTTTTTTTCGGATAATGGTAGTACTGCTGTGGAAGTAGGAATTAAGATGGCCCTTCAGTACTGGACCAATCATGGACTTAAGAAAAATAGAATCGTCGCTTTTAAAAATGGTTATCATGGAGATACTTTTGGAGCTAGGGCCATTACAGATGCCATTAAGGAATCTACTGGTCTATCGGAGAATATGACTAACACTCATTTCATCACTGCTCCATTAGAAGGTGATTTAGACTCTCAAAAAAGGTGCCTTGAAGAAATGAAGGCCTTAATTGAAAAATACCAAGACATAGGCGCCTTTGTCTTTGAACCACTGGTTCAAGGTGTAGCGGGAATGCAAATTCAAGATGAAAAGGCCCTTAATGATCTGCTTAAACTCATTCACAAGCATAATATTATCTCTATAGCTGATGAAGTGATGACAGGTTTTTATCGAACAGGAAAACGCTTTGCGATTGATCACCTCGAGGAAAAACCTCACATCATCTGCCTCGCGAAGGCACTTACCGGTGGAATCCTTCCCCTATCTCTGACTCTTTGTCAGGATAAAATTTATGAAGCTTTTTATTCCGATGATAAAACTAAGGCGCTCCTTCACGGTCATTCCTTTACCGGTAACGCCCTCGGTTGTGCCGTCGCCAATGCCAGCTTAGACCTCCTCGAAAATCCAGAAGTCCTTGAAAATATCCAAACGATCCAAAGAATGCATGAAAATTTCAAAAAAGAGATTTCTGGTGATTTTAGATACTCGGTTCGAAATAAGGGAACGATTCTCGCCATCGAATTTAATAATAACGAATCCACAGGGTATTTTAATGGTCTTGCAGATGCGATCACCCAATTTTTCACTTCTAAAAATATGCTACTTCGACCTTTAGGAAATGTGTTATATTTGATACCGCCTTATTGCACTAAAGAAACAGATCTTTTACCTGTTTATGAGGCCATTAAAGAATTTATGAGGACTACAAAATGGTAATTGAAATTATGAGTGAACCTCTCAAATGGAGCTCAACCATCGATAATGAGGATATGAGCATGATCCTCTATTCTATTGTCAAAAGGCCTGAACTTCATCATCAATGGCTCTATACTCTAAGCTATCTCGAAAACTGTGGTGCCCGTAAGATTAAGCAAATGGAAGGATCTTTATTTTCTAACTTGATGATTCTTAAGCATGGTGCTGAAGAGGCTAGACACGCCTACTTTTTTCGAAGACAGATCCTAAAGCTCAAAAGGAACCCTGATGAAAAGCTACCTCTTCTTGGTGGAATACGAGCCAAAAACTAT
>CBDUBC010000083.1:0-13658 GCA_965365285.1 uncultured bacterium
TGATCAAATACATTTTCCCTAGAACTTTCACTATAGCCGTTTTTATAACTACCATAATAGTTATGGGTTGTAACCCAAAAACGAACGAAAAGGTGTCCGAATCAAATCAACCCGATTTATCGGCTCTTGAAAAAGAAATTGAGTTCTCTACTTTTATCTTCCACATTGCTAATGTTCGAGACAAAGGATGGAGAAAGAATGTTAAATACCTGAAAAAAGAAAATCTTCTTAAAGAAGAGCTTGAGAGTAATTATTTTAATAATCTCTCATGTTACAAAGTTCGAAAAGGAACAAATAAAGGAAAGTGTTATCTGAAAAAGCTTTCCCGAGTCACCTCATCCCGAGCAGAAAGAATTCGATCTTGTGAAGACCTCGCTGAACTTGTTCCTATGTTTGAAGGACTTCAAGAAGACACTCAAGTTCCCACTGATACAAGAGCGACTTATTTCATCGCTGAAAGTGATCTCACTCGACTTAAAAACGATGTAGATCAGTGTATTACTAAAGAAGCTGGTCAGATTAAACAATTCCAGGCGCTCGCACGAGATGGAAGAACACTTCGTGACGATGGGAAGATTCTCGTTCGAGAGCTTCTTGCTAGAGCAGAGAACGTATCTGGGAAAAAGTTTATGGCCACGGCCGCAACTCTTCACGATGAAGACACCAGTTCTGGAAAGATCTCTGAAATCTATATTGATCTTGAAAACATGACTATTAGTGATGAGACAAAGCTTGCTGTTGACTTTCAAACAGGAAAAGGTTTCCTCTACTATAGTCCTTCTCTTGGAAACATGACTCCTTTTACTATTAAGAAGAAATACAACGCTGTAGCTGGTTATACTTACTACACTGCTCACTTTAAATTCTTTCTTGATAATGGAATGGTTGTGGAAACTGATCCAGTCGAAGACAAGGGACTCTCTATCGATACCAATAATGAATTTGGCTTTAGAATGGGTGGAAAGATGCTCTTTCACTATCCTGATGGAAGTACTCGAAAGGGTGTAATGAAACTAGAAGTTTCCTACAAAAACTAATCAATGGCCGCCCTCAGGGCGGCTTTTTTTATTCTAAATGATGAAATGTAATTTTCTGACCACCTAATCTCTCAAGATGGTCGTGATCATGACTTACACTTACAATTGAAAGTCCTTCATTTACTTTTTCTAGAAGAATGGATTCAAATTTATTCTTAAGTGCTCCATCCATCGCTGAAGTAGATTCATCTAGCAAAAGGGCCATAGGTCTTAAAAGAAGTGATCTTATAAAACGAATAATTTGAAACTCTCCACCAGAAAGAAGTCCTAATTTTTTTGTAAGAATAGATGAAGAAAAGCTAAATTTATCTAGATAGGCATTAAGTTCATCCAGTGAAAGAGTTCTCTCTGCATAGACATCAAAATCAAAAACCTGCTCAATATAATTTTGAACAGTACGGTCTTCACTGGGAAGAAACTGATTGATATAGTGAATTTTAGAGCGAATTTCAGGCATCGTAAAAGAGTGTTCTTCGTCTGGAAAGTAGCGACAAACTCCAGAGCTAAACTCAACAAGTCCAACTAATCCTTTTAGGAAAGTCGATTTCCCCGTTCCACTTGGACCAGTAAGATTATAAATCTCACCCATTTGAAGGGTCATACTCATATTGGAAAAAAGAGTTTGATCTCCAAAATTCTTACTTACATTTTCTGCGACTAATATTTTATTGCTCATCGATTAAAAGCTCCGATTTAAAGCGATGATTAGAATCAAAGAATTTGAACGTCGCCATAAAAAGCGCCATCGTACTTGAAAAAAAGATTACAAAACAAATGATCAGCATAATGCTGATTTGATATTTAGCTGCTAAAAAAGGCTCCATCCCCGCAAGGATCTGTCCTGTCATCATTCCTGGAATAGAGACAAGTCCTACGACATTCATGGTATTAAGAATAGGTGTCATTCCCGTATTTAGAGAGCTTTTCATCATCTCTTTTATGGCCTCCATTCGAGTCGCTCCCATGGCGAGTCGGTCTTCAATTTCATTTTTTCGAAGAGAAAAGGCATTGAGATAGGTATCCATCGCTAGAGAAATTCCAGTTAAAGAATTTCCAACCACCATCCCGAACAGAGGAATTGTTTTACTGATGTCATACCAAGGGGTTTGAGGAATCGCGAAAAAGAAGGTGTATAATCCAGTGAGAAGGGCGGGCATAAATAGAGAGTGAAAAGCGATCCAGTTGAGCCCCTTGAACTTATTTTTTACTCTTGAAGAAACTGTCTGTGTTGCCACAAGGACCATGAAGATAGTGAGAATGAAAAAGGTGAGAGGGTGATTGTATTTAAAAAACCAAAGGAGAGCATATCCTAATAAAACCAGCTGAATAATACTTCTAACCTTGGCGATTAAGAGCTTTTTTTCAAGATTAAGCCCAAATAGTATGGAAATGACCATGGTGATCAAAACCAATAGGCAAGAATAGAGGATTTGCGTCAAACCTAAGGACATATCAATTTATTGCCTATTTGCTGCGCTTAGGCCAGAATTTTACTATGAATTTCCTTCTTAAAACCTCATTGATTCTCTTCTTTCTTGGTGGAACCCTAGGTCCGATTGGTGACATGTTTCACGTTGCCTCTAAAACGACTGGTTATCCTGATCACTATGCCTTTTATTTGCTTGGAATTCCTTGGTGGGTTTTTCCCTTCTTTGGGGTCTCTGGGCTGGCCATTGGTCTAAGCTATGTCTTTTCTAATAATGCTGAAAAACCGCGATCAGAGAGTTTCTTGCATGCCTTTTATGGTCCTGTCGTCTTTCTTTTTAGCTATCTTCTCAGTGGATTTTTAACCTTTGCTAAAACTCCCCTTTTTCTTCATCACCTTCTTTTAGGGTCTATTTTCATAATGATGTGGTGGATTTATGGACGAAGTCTGCGCACTTTTCTTTTGAGTATATGGTTTGCCTTTATTGGAATTGTAGTGGAGTCCACTCTCGTTCATTATGGAGTATTTTGGTATACCGAGCATGATAATGCCCTTTTTGGGGTTGCTTCTTGGCTTCCTTGGCTTTACCTGACATTGTCGGTAACTATCGGTAATTTCACTCATTTTCTTATGAAATTCCATCAAAAATAGGCAATTCCTTTAGGAGACCCCTTTTTTGCTCTTGGCGAGGGATCTCTCTAAGTCTTTAAAATTACAATTAATCTAAAAAAAAGATTGGGCCTGAGGGCCCTTATCCCGACAAGTAAGCATTAAAATAAAGATAGATTGCTCATGTTTAAACTAGTTGGATTTCTTATTCTTTTTCTCCAAATTGCCTGTGTTCAACAGCAGGGAGGTTTTAGTAAACCACTCGTATTTGGAAACGAAGCCAGAGGCGTGCCTGGAGAGAAAATCTTTTTTGCTGAAGAGGCCAACATTTTACAATTTCTTCAAAATTTTGAAAACCTAACTCCAACCAACGCGGAAAGTGGAGAGATGGATAGTTATATTGCTAGATGTGGATTTCTCGATGTCCCCGGTGAATTTCGTGATTTTGGAATAGCGGACCAGACAGGAATTTTTATTTCTAAGGGCCAAAACTATGAAACTTATCAAACGCTCTTCTTTTCAGGTAATCATGAAGGGAACCTTGCTAATAAAAAAATGGTTCTCGATCTCAATAATCTCAAGTTCATGGGCGCCTTTACTTATGATTATGGTGCCGTATCTGATAGCTTAACCTTTGCTCCTCCGGGAACTAGAGTAGCAGTAAGCGTTCCAACTGAAGTTGTAGGACTTGCAGGAACCTCTAATGTTATCTTTCATCTTCTTAAAGTAAATGGAAATTTTAGTAATGGTGGATTTGTTTGGATAGGAGATGGTATTCAAAGTTGTGATCAGGTCGTCGTCGCTCCCGAAGTTCCTGAGCCTCCCTCTTCAATGAGCTTAAAGGCACCTATAAAAGCCGTGGATGTAGTGACCGATCCTATTCTCGTTATTGGTGGAATTAATATTAACGATACAGTTAAAGTCTATTCCGATAGTCGTTGTGTATATGAAGTAGCGAGTGTTCTCTCTAACTCTAATGAAGTGGATGTTCAGCTTCCTTCTATTTCAAGTGGAACTTATACTTATTACAGTAGAATTATTAAAGATGATGGTGGTGTAAGTCCTTGTAGTGATATCTCAGTCACTTACACTCTGGACCTTATTCCTCCTTCACTTCCTTCTTCAATTGTCATGGTAGATCCGCCTATCAATACCGGAAATAATGAAACTCCTACGGTTAGAGTTGTTGGTGTCTCAGTGGATGACGTCGTTCGAGTCTTTCTTGATTCAGCATGTACTAATCAAGTGGGACAATCTATCGCAACAGGAAGCTTTGTGGATATTACAGTTAGTCAGCTTGATCCGGGAGCTTATACCTTTTTTGCAAATTCAACAGATCCTCTATTTAACATAAGCAATTGCTCGCAAGTGAATGCCTCTTATTTTCTCGATCAGACACCTCCATCAACACCTAGTATTTCTGCTGTATCGGTTAGTGGTGGCGTTGCCTCTTTAACGGTTGATAATCTTAATAGTGGTGATACAGTTCGAATTTATTCAGGAAGTGGATGTACTGGAAACCTCTGGGCAACCGCCACAGCGACAGGTGCATCCACCATAATTAATACAATCACTTTAAGTGCAGGATCTTATAACGCTTATGCCAGATCCACCGACCTTGCTGGAAACGTAAGTGAATGTTCAACGGCCAGTCCTTTGATCTTCATTTCTAATTAATAAAGCTCATTGCAAGACCAATGATTCCACCAAACACTCCTCCCCAAACAACGAGCCATCCAAGATGCTTTTTTATCATTTCTTGAATGATCGTTTTCACCATGTGCGGAGTCAGTTCATTAAGTCTTTTATCGACAATATCTTCCACTTTAGATTGGACTTGTCCGCCCATACTTGGAGAAAGAAGATTTTCTTTGAGGGCCATTTGAAAATCATTTGTTGCCGTCACTTCAAGCACAGTCGTTTTCATTTTTACAGAAAAAGGACCTCTCATAGGTTCAAGGACTGTGGTTCCTCCAAACATGGCAAGCATTCCGCCAAGCTGAGAATCTTTAACCAGTTCGAGAAGTGAATCGAAGATTCGATGATAATCAAGTTTGTCGACAATGGGTTCAAAATCAATTTCTTTGTGTCCGTGATCTTCTTGAAAGAATTTTTTGATATTTTCTTCGCTAAAAAATTGCCCCATGATCAGTTGTTTAATTCCGGCCTTAAACTCTTCGAAGCGATTTGGAATAACACCTGAACCGTAAAGACCTGGTACTTTTTCAAAAAGCATATGAATCGCTAGCCAATTGGTAATCGATCCAGAAAGGGCGAAAAATCCAACGGATAAAATTTGATCTTTATACCATGGAGAAAAATATCCAAGGATAATAATACATAAAGCGATAAGATTTGTGGCAAGACTCATTTTTACTGCTCCAGTGGGCTTAGTTCTACTTCTAGATTTTTAACTTCATCCCCTCTAAGGATTTTAACTTTTACAGTTTCACCGATCTTTTTATTTTCGAGGGCTTGGTAGATGTCATTATAAGATTTAAGTTTTTGTCCGTTTACTTCAAGAATAATATCACCCATATAGGTTCGACCATATCGATCTTGCGTGACCCCGCGAATTCCTGATTTGTAGGCACCAGATCCCTTTGAGACATGAGTAACGACAAGTCCTAAATCGTCATATGGATTGGGAGCAATACCAACTCCAAGACCTGCTCTAGTAATTTTCCCATTCTTAATAAGATCAGGAACAATTCGATTTACGGTATCGACAGGAACGGCAAATCCAAGACCTGCGCTAGAGCCACTGGTGGAGAAAATCATCGTATTGACTCCTATCAGCTTCCCTTGAGAATCGAGAAGTGGTCCCCCTGAATTCCCTTGGTTAATGGCCGCATCCGTTTGAATAACCCCATGAATTTCTACATCTCCAAATCCTGGAATCTTTCGATCAAGAGCGGAGATCACTCCCACAGTCATCGTGTGAGAAAGACCCAGAGGGTTTCCAATCGCGATCGTTTTTTGTCCGACAAGAAGGTGTTTACTGGTTCCTAGTTTAATCGGTTTTAGATTTTTAGGTGCATTTTCTAGCTTTAAAACCGCGAGATCTTTTTGAAGATATTTTCCTACGACTTTAGCTTTATATTTTTTCTTATTTTTAAAAAAGCTCACCCAAAATGTATCCCCTTGATGAACCACGTGAGAATTCGTCACAATATGACCTTGATCGTCCCAAACAAAGCCCGATCCTGCTCCAAGCTCTAGGCTTCGCTCTTCGCTTGGCCCATAAAACCAGTCCCCCCCAACTTTAACTGTTTTTTCAATGGTTATATTGACGACGGATTCGACAGAGTCTTGATAAATAGAGATGCTATTTTTTTCATTATCTAGGAACATGGAGTATTCTGGATGTGTTTTCAGGTCTTTAAAACCGAAGCTTAAGAAGGCAAAAGAGAGAAGGATGATTAATTTTTTCATTTTTTCGTACCCCCACAAAAGTTTTCTAAGGAATATATTGTGCATCACAAATTTTCAAGTTAACTAAACGTCAATATTGTAAATTTTTTGTCGAGATTATTAAATATGAAAATAAAGTTTTACAACCGAGAATCCCAATCTGAAGAAATCGAGAAGGTCTATGGCGATAAGGCCGTCCAATGGCTCTATCAATCCCCATTAGGCCGTATGGTGGCCCCTGTGGTGACCTCCCACTCTCTTAGTCGCTTTTATGGAATGATCCAGGATAGCTCTATTTTAAGCCATTATAAAGTGGCTCCCTTCATTAGAAAATTTAATATTCCTATAGAGGAGTATCTTCCAGAGAAGGGTCTCATCCATGAGCCGAAAAATGGCATCTATGGCTATAGCTCCTTTAATAGCTTTTTCACCAGAAAATTTAGAGAGGGAATCAGAAGCTTTCCAGAGGAGGCCGGCAGGATGGGCGCTTTTGCTGAGGCCCGCTATTTTGGTTATGAAAATCTCTCGGATGAGGAAAGGGTCCCGGTTAAGGGCCAGTTTCTGAATGCTAAAAGTGTCCTCGTCCGTGATGAGTATGTGAAACTATTTGATGATGGACCAATGCTTTTGGCGAGGCTTTGTCCGGTGGATTATCACCGCTTTCACTTTCCTGATGACGGAAAGGTTATTGCGAGCTATCGGATTCATGGACACTTGGAGTCGGTTAATCCTATGGCGCTTAAGCAAAAAGATGAGATCTTTTGTGAGAATGAGCGGCACGTGACTATTCTTGAGACCAAAAACTTTGGATTGCTCGCCTATGTTGAAGTGGGTGCCACTATGGTGGGTAAAATTATTCAAAGTTATAAAGGAAAAAACTTTAAACGAGGTCAAGAAAAGGGAATGTTTCTCTTTGGGGCTTCGACCGTCATGGTCTATGGTCAAAGTGGAAAATGGAGGCCCTCGCAAGATATTCTAGAGAAATCATCTAAGGGCCAGGAAGTTTTAATTAAATTAGGAGACGCGGTCGGAGAGGCTTAGGTCTTTCTTGGATCAAAAGCGTCTCTTACCCCTTCACCAACTAGATTCATCATAACTAGCGTTGCAAAAAGCGCCAATGATGGAAAGACTGCGAGCCACCAAGCAATAGTAAAGTTTTTATGCGCCTGAGCAAGAAGTTCACCCCAAGACGGAGTTGGGATTTCAAGTCCAAAACCAAGAAAGTCGAGTGATGCAAGACCTGCAATATGACCAGCAATAGTAAATGGAGCGAAAGTTACGACTGGAACGAGCGAGTTTGGAAGAATATGCTTAAAAAGAATCTTCCAAGTCGGAACCCCTGTCGCTCTTGCAGCTTCAACGAATTCTCTATTTCTATTTTTTAGAAACTCCCCTCTTACATAATAACTGATTCCAACCCAACCAAAGATACTGGAAATGACGACCAGAAGAGTGAGGGAAGGTGTAAAGAGAGAGATCAAAATAAGAAGAAGGAAAAAAGAGGGAACGGTTGAGAAGATCTCAACAAAACGAAGTCCAAAGAAGTCGACTCGTCCTCCAAAATATCCCATGGTTCCACCAATCGCGATACCAATAATAGTGGAGAAAATCCAAACCACTACAGCGTAGATGATGGAGTACTTAAATCCATAAAGGATTCGAGTAAAAACATCTCGTCCTCTATCGTCGGTTCCAAACCAATTGTCTGAACTTGGTGGAGACGGATAAAAATCAACGCTTCGATTACTTTCATAAGGGTCCCAGCTTACGGGAGGCCATAGAGCAAAATCATTTTCACTCATTTTAAGTTTTCTAAAGTTAACAACCATAGAGTCTTTCACTCCAAATTCAGTTGCTCGGTATTCAGAAAAAATAGGCCAAAAGGATTTACCCTGAAAGTTAATATAAATTGGTTTACTGTTTGCAAGGATTGGAGCGAGAATTGTAAGAAGAGTCATGGTCAAGAGACCAAACATGGCCGCCATAGCGAGCTTTCTTTTCTTAAAGATCCTCCATCTTTTTCTTGATAGGTCGTTTTTTAAAATTCTTTCTATCATTTGAAATCAATCCTTGGGTCAACAATCGTATAGGCAATATCACTAATAAGGTTACCGACAAGCATCAGTACAGACTGAATGAATACGGATCCCATGATAAGGTTATAGTCTCGCTCTAAGATGGCCTGGTATGACATCAAACCAATACCATCGAGGTTAAAAATCATTTCTATCAGAAGAGATCCGGCAAAGAAGATGGTGAGGAATCCACCAAGTCCTGTAACGATTGGAATCAAAGCGTTTCGAAGACCGTGTCTCATATAGATGAGTTTCTCAGAAACACCCTTTGCTCTTGCTGTTCGAATATAGTCTTTTGAAATTTCATCAAGAAGAGAGTTTTTCATAAGCATGGTAAGAACCGTGAAAGATCCGATCATGTATGAAATAAGTGGCAAAATAAAGTGATGAACTCTATCTTTAATTTTACCCCAAGTAGAGAGCTCTTCGTAAAGATCGGAATAAAGATCACCGACTGGAAACCACTCAAAGAAGTTTCCACCAGCAAAGAATACGATAAGAAGAATACCGAGCATAAAGCCTGGAATAGAATACATCACAAAGAGTAAAAAACTCGTGATCATATCCATCTTCGTCCCATTCTTTACGGCCTTAATTAACCCAAGAGGGATACAGATCAGATAGGAAAGAAAAATAGAAATAATTCCAAACTGTAAGGAGACAGGGAATTTACTCATAATAACGTCGGTCACTGGCTCTTCGTAAGTAAAACTCTCTCCAAAGTCGAGCTTTGCGAGGTTTTTAATCCAGATCCAATAACGAATATGAACAGGCTTATCAAAACCATATTGTTTATTAAGAGCATCAATAACCTCTTGAGAGATCCCCGAAGAATCTCGATTTCCTCCAGCACTCTCCACCCCTGTAGTCTGTTGTCCCATCCCTCCAAATCTGAGGGCCTGAAGCTTTTGTTCCACCGGACTACCTGGAGCAAGGTTAATGATAAAAAAGACTACGATCGTCACTCCAAAAAGAGTGGGAACCATAATTAAAATTCTTCGAATGAGATAATCTAACAAGTTTTCCTACCTATTTTTGGATCCACCAGTAATCGAGACCAATACCATAGGTATAGGTTTCTTTTTCCATCTTCATACGTTTTGTATGAGCGTAATGACCAAACTTACTATTAAAGAAGAATACGTAAGGAACGTCTTCTGCAATGGTCTTATAAACTTTTCTTAAAATCTTGATTCTTTGGGCCTCATCAAGAGTAACTCTGGCTTCATCAATAAGCTTATCCACTTCTGGATTACTATAACCGATAAAGTTTGAACCAGACTTAGCGTAGTCAGAGTGCCAAATTTGCTTGGGATCCCATTCGATGTCCCCACCACTCCATCCGAGTCTTACGGCCTCAAACTTTCTTTCATCAAGAAGCTTAATAAAACTGGTCCACTCGATGAATTTAATTTTGACGTCAACACCGGCCTTTACAGCATCTTCTTTGAAGATCGTAAGATTTTTGACAAATTCTTTATTTGGCTCAAGTATCGTAAAGCTTAGTCTCGTTTTCTTTCCATCGATCATTTTTTGAAGGATATTTCCCTCTCCAACTTTCCACCCATCTTCTTTAAGAAGCTTAAGAGCTTTCTTTGGATCATACTCAACTGGCTTTACATCTGGATTAGCATATTTGCTTCTCCTATAAACTGGACCAGTTGCTAGTTCATTAAGACCATAGTTGAATTTCTCATTCATGAGTCTTCTATTAACGAGATGATAAAGAGCAAGTCTTGTTTTCTTAGATTGAAACATTGGGTTTGCAAGGTTCCAACCAATGAACCCATATCCAGAAGGCGACTTGTTTTGAACTTGTTTCTTAAAGATATCAACACCCCATCTGTCACCTTTTGCTTTCTGCATATACTCTTCTGAAGATAGGCTAAGGTAATCAATCTCACCTTTTTCTGCTCTGGTGATAGCAATGGTTCCATCTTTAATAAATCTCATAAGGATCTTACTAAAGTTATACTTTTTCTTAAAATCTTCAGTTCCTTTACCCCAATAATTAGGGTTCGCTGCTAGCATAAGATCTTTTCCTCTTCTGTATCGATCAAGCTTATAAGGACCGGTACCAATAAGAGTTTTATTAAGTTTCTTTTTATTATCGTCGCTTAGATCTTCATAGATATGCTTTGGAACTGGAGAGAAACCAGCTGCTACAGAGAAGTTCTTGAAATATTTTACTTTAGCAACAAATTTTACGGTTAGAGGGTCGATCACCACCACCTCTTTGAAGTTTTCAAAGTAAGGCATAGAGTGCGCCGTCTTCCATCTGTTTTCTTTATCCATGATAGCGTCAAACGTGAACTTCACATCATCTGCACTAAATGGTTTTCCATCATGCCACTTTACCCCTTCTCTTAATTTGAAGGTGAACTCTAGACCATCTTCAGAGGTTTCCCAGCTTGTTGCTAGAGAAGGTTCCCACTCATAAGTATCTACATTTCGAGAAGCGAGTCCCTCTTGAATATAACTTTGAACAACAGAGGCGTAATAATCTGTTGAAGATAATGGGTTTAGAGTTGTAGGCTGCTGACCTAAATTGAATTGAAAAATACCGCCTTTCTTTCCAATACCGGTACTTTTAACATCACTAAAGTTCTTGTCACTTCCACCTTCCTTGTTACAAGATACTAAGGAAACGAGAAGTGCTATAAGGATAGGGAATTTAAATTTTAACATGTGGCATCCTTTTCTGCGTTCAGAGCCACGATACTAAATGAAAATTATTAAAACTTAAAGAATTCCGTACCAGAATTGTGGATTTTTTTTGCGACGGGGCCAAAACGGCCTTACTTCTTCATATAACGCTTGGAGTCTAAAGCCCATTTGTCTTCTTGAATGTTCTCATCTTCAATTCTATAACGCTCTAGCTTTTGATTAGTCTCGTCCAAACGTATTTGAGTTCCCTTATAATTACGAAGTGCAATAAGTCGGTCTTCTTCGATAAAGTCGAGTTCCTCATTCCATTCCTCCATTAATTTTCTTCGGAGAACTTCATATCTGGCATTCACGGCATCAATCTTATCCATATGAGATTCAAGTTTCTTTTTAAGTGTTTCAAGCTGACCCGTTAAAGCGAGTCTCTTCTTTTTTAAAATAGAGACAACTTCTTTTCCCATCTTCATATTATTCACAAGATCCTGACTGTTGAGATAGACCCTGGCCCCATGATCGATAAAGGTTAGGAGTCGACAAATTTTAAAATCAGGAATTTTAATTAATAAATACTCCGTGCTTCGACCAACGATATATCCTTTACATCTTCTCGCAGGATTAACCACGGTCCAAAACTCGACCATATCTTTTTTATTAAGATATTTGGCATTTTCAAAATCTATTCGAACTCTAAGAAGAGAAGCTTCAGGACTAACCTTTGAAATTCGACCAGCAAACGTCCCTACTTCTGAGAAAGCAAGCCAGGGTAATAAAAGTGCAAAGAAAAAGCTTTTCATGCTTTTATTTTACCGTTTTTTAAAGTTTTTTCAGAGAGGAACTATTTTATGCCTACAAAAAGGGCATTTGAGGCTTGCTCAAAGGGAGACTCTTCGTATTTAAGGACTCTAAAGTCGGATAAAACTTTAAGAAGTTCTTGAGACTTAAAGGCTTGATTCTTTTGCTCATCAATTTCCGCTTCGTAATAGAGGACACCGGATTTCTTGAGTTTTTTAAAAAGATGCTCGAGCTTTTCAGGCGCTATTTTTTTAGTGAGATAAAGGGCATCGTACTCCTGCTGACCTGGGTGATTTCTCACAAGAATTTCTTCACCAAATTCAAGCGCCATATTACGCGCCTTTTGAAGAATCGATTCATCATCATGAACAAGAGTCACTTGATGACCTAGTCTTGAAAGTTCCACCATTCTTTGTAAATCACTCATTTGAAAGCAAAGGATTCTCGAATTATTAAGAAAATACTGAGTTGATTTGTGAGAGGATGCCTTCTCACTACCAATTTTGGTTTCGCTACTTACCTTTTTAAGCTGAAGACTTTTTTTACCAGAAAGCACCTGAAGTCTATTGAGACTCATCGGGGCCGTATTGGCCAATACCGAAGACGCTATCCAAAATAACGAGAGAAAGATTTTCATGAGGGAAATTAATCAAATCTGGATCGATTCTTCAAGTTTAGGAGACTTTTTACATCCCGGTAAGGTCTTCACCCTGATTTTCCATATCTCTTCTTAGGCTTTCAATATCATCCTCATCGAGTCGAGAGCCCTGAAGCGATGCGTCTAAATAGATATCAAGCTGATCATAGACCACATTGAGCTTTTTGATCCATTTGGTGAGATTATCCTCGACTGTTGCGCCCATATCTTGGGTGTGCTTAAAGTACCAAAACATATCATCAACCAGATTATAAAATTGATCATAGAGGTAGATGATCTCTTCCGGAAGGTTCACTAAGAGGTCTGGACTTGCCCCTTTAAGTCTACTTTCAAAAATGTCTGGAAAATGCTCTCGGGTTCTATGAAGGGAGAAGGTATGAATATATTCTTTCCTTCTTTTAGTGATTCTACCGTGCAAGGCAGAAGCATCGAGTTTCATAAGTATTAAAAGTTTTCTTGTTTTTTCATCCATTGAATTCATTACTCTTCTCTAAAGAAAACGGCCAAGTCTTAATTTCTTTCTGTTTGGCCTCAATAAATTGATAAGTCTCTTTAGCTAGAATATCGAAATCATTTGGTAATTTTAAGAACAGGTAATTTTTGGCCTGCTCTTCTCTACGAAGTTTACGAATAGGTTCAAAAGAACTGAGGTGAATTAGTCTAATTTTCTCATTAATTATGGCAAAATCGAGATATCGACGCCTGATTCTTTTAAACCGATCAAAGGAGTCAAAATCATTGACGAGAGCAAGAATCATCAGTCTTTTATACTTGGGAAGCTCCATAATATCATCAAAGGTCATGGGAACAAGTTTAATTCCATATTGGGACATGGCCAATGAAAGATGGATAAAGCTTGCTGGAAGCTGTTTATGAAGTCGGACATAGAAAACAATTTTGTCTTTTTCCATGACCTTTTATCGGAGTCCAAAGTTCTGAAATTAAATGAAGTTTATTAAGAGGTAAAAAATGCCTGGTGG
>CBDUBC010000084.1:0-13377 GCA_965365285.1 uncultured bacterium
CTGGTGAACACCCACGCCAACGGCGACCACTGCTGGGGCAACCAGCTGGTCGAAGGCGCCGAGATCGTCGCCACGCGGCGCGCCGCCGAGGAGATGCACGAGATGCCGCCGCAGAGGATGGCGATGCTGATGAAGGCGGCGTCGGGCACGTACGCGCAGAAGACCGAGATCTTCAAAATCAATACGAATGTGTTAGAAAATATCTAGTTAAACCCATTACTCGTGAAAAGCTTCATCAGGCCATGATAGATGTCTTTGGGGATGCATTCGAAAATCTATAACTTCCAAGGCGATTCGCTAAAATGAAACCCTTTTTGAGAAATTCTTAAGAGAAGATCCATCTCTGGTGACCATTCTTTGGCATGAGGGGATTTCATTTCGACTTTGCTGGGCTGCTTATACAGAAGTCTTTGAAGAAGATTAGGTTTTAAAATAATCATCGAGTCTTTTCTTTTTTCAGAAGGCACATCGCTTACTTTTTCTAAAAATTTTAACTCCTTAACCTTTATCTTCTTAAGAATCGATGGATCAAGCTTTTGTTCTCCCACAATATATAGAATATCTTTTGTGACACCTTCAAACTGGTCCTGTAATCGTTCTATTCGAGGACGCATAAAGGGAGGATGAGCACAGTTAATTCGAAGCATTTCTGTTTTAGCGAAGGCCCTTTTTTCTCTTTTCCAGTATTTATTAAATTTTTCTGCCGGACGAATCCTTCGCATAATCTCCATTTGTTTAAGCTTATGCTGTTCCGCTGGTCGGACATGACCATAGTGATAGAGATTCACTTCACTATCGATCTGTTTTTGAAAGCCTTTAAAGCCCTGGGCATCTCCATAACAAAAGATCGAGCTATGAAGTTTAAAGAGCCTAATCTCAGCTGGCTGCCAACGTTTATTAACCGCTATATGATAATGATCCTTCCAGAAATGAAGAAAGCGCAAACGAATAGCATCTGCTCCTTCCTTGATGGCCCTTTGAAGATCTTCCAGCAGTCTTTGGTATTCATCAGGATGGATAATTTCATCACAGTGAAGAAAAAGTGCCCAAGCCTCAGGATCTTTTTCTTCTTCTCGAAGCTTTCCTAAGGCCACATTCGCCTGTTGAGAAAAGATACGTCCACCATCTCCAGTATACTGTTCTTCCCATACCGTAGGGATGATTTGAACATTAGAGAGCTTTTCAATATTTCTTCTTGTCGCGTCGTCTGAGTCACCGACAGCAAGGTAGATCTTTTCTGTAAGACCACTCATGCTCTCAAGCATTTCAAGGTAGGGGTAGTCGAGCTTATCGACCCCACGCATGAATGAAAATCCATAAATCTTTGGCATGGGGCTAAATTAGCATGAATTTTTTGGATTCACTAGGCAGCAAGATCGTTTTCGACACTTTCGAGATAGTTTATAAAGATATCAATGATCTTTTGGTGCTCGATGACTTTTCCGGTCTTGGTATCCTCAATCATCTGTTTCCACGGCATGATGACTTCAAAGGCATCGGCCATACCATAATCAAACTCTCGATAGGCCATAGACCAATTTTCAAAGAGTCTTTTGTCTGTTTTTTGACGCACAAGAATCTTACACCCCTCATGCCGACCATCACAGGCAATTCTGCCAAAGGTATTCATGATCTCATCATAGGGACCTTCAAGGATTTGAAGAAAAACCCCATCTCTATAGAGAAGCATTCCTGTGATATCTCTTTTGCTATTATTTGCTCTACTTTTTTCTAAAATGGCCTTGATCCCTGTCTTTTCATCATCGATATCAAAAAGTTGAGTCGAAAAGCTAATATAGGCAAGATGAAAAAGATCTTCATTTATTAGTTCTTTTTTTTCAGGCTTATCCTGCTTTTTTTGAAACCATTTCTTAAAAAAATTCATACCCTTTTTATCGGACTTGGCCCAAAAAACTTAAGCTAAAAAAATTTTATTGAGAGATCTCTAGCGCTGGTTTTTTGATTCGCAAAAGAAGCGATCTTAAATAGTCTGCATAAGTACTTTTACCCATATTCTGGATAAGTTTTTCAAGCTGATGCTCTTTTATAAAACCATTCTCAAGAGCAATCTCCTCTAAACAAGCGACTTTGAGTCCCTGTCTTTTTTCGATGGTCGCTATAAAATTAGACGCTTCTAAAAGAGAGTCATGAGTCCCAGTATCAAGCCAGGCCATCCCTCTTCCAAGCATCTCAACTCGAAGCTTCCCTCTGTTGAGATACTCAACATTGATGTCGGTAATTTCGAGCTCCCCTCGAGCACTAGGCTTGATTTGTTTGGCAATTTCCACCACATCATTGTCGTAAAAATAGAGCCCTGTAACAGCATAATGACTTTTGGGGTGAGTCGGTTTTTCTTCGATACTTAAAGCACGTCCGTGACTATCAAAATCAACCACTCCATATCGTTCTGGATCTTTTACCCAGTAACCAAATACGGTAGCTCCCACTTCTCTTTTGGCGGCATCTTTAAGTTTTCCACTCAGTCCATGTCCATAGAATATATTATCGCCTAAAACTAAGCAGACTCGATCATTTCCAATAAACTCCTCTCCTATGAGAAAAGCACTCGCGAGACCAATTGGTTTAGGTTGGATATCGTAGCTGAGATTAAGTCCAAATTGAGAACCATCTCCAAAGAGCTCCTTAAAACATTCAATATCTCGAGGGGTACTAATAATGAGGATATCTTTAATTCCCGCAAGCATCAAAACACTCATGGGATAATAGATCATCGGTTTATCGTAGACCGGAAGGATTTGTTTACTTACGCTCAAAGTACATGGATGAAGACGTGATCCTGCTCCACCTGCTAAAATGATGCCTTTCATAATAACTCCAAAAAAATCAACTTAGCATCTTCAGTTTTAAATGGCACTATAGAAGCCATGAGTTATATTTTTGTTTATGGAACGCTTCAAGATCCCGATGTCGTTAAGCTGGTGCTTGGTCATGACGAATTCGATTTATCTCCGCACAAAATCAATCATTACCGCGTGGTCAGAGCTAGAGGAGAAGATTTTCCCGTGCTTATCTCAGGCAAAGGAGAAACGAAAGGGGCCCTCCTGTATGTTACGGAAAAAGACTTAGAGCGTCTTAAATTCTATGAAGGGGATGAATTCATCCTTAAAGATATATCGGATTCTATCTGTGCTTTTTTTCCAAGTGATGACTCTCTTATTACCAACGAACCTTGGACCCTTGAAGGTTGGAATAAAGAAGCCTTTCTCAAAAAGCTTAAACACTTTCTTGATACAGGAGAGTGGGTTAGCGATCGATGAAGATTTGAGGTTTTGAAGTATTTTGATAAAACTTTAAAAGTCTTTCCAATAAAATATCTTTTTTCCAAAAGCGATCACTCACATCGACATTATAACCCAGGATAAAAAAATCTGATGCAATCTTATAAAGTTCCCCAAGCCCCGCCTTTTTGATAGTGGCCGGAACAGATGTTTTTATCCTTGGAAGTGCATCGACACTTCCTTTGAGAGCGTTGAAATAAGTATAATTTTTTATATAGGGTTCCCATGTTTTGTATTTTCGATCTGTGAGAACCTTTTGTAATTCGATCAGAGTTTCTTTATAGTGAGTTGACGTATGGATACTCCAACTTTCAATGGGAGTATGATCGCAAATAATGTATTCACTTCCTTCTTGTCCAAAACTGGTTTTAAAATATCTCACATAAACTGTTTTACGATTAAAAAAGGCAATTTTTCTTTTACAAATAAGGCGCTCGGGCCCAATATACTCAAACTCAACATCACTTTTAAGTGTAAATCTCACGGCCGTATCCCCATAAGCAAAAGTACCAATAGGATCGATCCATAGAAAAAGGGCAGAGTCGCCATTTTTATTTTTCTTTAGAGGAAGAATATTGTCCTTATTTTTTTCTTTTATCCACTGATCGACTCTTTTAGAATCTTGCCAAGAATAGAGAAACCGGGGAGCGCAGCGAGAGACAAAATCTTTATTTTTATTAAAAGGAATAGAATGACCTTTATGAAGAGAGTTATTGCGACAATAATCCAGATCCCTGGCCAATAAACTAAAAGGAAGTAATAAAAGAATAAGTATTTTCATAGCTCTATTCTACCTTAAGGACCCTTCTCTCAAAAACCTTATATTTTAAAATAATAAGAATAAATAATAGGTTACTAAGATAATTAAATATTAAAGGGATATGCTTTTTAGGAGCGATATAAATAAGAGTGCACACTTCACCTATAAACCACAGGATCAGAAGTCCCCAACTTATTCCTCTAGAATGCCCATCTTTGTAGCTCATATAGGCTTGAGGGATTGCACAAATAGCAAAACAAAAGCTTCCAATCCAGCCGATAATTTCGAGGTCCATTAAAAATAAAAGCTCAATTTAGCAGAAATTCTATTCGTTTCAAACATTCTGGCATACTCAGCGGCCAATCTCATAAGAAAAAGATCCAGCTGAACTCCAGCAAACATTCTTACAGAAGAATCATCTACTGTTACAGTACTAGGGGAGCTAGTAAATTCGGTTGAATTAAAGATAACGGAGCCAGTTGCATTGACAGAGGTTTCTCCTTTCACAAAGCCAAACCCAACATAGGGCTCTAAAACAAAAAGATCTGCACTGGCAATGAGATCCATTCCCATTACCTTGTTTTCAATCTCAACTTTAGTTGTCACGGCCGATATAGTTTGGGAAAAAGAAAAATCTCCCATAGAGTAGTGAGCTCGAACGGCCATATCAAGAAGAGCAAAAATATTTTTACTCCACTTTACTGCTCCGGCCGTATACTTCACTTTTCCATCACCAATATCTGTTTCTGGAACGAGACCTAGTTCAAAAGTAAATCCAAAGGGAATAGTTAAAGTCACAAGACCATAGGCCGAGGCGATGTTACTGAGAGATTGGGTGGAGTCCACTCTTTGGACAACCTTCTCCGTTCGATCACTTTCCGTTACGTTGGCGACCAGACCGATTTCAAGCCCAAAAAGATTTCCATTTCCATGGGCAGGGTTCACTGAGGTAAACATAAAGTTTGCGGAGAAGTCTTGAGAGATTTTACCCAGCTCTGCGCTGGTGAGATCATTTAATTTAAAGTCTGCAAAAGCATTGAAGCTTAGTAGAAAGAGAAAAGCATATATCCTCATAAAAAATCCTTTTTTAATTATTCTAACTCTTTTAAGCATGAGAAACTAGCTTTGAGAGGTAGTTGATTAAAAGAGTATCTTAAAAATGTCTCTCTTTTAAGGCGGGAAAAAGTTACCAAATTACTAAGATAGAGATAGGCCCTCACTCTGAAAGGCAAGGGCTTAAAATTATAAGAGATAATCGGAAAGAATCTCTCTCATATGCTCCGGAGAAGTTCGATTCACTTCGGCCGCATTTTCAAGTAGGGAGTTAAGAGATTCAGAGTTGCCTTGAATATGTTCTTCGATGGCCTTTTTACCTTGTTGATAATTGAAACCAAAGAGCTTTTGAGTTGCCATATTCCAATCTCTTTCTGATAAAGATCTTTTATTTTTAATCTTATTGAGATTGTGTAGAATTGGGGCAATTTCTTCAACTCTCTCTGCACTTAAACCGAATTTTTCATGAACAATTTTCTTTATAAGTCCAAGTTGCTCTCCTTCTTCATCGGCCCCAACGAGCTCAAGATCCTTTTGAGTGAGTTCATGAGTAGAAAAAGGATATTTGTCGTGAAGTCTTCTTCGATCATAACGACTTAGAAAAGGGAGAAGAAGATTAAAGTTATAATTCATCGTGGAATAATCAAGTCCATGCGTGTGATCAAAGCCAAGAGCATGACCAACCTCATGATAGAGGACCTTTTTAACCCGATTGTAGGTAGAGGCATGCTTATAAATATTAACAATAAGGTTTCCTCGTCCTAATTCTACCCAGCCCGTGTAGAGACCAACCGTGTTCCCTCCTATATTTTGAAATTCACTAGCATTTTCCTTAAAAAGGACCCAATTATCAGGAAGATTGAGAGAGTCTTTGCTGTCCGTAAATTTTGGGTTTTCATCAGCTGGAACAAATTTAACCAGGTCTATGCCAGATTTAGATTTATACTGTTGTTCTACTCGATCAAAACTAAGTTTATATCGCTCATACTTGGCCCGATTGACTTTATAGGTCAGGGGAAACTTGTCTCTGGGAACAACTTTTCCAGAGTCGACATAACCATTACCACACCCAAATAGGGTCACTAAAAGACTTACAAATATTAAAATTTTCATGAACGGCTTTTAAGGGATATTTGGATCAATTTAAAGATTTTTGAAAAATTTATATAGAAAGAAATAGCTAGCTATTTGAAAGGACATTAAGAAAGAGTTGGTAAAATTTGATCTTTATCCGAGAGCACAATATTCTTAGAATCAAGTTTCCAGTCTATATTTAGAGAGGGATCATTCCAAATCACACCATCTTCTTTTTCTTTGCAGTAGTAATTATCCACTTTGTAAAAAAAAGTAGCGGACTCACTTAAGACCACAAAGCCGTGAGCAAAGCCTCTTGGAATAAAGAATTGAAGTTGGTTTTCTTCACTAAGTTCTATTCCATACCATTGTTTATAAGTAGGGGAGCCTTCCCTAAGATCTACCGCAACATCATAAACGCGACCTTTAAGAACGCGAACTAGTTTAGCCTGAGCGGCATCACCCGTTTGAAGATGAAGTCCCCTTAAAGTTCCGTAGGTGCTTTCACTTTGATTGTCTTGCACAAAGTCACAAGAGATACCTAGCGATTCCATGGTCCTTCTATTGTAAGACTCGTAAAAGGACCCACGATTATCTTTAAAGATTCGAGGCTTTAGAATTAAAAGACCTTCAATAGGCGTTGTTTGTTTTTCCATTTACTTAAACTCTGAAATCTCTATATCACCAACAACGGCCCTTCGAAACATATTAACTGAAATAATTGAAAACTTCCCATTTCCAAGGTCTTTAACACTCGCTCCGGCCTGAAAAGTACAATTTCTGCGGCATTTAAATTCTCGCTCTTTCACAAATTGAATCGTTTGCTTAGAGCTTAGCTTGCTTTCATGACCTATTAAGAAGAGTTTTGCAACCTCTACGCCTTTGGTTATCGGCACAGGGATCTTCCCTGCCCGATTAGAAAAGGTCATAAGATAAATATTTCCATCACATTGTCTTAAAAGAGAAAAAGAGGTTCCACCAATTCCTTGTTGATTAAGCTCCATGGCATTCCCATTAAGATGAAGAACCAGCTTATGAGAGAGCTGGCCAATAAGAAGCTGATTCTTAGGCAGAGTGATCAGACCCGCGGCCGGAGTATAAGTGGGGAGTCCGGTAATTTCTTGAACCTTAATAGGATTATTAATATTTTCCATATTCCAAACTTGAATGATCGAGTTTTTTGTTTCAGGAACTTTATAAGGCTCAAGACTAACAGCTACTAAGGGGCCAGAGCCGCTTATACCACCAGAGTGCCAAAGATTTCGATCTCCTATTCTCATTCTTTTTATCACTTTGTTGTTTTTTAAAACAAAAAATGCTGCCTCTCGCTTTTTAAAATCGGCTCCAGAGACAAAAATCATATCTTTATATTGATAAAGACCCTGAAAATGATTATCGAGTCCTAATTTATTGGTGGCACTTAATTTATACTCTGAAAAAGAGAAGATCTTGTTAGGCTGATACCTTTGGACTAGCTTAGTTTCAGAGGGCAGACTATCAAAATTATTTTCAATATTTTCATAGCATTGGGAATAGGAGTTCAAAGAAAAAAGAAGGGGTAATAAAATTAAAATAATCATAGTTTGTTTTAACATAAAAAGGGCCCGAAGGCCCTCAAATTATTTTGAAAAGTAATTTTCAACTTTTTTAATGGCTCCTTCTTTTTCAAGACCAAGTCTTTTGGCCATATTAAATGAATCTTCTTTACTCATTTTATGGTCCTTATAGAAATGGGCCGCGAGAAAGGCACCTACGCGATTTCCTGTACTACAGTGAAGAAGAACTTTTCCTTCTTTCATGTGCTTTCGAATAGCAGCAGTCACCTCTTCAACGTAACCATCACTAAGTTCCATATCACTTTTAAAAGGAATATTTACGTAGTTCATTTTGTATTTTTTCTCAACTAGCCAAGATTCGACGTCTTCTTTATATTCAGACTTATCTCGTAGGTTAATGACGGTTTTAAAGCCCGCTTCAGAAAGCTTTTTATAGTCTGTATTTTTTGGCTGTCCTGAAAAATAAACGTTTTTATATTTAGAACCTTCAAGCTTTCCTACGATGGTGATTTTTTCCCCAATTTGAGCTTCATCAAGATGATGCGCACAAGAAAAGCTGAATAATAAAATAGCAATCAGACCTAAGACTTTCATGAATTCTCCTTTAAACATAATTGTTCTTTTAACGTACACCAAAGGAGAGGATGTGAGAACTTTTAATCCAACGTCAAGGACCTCCAACTGGAGGCCCTTACGATCAAATCATCTCGACAAGCACCTCCTATAAATAGAAAGAGCTCGGGGAGGATTGGAAAAGGGGGCGTCGATGCCCCCTTATCCTTACAAAAGAATTTCTTCGACAAGCTGTCGAACATGTTCAGGAGCAAGGTCATTCACTTGACTTGCTCGATCAATTAGATCCTCAAAGCTCGCTTCATCTCGTTCATCAAGATAAGCGCGCATTTTTTCCATGGCCTCATTCGCTTTCATACCAATGAGTTTTTCAAAGAAGACATCATAGTCTTCTGCGCTTCGGGCCTTTTTGTTAAAGTAAAGAATTAAAGAACTCACTTCATGACTTCTTTCTTCACTCAAACCAAACTCTGCGGAAAGCTTTTCGCTCATAGTTTCGATTTGCAGAGCTTCTTGAAAGGCCGCTAGTTTTTCAAGGTCTTTTTCAGAAGGCTCAGCTTCCTCAAACACCATACCGTAAAAATAGGGGTTAGGATTAATGGTAGCGTATTCATAACAAGAACCTGGGTTACAGCTGTAGGTACCATTACCATTATCTGTTAACCCATTAAGGTAATTGTCGTGACCAAGCCAATTATCCGCCCAACTGAGGTATGGATTGTAGTCATCGTAGCGAATGGCCGAGATCATACCATAATTATCCACGTAAACTGCGAAAGACTCATCGTCATCTGCTAGTTTAACAAAGGAAATATAGTATCCGCTTGGAAGGTTGGCTTACATGTCAAAACCAAACTCTACGGCCCTCTCGACCATGGCCTTGTAATCATCAGATCCATCCCAATAGCCATCGGAATACCCATCATCGTAGCCTGTAGTGTAGAAGCTACAGCTACTGAGTGTGAGGCCTAGGAGAAGGATTAATAGTTTTTTCATACTTCCTCCTTTTACAATTTTTAGATAATCCCACCTAGAGTAAAGAACAAATCTCTAGCTCATAAAAAAAGATGATCTTAAGCATTATTAGTTATGGTATAATCCATTTATGCGGATACCAGAGGAATATGGCCTTTTTGTTGGCCTTATTTTAGCTTATATTGCGATTAAGACCTATCATCTTAGGCGCTATATTTCTCTCCCTTTTAAGAAAGGGGCAAGCTTTATTCCAGAGCTCGAATATAATCAAATTACTCCCGGGGTTCATCATAAAATCTTGGGAAGAAAAGTCTCTTATGATCAAATCACCAAAAGCTATCTCTTTCTAGGCTTTAAAAGTTTAGAGGCCGGAGTTTTTAGGAAACACTTTCAATCAAAGCATGAATTGGAAATCGAGGCCGAACATCTAGAAATTGAAGATGGTATGAAAATTCTTGATCTAGGTTGTGGGGTAGGAGAGGCATCCTTTTATTTTCATAGCTTAAAAAAAATTGAAATTGATATGGTTACGAATTCAAGATATCAATATGACTTGATTCAAAAAAAGATAAAACCTCAGATGAATGTCTTTTTTGAAGATTTTGATCATATGAAATTTAAAAAAGACTATTATGATCGAGTCATCCTACTCGAATCCATTGGTTATTCAAAAGATCTGGATAAACTTTTAAATAAGATTTACCAAAGTTTGAAAGTCGGTGGAAGAATTTATATTAAAACTCCAACCTTTAGTCATAATAAGCGGTTGGTTTGGCTTAAGCAAAATGTTGCCAGGACATGGAACTATAATCATTCAACTGAGGACAATCTTTCATTTAAAATTGAAAGGATGGGATTTGAATCGATACGTTCGTACTCTCTACCTCTCTATTTAAGTGATAATCTGATTAAGTTCTATCTTCTTTTTATAAGGACAGGACTATATAAAGTCATTCATATGAGTTTTGTAGGACCTAAACTTTCAACGACGATTATGGCAACTAAAAGAGGTTAAGGGCTACACTTACTTAGCGCCCAAACATTACTTCGTTTAAGCCAGTTGAAATAATTATATTGAAATAGCCACTTAGGATAGCTGCTATAAAGTATACTACAATCTCTCTCTTTGAGAATCTTTAGCTCTTTGAGTTTTGTGGTGAAAATAAGACCAGTAATTTCATTTAAAGAAGCTTTTGATTCAATGACCTTGAGCTCATCTCGTTTATAAAACTCCATCTCGAGAGCGGGATATCTTCCCTGATCGTCGGGGGTGACTTGAATCTCTTGGACTCCAATCTTATAGAGAAATTGATAAAACTTCATGGGCGTATAGGCCGGTTTAAAAAGTATAAAGGGAAGAACAAAAAGGTTTGTGATAACAAAAAAACGGATAATTTTTTGAGAAAGCTCTCTTTTTTCATCGAGCGCCTTAATACCCATATAGATGAGAAGGGGAGTGACAGGATAGAGAAAGCGAAGCTCTTTATGAGAGATCAGATGATGGACGACTAAAAAAAGAGTGACACACCAAAAGGAGAGGGCAAGTTTTTTATTTTTAGCGTAATAAAACCAGCCACCTATCATCAAAAGAAACCAAGGAAGAGTTTTAGAGATTCCTTTATAGAGATAATAATAAAAGGGATGCTCACCAAAGGTGTTCACTTTTCCTAAAATAATATTTTGATAGAGGTAATTCCAAGGAGAGTAAGACATTTCTCCATATCCCCAGGAATCCATCAGAAAACCTAGCCCCATGACTATAATCATGGGAAAACAGAATTGAAGAAACCACTTTTTTAATTCTACTCTTTGAACAATCAAAAAATAAAGCCCTAAAGGAAGCACCATCAGTCCTAACTGATGACGTATGAGGAAAGAGAGACCAGAAAAGAGGGAGCTTCCCACAAGATTTCTTCGAAGAGCAAAAACAAAAGCAATCAGAAAAAAACTTGTGGACCAGTTTTCGGAATTGGTTCTCACCATCATCAGCTTAAAGAAAAAACCAAAATGAAGAGCATAGAATAAAAAATCCCCTGCTTTTTCACTTAGCTTTTTTTTGGCCTCATTAATAAAGAGGCTTAGAGAAGCAAAAGAAAAAAGAGCACTGATCACTCTTAAACCTAAGCTCATACTAAAGGGATTCATCTCAAGTAAGTCAAAAACTTTGAGAAAAGGCATAAAGAGAAGAGGAAGAGACCAAGGGCGAAGCTGAGTATCATATTCCCAACTCGTAATTTCTTTAAGAATGCCCAATTTATAGGCCGCAAAATCAATCGCGTAATACTGCTCATCAGGATGAAGAAAGCCAATACTAAAATAAGCACAGATAAGCGTCAGTATAAAACTAATTTTAATCATGCTGAAAAAAATAATTAGAGACAAGAATCTTATTTTCAACTTCTTTTCTGGCAAAATCAGAGAGTTCTTCCATACTCATTCTATTTTTTGAGCCCGGTCTTCTGGCATAGAGTCCATCAAGGTCAGACAAAAACTTCCAAAGTTGCCCTTTTTCCATAAAATCTACATTACTGGATTCAATATAAAGCGTAGGTCTATGAATCTTAATACTCTCTTCCATCCCTTTTAAAACGGGATACTCAAACCCTTCCACATCGATTTTAATGACATCAGGAATTTCTACAACACCATTCACAACCAGATCATCGTAAACGGCCACAGAAACCTTTTCACTTTTTTGATTTTCAGTTTCTGGAATAAAGCTATGACCTCCATCATTGAGTTCTGATTTATAAAGAGCTTTCTCTTCTTTTTTTTCACCAAGAGCAGAATTAAAGATTTTAATCCGCTCATCATCAAATTGATTCATATTTCGAGAAAGACAGCGGTAAACCGTGGAGTCTGGTTCAAAGCAGTAGATTTGAATGTCTTTTCTTTTAAGAGCAAAGTAGACGCTAAACATACCGATATTGGCGCCCACATCAAGAAAGGTTCCTCCCATGGGAACTAAATCAAGCAGTTCTTTTTTGGCGGTCTCTTCATAATTAATAAAGCCTTTCTCTAGATCATAGGCAAAATGAAAAGATGGACCCCGCATATCTCGAGGGTCAAAATGGAAGTTTATTTTTTTTAATATATTCTTGTGCGCAATACTAGGAAGGACCGGAAGTGATAATCTTTTAATCCATCGCCTTCTTGCGCATAATACCGAAAGTGTATTGAGCATAATTTCTCCAATAACTAATAACATAGTACATTAATGATGAAACTCCAACTGAAAAGCCTTTTCGACTGAAGCCATCCTTGATACACCCCACACTCATTTAAAAAAAATTGGAGCAAAAATCGTCATTAAAAATATCACTTCCGGGGGCTTTCATGTTGTTGACCTAGACAGCTGGACAGAAGGACAAGACCTCAATACTTGGTACAGTGATATTACAGCAGATTTAAATGCAATTGAGCTTGATATTCAAAATGACCCAGTATTAAATGCAACTGAAAAGCAAAGGGCCCTTCTTGAATTATATAAAAATCATCCCTCTGGTTTTTTTAATCTTGGAAGTTATCTTTCTTTAAACTCAGGTAATAATATCTACTCTGTCCTATCTGCTGACCGAACCGATTGGTATACCTTCTTTAACCTTCTAACACTTAATGAAATTGACTCTGTGCTTGATAGTCGATTTGTTTTCGAGCAAACAACTGATTCTGGCAAAGACCTCGAAGCAGCTGCTGCTATGATTGAAGAAAAAGAAGTAGAAAACATGGTTACTAAATTAGTCGCTGAATATAGATTCTCATCGGATCGAGCATTTGAAGTGGCAAGACTAACAACCTCTTTTCGAAACCTCTCTTCTAAAAGAGATCTCTCAAATAGAGAAAAAGACATGTTCGTAAGAGAGTTAATTGGTGTTTCTTATTCTCAAGGTAAAGAAGCTCTAGAGGCTTCTTTTGAAGGAAATACAGGGGATCTTGAAGCTGTTCTTGAAAACGCAGCTACTCTTAATGGAACTAATCCAAAAGCTATAAAGCCGGCAATGGAGAAACTCTTTAGCGGCAAATGGAAAAAAGGAAATATTCCGGAAAATTTGAATTCATTTGCGGCCAAGGTGGACAAAATGATGGA
>CBDUBC010000085.1:0-13218 GCA_965365285.1 uncultured bacterium
ATCAATATATCACGAACAAAAACCTTCCCGATAAGGCGATTGATCTTATTGATGAAGCCGCTTCAAGCTTAAAGCTCTCTGCAGAAGCAATGCCAGCTCCTTTGGCGGAGCTTCAATCCGAAATTCGATCCAAAAAAATACTTTCTTCACTCGAAAAAGATAACAAAGATCTAGAAAAAGAGATTAAAGATCTAGAAACTAAATTTGAAGAGAAGAAAGGAGTATGGGAAGAAGAAGTTCTAAGCCTTAGAAAAATGAGCGAGTCGAAAGGACGACTTGATCAACTTAAACTCGAGCTTGAGGCCGCCCAAAGAGATGGAGATTTTGAGAAGGCATCTCGAATAAAGTATTCCGAAATTCCTCAAATCGAAAATGAACTTAGGGACTTATCTCATCACTGGATTTTAGGAAAAAATCATGTAGCGCAAGTCATTTCAAGACAAACCGGTATACCTGTTGAGAAAATTTTAAAAACTAAGCAAGAAAATATTCTTCAATTAAAAGACTACCTTAATAAAAGAGTTTTTGGACAGGCGGGGCCAATTGATGAAATAGCCGGAACTTTAGTTGCTGCCCATGCTGGGTTAACCGACCCTTCAAGACCGATGGGATCTTTTCTTTTGCTTGGTCCTAGTGGAGTTGGGAAAACAGAAACAGCTAAAGGCGTCTGCGACTTTCTTTTTGGAACCGAGAAAAACCTCATAAGGCTTGATATGAGTGAATTTTCCGAAAAACATAGTGTCGCCAAATTAATCGGTGCTCCGGCTGGTTATGTTGGTTATGAAGAGGGAGGCGTACTCACAGAGGCGGTAAGAAATCATCCCTATAGTGTAATTCTCTTTGATGAGATTGAGAAGGCACATCCAGACTTTGCAGACATCCTTCTTCAGATTCTTGATGATGGTCGTTTAACGGATAATAAAGGAAGAACAACTAACTTTAAAAATACAATTATTTTTCTAACAAGTAATAGTAAAAATCTAGATCAAGATTTTAAGCCAGAGGTGCTAGGACGACTTGATGGAAAACTTCAATATAAAACTCTTGATAACTCTATCATGGCAAAGTTAGTTGAAAAACAGATTAACTTCCTTAATCAGAGGCTTAAAGATAAGTCTATCAAAGTAGATCTAGATCCGACTATGACAAGAATTCTTATTGAAAGAGGCTATGATGAGCGATACGGGGCCAGACCACTACAATCCGTTTTCAATCAATTAGTTATAAAACCCTTATCCCATCTCATCATTAAAGATGAAGTTGATTATGGGAGCATTGTCATTAGCTACGAAAATGGAAAAACCAATTTTTCTTATTTAGAAAAACAAGGCCAACTTCCTCCTCCTACTCAAAAAGATAACTTTAGTCACGACAATCTCTAAGGTTCTCATTCCTAGTGCCCGACGAGGGTACTAGGATATGAACACTAAAACCTTAAAAGTACTATGTATAGAAGATGAAGAAGAAATCATTAGCCTCTATTCTGAGCTATTAAAAGATTATGTTTCCTCGCTAGATATCGGATATAGTTTAAAGGAAGCAAAAGAATTTGTTAAAAAAAATTCCTACGATTTTCTCATATGTGACTTAAGGGTGGGAAAAGATAATGGCATTGACCTTATACGCTTTATCCGAACAGAACCCACTGCCTGCTCAAAAACTAAAATTATCATGGCCTCAGGTTTTCTAGAACCAAATCAAAAAGACGATCTTAAAAGCCTAAAAGTAGATAAGATATTAAACAAGCCTTTTAATCCCTATGAACTAAAAGACTTCATTATTTCTTCTGTTTATCAAGAAACTAAAGAGTCAAAATCTAAAGACTATACAACTTTTTTGAAAAAGAAATCAATCCTTCAGCTACTTCCCATCAATAGAGATGCTACAATAATTGAAGGTATTATTCAAACTCTAGGTCATAGAACAGAGAGAATTGAGTCCTGGGAGAGCTGGGATGAGGATATGGTCGATACTATGAACCCTGAAGTTATCATAATGGCGGATAACTTTATTCGAGGTTTAAGCGACCCTATTTTAAAGCGTATAATGACCTATAAAAAGGCGAATGGAATTCCACTCATTGTTGTAATCACTTCTTATGATAGAGAAGAGGCTTCCAATCAGTCTAATAAGTTTTTAGAAATAGGAGTAGATGATTTTATATTTAAACCTTATAAATCTCTTCAAATTGAAACCAATATTAAGAGATATATTACAATCGAAAACCTTCTTCAAGAAGAGCTCCGAGGGCAAAGAGATCTGAATTATAAATTCGTTCATGATATTAATAACTTTATAAACCTCTCTTATAATGCTCTTGGTTCGGCAAGAAGAAAGTTTAACAAAAGAGAGCCTAAAACCTTTGATCAAATTGAGGCCCTTCTTCAAAAGGCTGAGGCTGCAATCTATCAAACATCTGTTTTAACTTATGGTATTTTAGAAAACTTTGCTATTTTATATGATGAGAATAAGAAGGTTACTAAAGATTTTGACCTTAGTGTACTAATAAAAGGAAGCATTCAAAAGTTTATTCCATTTATGGATATCAAGGAACAAGATATCGCAATGGAGTTCCCAAAAGAAAAAATCATTAATGGAAGTGAGCCTCATCTTTCCGTTATTTTAGACACTTTAATTGGATCCTCTGTAAAACACTCTCCTAAAAAAGCTCTCATAGAGCTAGAGATTACCGATGACGCCATTAGAATTGGAAACCAAACTCCTGGTATTTACAGAGATGGCAAACTCGTTCCCTCTGACATTGAAATTAGAGAATTTACCGAAAAAGAGCAAAATATCGGTTTAGGTTTTGATCTTAACTTCTGCCAAAGTACTCTTCAAAAATCTGGCTATGACTTTTATGTTAAAAACAAACCGAATATAGGTATGGACTTTTACATTGTCTTTAAAAATCCAGACAAAAAGTAACTGGCCCATCATTTGTAATTTCAACCTTCATTGAAGCCCCAAAAAGACCTCTCGAAACCTTTACGCTTTGAGAAAGTAAATCACAAAGCCTTTCAAATAATTGATTGGCCTCTTCTGGCGCCATAGAGTTTTCAAAGCCTGGTCGATTTCCTTTTTGACCTCTCCACGAAAGTGTAAACTGGCTGATCGCAAGAATTTGTCCTTCACTCTGCAAAATATTATGAGACATTTTTCCTTGACCTTCAAAACAGCGTAAATTGAGTATTTTTTGTGCGGCTTTTTCTATTTGGGAGACTCCGTCTCCTTTTTCCATACAAATAAGTAGGACAAGACCTTTAGAAATTTCCCCTACTATTTGATTTTCCACCTTCACGAAAGATTGAAGACTTCTTTGGATTACAACTCTCATCCATTAATCCTTAAAGATTTTAGAACCAACACGAATATAATCACTGCCATATTCTAGTGCAATTTCATAATCCTGACTCATCCCCATAGAAAGCTTTAGATCACCAAAGTCATTTTGAAGCTCTTTTTGAATATCTCTCATTTGACTAAAACATGAACGTGCATCTGCTTCAAAATGATCCGTTCTAATTTTTCCGATCGTCATAAGACCCTTAAGAATAAAACGTTTATCAAAGAGTTCTTTTTGAGCATAAGAAAGAAGCTCTCTAAGTTCCTGAGTAGTATTAAGACCTGATTTTTCCTCTTCATGAGAAGAATTTACTTGAAAAAATAAATCAAGCTGAGGTCCTAAAAAAAGGTTCTTTCGTTTGATGAGTTCTTTTACTAGTCTTAAGGAGTCTACACTATGAATAGAAACAAGATGAGATATTTGGAGAAGATGTTTCACCTTATTTGTTTGAAGGTGACCTATAAAATGCCATCGGATATCATCTAATTGAAGCTCTTTTGATTTTTGCTCGAGATCTTGGACTTTATTTTCACCAAAGTCTCTTTGGCCACAGTCATATGCCATTCGGATATCCTCAACCGTGGAGTACTTAGAGACAGCAATGAGAGTTTTATCTTTGATTTTTCCCTTTATTTCCAAAAGAGATTTTTTCATATTTTCGAGATTAGACATCTTTTTGATTTTCGTCTGACTTTTTCTTTTTAAAATTAAGTTTTGCGTTCACTTCTATATCATAATTCTCTAAGACTTCAGAAACTAATTTAGCTGGATCAATTTTAGAAAACTGAGTTTTAAGTTCCTCCCTTACATTTGTGAGAAACTCTTCTTTAGCATTTTTTGCATTCTGCATAAGACCGGTCACAATTTGTTTGGGAAGCGGTAGATCGTTAATGATATTTTTAACAGTATCCTCAGTCATAAAAGCGGCACCAATTCCAATGGAGACTACTTTTTTAATGACATCGCCTATTCCACCATCTTTATCTTCGCCTTTATCTTTAGTCATGCCTTACTCCTCGCTGATGGATTTAAGAATAAATTTTTGTACCCCTTCACTTAAAATTTGGGAAGGTATTTGAGAAATAAGATCTCTTGCAAAAGAGAGCACTTCTTCATTGCGCTCAATGTCTTCTCCAAAAACCATCTCGTCCTCCGTTAAAAGCGGAGTATCAAGACTTCTTTTGGTAAGGACTCTTCCAGTCAGTAAGTCTTTGTGAGCTTGCCATTCTAAATAGCGATCAAAAAGTATGATTTGAAATCGCCCAATATCACCATCTCTTTGCTTCCAAACAAAAACCTCAACAGGTCCTTCGGCCATAACCCAGTATTTTAAGTCTTCAGGAAGCTCAACATCAAAATGATCATCATGGATAGGTTTAAGGTTGGGCAGGATATTTTCGATTGAGAGAAAGGAAGAAAGATCTCCTGATTGAAAAGCAACACCCATCCTGCTGTCTTTCACCCATTGAACAATCCCCTTCACTTCTGTGATTGCCGTCTTCCAGTGAAGTTCACCTTGGAGTTCATCACCTGTTTGGAAAGGGATTATTCCATCTTTAACAGCTACTTGCATGCCGGTATTGGAGATATCCTTAACCTCATAAGCGAGCTGCTTTTTTTGAGATTTAAATACAAGGCTAGAAAAAGGGAATCTAGGGAGCCTTCTCTTTTCCACATTCTCCAAATTATTTTTGATCAAGTTTAGTATCACCATGGAAATCCTCCTTCTTCTATTCTATATTTTTAAATGGATATGGGTAGAGGGAACTCGATACCCCTGACTCGATGCATATAACCAAACTTGACCGATTTTGATAAAACGCCTCATGACTGAATCTAATCAAAATGCCCCTAATGAGTGGGAGATTGATAACCTACCCAACAGGTTAACTATCTTTCGAGTCCTTCTTATTCCGATCATCATTGGGACACTCTCTCTGATTCAAACTGAGTGGCAGTGGGCACAAGAGAATAAAATTCTTCTCGGCTATATAGCGGGTTGGACTTGCGTTGTGGCATCCATTACTGACTTTTTTGATGGCTGGATTGCAAGAAAAAGAGGAATCGTTACTCTCTTTGGATCTTTTCTTGATCCTATCGCTGATAAATTTTTAGTGGTGAGTTCCCTTATACTTCTTCAAGCTCTTGATCGAGTTCACGTTCTTGTTGTTATCGTTTTGGTACTTCGAGAGATCTATATCACCGCACTTAGGCTACTCGCATATGAAAGAGAGCTTATAATCCCAGTAAGCAAGCTTGCTAAATGGAAAACTGCCCTACAGCTTATTGCTATTCCTATGCTTATGCCTGACGATGTACCATGGGGCATTCCAATGACCCTTATCGGTCAAATACTTATTTTAATTTGTACTCTCCTCTCTGTTTACTCAGCATTGGAGTATTCCTTTAATCTCATAAAGAAAATGAATCAAAAAAGATTGAAAGATGAAAAATAAGTATCTTCTATTTTCGGTAACGGGACCTGACCACCCAGGGATTACTTCCAATCTTATGAAAAAGATTGCACAGTGTGAGCAAACTATTCGAGATATGGGCCAATCGGTTACCCATAATTTACTTTCCTTAAGTATCTTTTTAGAAATTACTTGCCCTAAAAAAGAAAGCGACCTTATTAAGGAGCTACTTTATCAAACCAATCAAATGGGACTTTCACTTGATTATAAAATTATTCAGCAGGAGCAGGAGTTTCCTTGGCATAATTACGAAAAATTCGTACTGAACTGCATTAGTACAACCAATCTTTCGCCAGATTTTATGATGGATATCTCCTCTGTCCTGGCGAAAAATAATATCAACATTATTAGAATAGATAATGTCCACCCAACAAATTTTAAATGCCTTGAAGTAGTGACCACTCTTCCACCTGAGGTGAATCTAGAACAAGTAAAAAATGATCTCCTTGCAACTAGTGTGAATCATCAGGTGGATGTTGCCTTCCTAAAAGATAATGTATTTCGACGAAGTAAGCGATTAATCGTTTTTGATATGGACTCTACTCTTATCCAAACAGAAGTTATTGATGAGATGGCAGAGGCCTGTGGAAAAGGAAAAGAGGTTTCAGAAATAACTGAAAGAGCAATGAACGGGGAAATTGATTTCAACCAAAGTCTTATGGAGCGGGTTAGTATGCTCAAGGGGCTTGAAGAGAAAAAGCTTGGAGAAATCTATCGAAATCTAAAACTTACCAAAGGTGTTCAAGATTTCATTAGTACTGTTAAGTCTTTGGGATATAAAATAGCTGTCATTTCTGGGGGGTTTAGTTTCTTTGCAGATAAACTTCGAGCTGATCTTGGACTTGATTATTCCTTTGCCAATGAACTTGAAATTCGAAATGGACAACTCACGGGCAATATTAGTAGCACCATCGTTAACGCACAACAAAAGGCTACCCTTTTGAAACTTATTGCGCAGCAGGAAAAAATATCTCTCGAACAAGTTGTTGCTATTGGTGATGGAGCAAATGACCTACCTATGCTTGCAACGGCCGGTCTTGGTATTGCCTACCATGCTAAAGATATAGTTAGAAAAAATGCTGACCATCATATGAGCCACGGTCCAATGACCTCGATCCTCTATTTCCTTGGGATTCCAGGCCCCTTCTAAAAGCTTCTATTTTTCAATTGATCTAAACCTATGTTATCTAGAAATAATGATATTTTTTAGGTGGATGAAAAATGATTAAGTTTCTTTTATCTCTTTTGCTTCTAACACATACCCTAATGGCGAATGAGCTCACCATTGATCCTGAGCTCAAATCTCCTCGAGAGACCATGAAGACTTTTTTAGTGAACATGGCGAGATATAAATCGGGAGATAATAAAGCTATTCAAAGAGTCATTAAAACTCTTAACCTTGAAGAGTTTGATGCTCCTTCACGAGAAGATATTGGAAAGTCCTTGGCCGTAAAGCTTGTCATGGTCATCGATCGAATCGAGAAAGTAGATTATAGTAAGCTTCCTAACACCTTTGAAAATCCCCGGTGGACATTTGCAAAAAGACGACTTCAAACAGAAAACGGTGAAAAAACTTTCTATATTGATATGGAAAAATCTAAAGAAGGAAACTGGCTCTTCAGCTCCAGAACGCTCAATAATATTGAAACATTTTTTAACCTTACTAAAAAAGATAAAGTTGCGGCCGGAGTTGTAGAATATCGAGACTGGAAAACGAATCTTTTAGAAAATCTTCCTCCAGGGCTACAAAAAAGAGTGATCTTCCTCTATAACTGGCAATGGTTACTGCTTGGCGCTCTTATTATTATATGTTTTGTCATTAAACTCATCACCGTCAATTATCTTATTAGTCTTATTGGAAGCATCTTTCAAAAAGCACGGATTCCTATCATAGGGGATGCGCTGAAAAATTTTACAGGGCCAATTGGTATATTTAGTTTTTTACTCTTTTGGACCTTAGGCATTAAATTTTTAGATCTCCCACCCTATTTTTTCTCTATTCTTTATAGGGTGAGTATCATCGCCTTTACTGTTTGCGGTGTATTTACTGTGTATAGGCTTGTCAATTTAGTATCTGTTTACTTCCTTGGAAAGGCCAAGGAGACCGATAGTAAGTTTGATGACATTCTTATTCCCCTGATAGCAAAGTCTATTAACTTTATCGTGATTATAGTAGGGGCCGTTACTATTGGAGAGAGCCTTACTATTGATATGAAAAATATCATCGCCGGTCTTGGGATTGGTGGTTTGGCCTTTGCCTTTGCTGCAAAAGATACATTGGCCAATATTTTTGGTTCCCTCACTGTCCTTCTGGATCGACCGTTTTCCGTAGGAGACGCTGTTGTCATTGGAAATATAGAAGGAAGTGTGGAGGAAGTTGGACTAAGAAGTACCCGTATCCGAACATGGTATAACTCTCTTATTACAGTCCCTAATGGTCAGCTCACGAATGTCTCCATCGATAATTATGGTAAAAGGACGGCAAGAAGATTTAGAACCCACTTAGGAGTCCAATACGACACCCCTCCAGCGAAGATTGAAGCCTTTTGTGAGGGTATTCGAACCCTTATTGCAAATACCCCTCACACTAAAAAAGATAATTATCAGGTGTATCTCAATAATATGGGAGCAAGTGCCCTTGAGATTCTAATGAATGTTCACTTTATTGTTCCTGATATAGCGACGGAACTTCAAGAAAAACACCGACTGCTTATGGATATCATTCGGCTAGCGGAAGATATGGGAGTAGATTTTGCCTTTCCAACTCAAACGATTCACCTTTTTAATGAACAGCATGCCCAAAAAGAAGATTTTATTAAAGGGGAAATACCTCACAACGTCGCCCAATTAAAGGCAAAGAGTATTGTCGAAAAACCAATGACTACTAAAAATCCTCGGGTGGGAGAAATTAACCCTGTTGGGAAGGATGACTTTTAATTATTATTAGGCATCGTTATGATGTAAGTGGTTCCTTTTCCTACTTCACTTGAAACTTTTATTTTTGCCCCAAACATGTGGAGAATATCTCCAACCATTTTTAAGCCGATCCCTGCTCCATCTTTACTTTGCTTTAATTCTTTAAAGAGTTTTTCAACTTTTTCGGCATTCATCCCAATCCCGTTATCTTGGTAACTGAGAATCACTTTATCAGGGAGAAAGGTGACGTTCATGTTAATAACGAGCGAATGTTCTCGAGCGGAGTATTTTTGGGTATTCTCAAGAAAGTTTTTAATAATACTTGAAAAAAAGTATCCTGGCATCCCATTCATCGGCTTTTCAACATCTCCACTGAAAACAGCGCTTTTAAGGACCTGTTGAAATTCCTCTTCTTTACGTAGATGGTACACAACATCTTGGAGTGAAATATATTCTACTTCTTCTCTAATAAATTTTATTAAAAAATCAAGTCGATCATGAGCGAAAACAGAAGCGTTTAGCGCCTTTTTAAGGAACAAAAGTTGAGCAGAAGAGTCTAACTCCGAAATTAAATCTTTGTAGCTCACGCATTTAGCGAGGTCGTTTCTGAGATCGTGAACGAGGTTTTTAAATAGTAATTTATAATCATACTTATCGGAGAGGCTTAATGGTTTAGAATCATGTTTTGAGTCTTCTGAGTGAAGAAGATTAACATAATGGAGAAGAAGACTATCAAGTCCTGGGCCTTTAGAGATGACCATCATATTTTTTCCAGTGAAGTCATCAAGAGGAATAAGGTCTATTTGCCCACTCACCAAAATGACCGGAATAGTATTGGCAAGTTTTTGAATAAATTCCTTTGAGTTTTCTCCATTAACAAAATAGTCACAGATACAAAAATCGTATCCTGTCATATCTTTTGGGACATTTTCTAAGCTTGAAACGACAACCGTATCATGCTCATCAAGTATCTTCGTTATATAATGGGAGTCAACGGGATCATCTTCTAGAATCAAAAATTTCATATAATCCTCTTTTTTATCTATGATACTCTAGATTTGGGGAAAAGCGTAGATATTAAAGCTTTATCATGTGACATCAAATTTTTAGAGCTAAAATATATATTCTGACCAATTTATAAAGGATTTAAAAATATGAGTTTTTCTTTAGATTACCAATTCCTGTTAGAAAACCTTCCTATGCCAGTCTGCTTATTAAATCAGGACCTCTATATCAAAGTTGCAAGTTTTTCTTTTAAAAAACTTTATTTTAAAAAAGCAGAATCTAACTATTTCTTAAATGCTCTTCATAATGAAGATGCCAAAAAATTCTTCACCTCTATTAAATTGGCAAGAAATAATAAAGCCTCAAGTTTGAATTTAAGAAGCTCCACAGACAATAAATACTATTTAGTTTCCGTTATCCCAAAGGAGGAATATATTCTCATTTATGCAGAGGATGTAACAAAAATCAATCTTCTTGAGAATGAATCGCTTATTAGTAAAAAAGAAGCCCTCGAATATACTCAGCTGGTCTCTCACGATCTCAAGGCTCCTTTGAGGCAAGTTTATGATTACATCAACCTTTTTAAAAAGGAAATAACAGACATTAAGCTTAATGAGGACGCTAAACTCTATCTCAATACTATTGAAAAATGCTCATTAAAAATGACCACCATGATCGATGGGATCTCTAAAATTTCACTAATCAAACCTGAAGATGCCCATCTTAAAAAATTTAGCCTTAAAGAATATCTATTAAAATTAGTAAGCGAAATATACCCTCGTTTGAATATTCATATCCAAGACCTTTGTGAAGATCACTTCTATGGGGACTACCATTTGATCGATCATATTTTTTTAAATCTCATTCAAAATAGTATTAATTTCAACAATGAAAAAGTCAGGATTGATATTGAAATCTATAAGATTTTCAACCGAATCCAAATTGACTACACTGACAATGGAATTGGTATTTCCCAAAATATTCAGGGCACGATATTCAGGCCTTTTCATAAGTCAGGAAATTCAACAGGTTTAGGATTAGGTTTGAGTATTGTGGAAAGGGCAATGCTGGCCCTAAAGGGTAGCATTGAATGCATAAACCAAGGTGAGCAGGGCGCCCATTTTCAACTAAAATTTCCGCTCGCTCCTAGTGCGAAAAAATAGCATTGAGTTTATACGCAAGTCGAAGCCCCGCTTTTCGAAGCTGATTGTTAAGAAGGTTATGCCATTTATAATGGTAACTATATCTTAGGCTTTCATTTTTTTCTGGATAAATTAGCCCTCTTATATCAAGCAACTCATCAATCCATTGCTCATAATCTCCTTTGACCCATTCGCTAAGATAAAGCGAGTCAATTGGGATGAGAATATTTGCATATTCCGTATAGGAAAGCTGTTGATACTCGATCATTTCTTCATCCCATACATGATGAAGATTTGTAGATTTATTAAACCAACGGACCGGAAATCGGTTTCCCCCAAGATCCTCTGGGTAACCTATATGAAGCGGATTATGAAGATCTCCCATCAAATGAATAAAAAACTTAAGCGCATCTATTTTTTCAAGTCGAGAAACGGTCTCTGACTTTAATTTTTGTTCAAAATCTTTCAAGGCACTCAGTATATGAACACCTCCTATATCTGAAGCTTTTTTACCTTTTGGAATATTGATATAGTGAAAGGGCCTAGCAAAGTCGTATCGTTTTTCGCTCTTGATTTCATCCGCCCAGGTACTTAAATTAGCAAAGTGCTCATTTTGAATAAGATTAGAAATTTTAATTTTAGTAGATCGTTCGAGATACTCATAGGCAATTTGAGCAACAATTCGATGTCCATTTTTAGCCCAGGCTAAACTCGCCGTAGAAAAACATAAAGAGATGAGGAGTACTAGAACCTTCATTAATCTTTTCTCTTATAACCAAAAAGTTCTTTATCTTTTACTAAATCAGCAACGAGCTCAGGAACCATTTTTTCCCAGCCCTCTTTACCTTCTTGAATCATCTTAAGAACTTGGCGAGACCAAATCCCTGTATATTTTGGATTAAAATCGTTGATATCAAGAAGCTGATTTTCATTTTTTAAATATTGAATAAGAATTTTTTTACTCTCCGAGACATTGAGGTTTGCACTATTTACTATACAACTTAAAGAGCCTCCTCCTTGATCCGACTCCGTGGCCGGATAAAGAAGTAATTCCGTATTATGCCCCATGATCATACCCATGGCACCTAGAACCCCTGATGATGTATCAGTATATTTAGTTTCATCTAGAATTTCTTCGAGATTATAGACACCCAAAACAAAACCCATTCTCGATTTTGCCGTATACTTTCTTAGATACATGGCCAGGTCATGAAAAGGTGTAAAGTTAGTAATAAGAACTCTTTCCCCTAGAGAAGCAAGTAGATCTACTCTGGCCAGAAAATCATTATTATCAATTTCTCCTCTTTCTTTTAGTTTACTCATACTGATTTCGGGAAGAACCATTACAGAGGCGCCTCCTCCAAGTCTCTCTTTAAAGAGCTTACTTCCAGTTTCCAGCATATCCATATTCACTAGTGTTGGTGGTCTCCAGCTTCCTCTTAAAATAAGAACATTTTTCTTATAAAGCTCATCTGCTGCATTTCTTACATTTCCATAAGAGTCAAAAAGAACACAATCCGTATAACCAAGTTTAACCAATTGAAGAGACATCAATCGGCTATCGATTCCCATGAAAGCAGGTCCACTCACCTCAATCATATCAACCTCTAGTCTTCCTGGAGTAACGGAATCCATAAGGGAGGCAACAAATCTATCGGTATCATCCGTATGATTGTAACAAGCATAAATCAGGTTCACTCCAATTACACCTAGCGCCTGTTGCTGCTGAAGATTTTCTTTATCGAGCATTTTTACATGGACGATCACTTCACTCGGAGCACCTTTTGGAGCAATCTGAAATTTCACTCCGATCCATGCATGACATTCTCTTTGACTTCTATAACTTTTAGCTGCGGCCGTTGTGGAGAAAGCAAAAAAGGTCGTTTCAGGAGGTCGCTTATTACCAAGTCGATCTATGAGCTGATCGTATTCACGCTTAAGCATTTTTTTAAGACGAGGCATACATACATAGCGTCCACTTTCCTCTTTTCCGTAGATAGCGTCACTCACAGACATATCATACGCGGAAATTGTTTTAGCTATCGTGCCTGCCGCACCACCTGCATGAAAAAAAGTTCTCGCCACTTCCTGACCAGCACCAATTTCTGCAAAGGTCCCATAGACACCCGGAGTCATATTAATTAAAAATGCCTTTTGCTCTGGATTAAGAACATGAATCGCCATAACGTCTCCCTTTTGTTCCTTTTCGGGCAAAATAGTCAAATAAGTTAGCTTTGTGCCTAAATTTATTGGACTAAATAAAATCTATGGTAAGTCTAAGTACCTGTAAATTTATATAGGTTTAAACTATCCCTCAATAAGTTTTAAGAAGTTA
>CBDUBC010000086.1:0-13197 GCA_965365285.1 uncultured bacterium
TGGCTAAAAAATTGACAAAAATCTGCTTTTAAGAGCTAAAATATTGGAATTATTAATTTCTTTGTATGCAGGTTTTGTCTAGGCGTATCAATTTTCAAATACTTGAATTATTTGAAAAAATTAAAAAAATTTTTAATTAAGTGGTTTCGGATACTTGAGATGGACTCTAGACAATAGAATAAGGAATTTCGGCCTGTCAAAAATGCTTAAAAACATAATTTCAATAATTTAGCTTCAATTCGTATAAAACTCTAACAGTTGTCTAAAGTGTTGACAGAGAACTTTCCTTATATTGATCTTTTTTGATATAGCTTTCATATGAAAGCCCTGACCTTGATAATCTTTTTATTTTCCCTTCACGCTTATTCCTCAGAAGTTGATTCTGATTGCTCCTATAGAGGTTTAAAACTTTACGGTAAGGTCAAAGTAGTCGAAAGCTTTCCGGATATAGAAGTTAAAGTTGTTAACTCATTTCCAGATCTCAAAGTTAAAACGGTAAACTCTTTTGCGGATTCGTGTGGAGAATGGCAGTTCGTAGAAAGCTTTCCTGACTTTACAATTAAGTTTGTACAGTCCTTTCCAGATATAGAAATCAAGTTTGTTGATTCCTTTCCCGGCCTTTAATAACATTTAGCATTATATATTACTAAGCGATGCATATCGACGAGGTGCTCTCAACTCGCTATACCGTCCACTGATTTATATATTAAAAAAGGAAACACTATGCAAAAGATCAAAGTTGCTAATCCAGTCGTTGAAATTGATGGCGATGAAATGACACGTATCATTTGGGCCTTCATTAAGGATAAACTTCTTCACCCTTATCTTGAACTCGACCTTAAGTATTTTGATCTTGGTATGGAACATAGAGAAGAAACCAAAGACCAAGTAACCGTTGATGCCGCTAATGCTATTAAGGAATATGGGGTTGGGATTAAGTGTGCAACCATAACCCCTGACGAGGCCAGAGTAGAAGAATTCAATCTCACGAAGATGTATCGATCTCCAAATGGAACGATCCGAAATATTCTAGGTGGAACTGTTTTTAGAGAGCCAATCATTTGTAAAAACGTTCCAAGACTTGTTCCAAACTGGACGAAGCCAATCTGCATCGGAAGACACGCTTTTGGTGATCAGTATAAAGCAACTGACTTTCTTGTAGAGGGTAAAGGAAAACTGACCATGACTTTCACACCAGAAGATGGTGGTGAAGTTCAAACCTATGATATCTACAATTTTGATGGATCTGGTGTGGCCATGGGTATGTACAATACCGATGAGTCGATCGCAGGTTTTGCGCACGCTTGTTTTAATCAAGCGATGAATAAAAAATGGCCACTTTATCTTTCAACAAAGAACACCATCCTTAAGAAATACGATGGTCGATTTAAAGATATCTTCCAAGAAATCTATGAAAAGGATTATAAGAATAAGTTTGAGTCCCTAGGGATCACTTATGAGCACAGGCTTATTGATGATATGGTTGCGGCCGCACTTAAGTGGAATGGAGCTTTTGTTTGGGCCTGTAAAAACTATGATGGAGACGTTCAATCTGATACCGTTGCTCAAGGTTTTGGTTCTCTGGGTCTTATGACTTCTACTCTAATCACTCCAGATGGAAAGACAATGGAAGCGGAGGCTGCTCACGGTACGGTAACAAGACACTATAGAATGCATCAAAAAGGTCAGCCTACTTCGACCAACCCAATCGCTTCTATCTTTGCTTGGACCCGAGGTCTTGCTTTTAGAGGTAAGCTAGATGGAAACCAAGAGCTTATTAACTTCTGCGAAACTCTCGAAAAAGTTTGTGTTGAAACGGTTGAGTCAGGAAAGATGACTAAAGACCTTGCTCTTTGTATTCATGGAAAAGATCTTAAAGAAGAACACTACCTAAATACTCAAGATTTTCTTGAAACAATTAATCAGAACTTACAAGCTAAATACAAATAACCGACCAATCCGCCCTGTCATAGGGCGGAAATTTTTTCCTCATTAGTTTTCCTCTTTTGACGATACTAAATTTAAGGTCATGGATTGATCATAATGTGGCAAGCGGGAGGCCGTCACCTTTAGAAAGAGGAATATCCCATGAAATTAATTAGTACATCTTCACGAAATAGATTGATTATTAAAAAGTGTCACAAATGCGGTCACATCATGGAATCTAAAACCGAAATCCAAAGATGTAGTCATTGTAATAAGGCCTTTTTACCATCTAATTATCATAATAAACTCACCGCTAAAAACTCTCTTGATTTTTATGAGCAGTTTCTCGAAGCAGAAGACCTTTGCGATGAGAATCTCATTAAAGGTATTCAAGTTCTCTGGTAATCTTGACGCAATTTAAATTCCATTTAATGGTGCAAGAAGTAGGTTCTTGCACCTTAGTTCGTGGTAAAACTCAATCATGGAAGTACAAGCACGAACATCATCACAATCTCTTCACCCTGTTGTCCTAGAGCTCCTCAAAAAAAGAGGCTACGATAGCGTCGAAAAAGTTAATGACTTTCTGTCTTGGGATCTTAAAACCATGCCGGATCTCACCAACCTTAAAGATATTACTGTAGCTTCAGAAAGAGTGATGAAGGCCATTGAAAATGGTGAGCGAATTGGAATTTATGGCGATTATGACGTCGATGGAACGACTTCTTGTGCTCTTTTTTATACCTTTTTTAAAATGATTGGTATTGAAGTCGATCTCATTCAGCCCAGTCGATTCAAAGAAGGCTATGGAATTCATCCTCCTGCCGTTGATAATGCTTTTGAAAGAGGAATAAAGGTTCTTCTTACTGTGGACTGTGGGATTACCAACTCTGAAGCAGCAGATCGGGCCCGAGAAATAGGTCTTGATCTCATCATTACGGATCATCACACAGATGGACTTCCAGAGATGCCGAATGCCTATGCTATTGTCAATCCGAATCGAAGGGATGAACCCAAAGGCTCACCGCTTCGAATGCTAAGTGGTGTGGCCGTGGCCTTTGCCGTTTGTGTACAAATTCGAAAAGATTTACTCGCTAAAGGCAAGGAGTGTCCAAGCCTCTACCCCCTTTTACAATATGTCGCTATAGGAACCGTCTGTGACCTGGTTCCTTTGAATCCTATTAATCTAAAACTTGTACGTCATGGACTCTCTCAGATTAAAAATACGACTTATACAGGTCTGAAGACATTTTTCACTCCTGAGGAGAGACAAAGACCTATTCCTAGTGAGAAATTAGGTTTTCATGTCGGTCCTTTGATTAACTCCAAAGGAAGACTAGATCATCCTGAGATGGCACTTCAACTTTTAATTGAAGAAGATGGTCAAAAGGCCTTTGAGCTTTATTCGCATTTAGAATTTTGTAATAAAGAGAGAAAGTTTATTACCGCAGAAGTCTATCAAGAAGCCGAGGAAAAAGTCTTAAAAGAAGTGGAGGATGAAGGATTCTCCATTGCTGTTGTCTATGAGCCTCACTGGCATGAAGGGGTCGTTGGTATTGTGGCCTCTAGACTTGTAGAAACCTTTAAAGTCCCTGCTATTGTCTTTACCAACGCTGAAGAAGAGGGAATTATAAAAGGAAGTGCACGAAGTGCTGGAGAGCTCAATATTTTTGATGCCCTTAATGCTCATAATGAACTCTTTAAAAAGTTTGGAGGACATAAAGCGGCCGCTGGTCTCTCTCTTCCTCACGAGAACCTTGAAGAGCTTAAATATAAGCTTAATGAAGCTCTTCTCACTATTCCAGAAATCGAACGAACCAGAACACGAACGTATGATATGGAAATTCGCCCTCAAGACATTAGTCCTGAACTACTTAAAGATCTTGGAAAGCTCGAGCCTTTTGGAACCCTAAATGATAAGCCACTCTTTAAGCTCTCTGAAATGAATCTCGATTCTTTTTCTATTTTGAAAGAAAAACATGTGAGATGGAATTTCTCTCATCCAAGTCTTCCTAAAAAGTTTCAAGGAATCAGCTTTAATTATGTAGGAAAATGGGGACACTTAAGCCCCCAGGAACTCTTTCAGCTACAAAAAAAGGGTGATACCTTCACCCTTTATTTTTATCTCAGTGTTAATCACTTTCGAGGTAACGAATTCATTCAACTCATGGTTGAAGAAGTGAAACCTGGTTTTTATTAACTTCGAGTGATTTCTACCTTTTCAATGACAACATCTTCTACTGGTCGATCCATCATTCCCGTTTGAACTTTTCCAATCTTTTCTACGATCTCCAACCCTTCGGTCACTTTACCAAAAACCGTATGTCGGCCATTCAGATGAGGCGTTGGGACCAGTGTAATGAAGAATTGAGAACCGTTTGTTCCTGGTCCTGCATTTGCCATGGAAAGAATACCTAGTCCATCGTGAGAAAGCTCTGGAGTACACTCATCATCAAATTTATATCCTGGGTTTCCTCTTCCACTTCCTTCAGGGCACCCACCTTGGATCATAAAATTATCAATGATTCGATGAAAGACAAGTCCGTCATAATAAGGTCCTTCTTTAACCGTCTCTTGTCTACCTTCAGCAAGGTTCACAAAGTTCCAAACTGTTTCTGGACACTGCTCAGTGAAGAACTCTCCACTAAACTCACCCATATTGGTTTTAAATTTAAAACCAAGCTTTACGTTTTCTTCTTTGTAGTCCGATTTTTTATACTTAGATCCAAAAAACATAAGTTCTCCTTTTTAGTAATTTTTTACTCTAAATTTACCCCTGAATTCATTTGGAAGCTTTTCTCCCCTCGGAAGGTAAAGGTAGAGCTCTCTATTTTTTAAAAATTGATCAATTTCAAATGCGAAGCTATTTTTGGGTTCACCCTTAGAGCTATAGGAGGAAAGAACCTCAGCAGAAATCAACGAAAGATTGATATCTGAGTATTTAATTTTCTTTTGAAACTCCTCAAGTTCAGAGTGGTTTAAGCACATGGAAACAAGAACAGGCGGTCCTTGATCCATTTCTCTTCCTCCGAGTAAGCTCTCAATCTTTTTAGGATTATTGAGATAAGGGTCAATCCAAACCAGGTGCAGGCGTCGAAATTTAGGCAATTTAATCGTGTAGAAGCCCGATTGAATTCGGTTGAGAGTATTGTAGAAAAGCTCTTCTTCATTTTTGATAGGAAGATAGTTAATTCCAACTTCTTTTTTAATTCGATTATACTCTTTATTAAATGCAGTCTGAAATTGAAGTGCCTTGTGATAGTCAAAAGAAAAGCTACTCATAAGCTTTTCGATATTGAGGTATCGAAGTCTACTTTTTTTACAATCCGCACTCTCTACAAAATGGGCCCAATCTGGAATGTCGGCCAAAAAATAAGAGTGTGTTTCAGAGAGTTCAATAAACTCATCAACATTTCTTCTTTCATTGCCTCTATCTTGAGAAGTTGAACAGCCCGCTAATAATATTAAAAATACGAACAAAAATTTCATTTATTCCTCTCTCCTTGAAAAAAACTTCATCCAATCATTTTGAATTTTTTGAAGGTCCTCTTGTATCCCCTCAAAGTCTAAAACAGTCTTCCAAAGGTGGTAAAAGCCTGGTTCAGGATGAATAGGACTCTCCTGTTTAAAGTCTGTATTGAGTTGTCCGTAAAATTGAGAATCTATTTTATTTCCTCTAAATACACCAATCACCTGAGCACCTATGGTTCGAATATCCTCACCACCCTTAAACTCTGGCCTTTCGATCGTTACAAATAGATTTCCTGGGCGATCATGAAGAAGGTCGATAGAAAGGACTGTGTAGCCTTCAAAAATTTCTATATTTCTTTCCGGTTGGACTGGAGTTTTATATTTAACCTTTTCATAGCTCTCAAGCGATTCATATCTTTCTCTTTCCGCTTCAAATTCTTCAAGCTTTTTTTGATATAGCTCTTCATTTTTTCGTAAAAGATCCTTCATCATATGCTGAAAACGTTCGCCTAATTCGTTTTGCCCAAAACTCAAAATTTTGATTTTCTTATTTTGAATATCATTTTCAACAGATTTCAGGTTGAGCACAGCGAGTGGGTTAAGGCCTATTAGAATAATCTCTTTAGCCTCTTTAAATGCCTTTGGGCAGAATCCGTAATATAGACCATCATTTTTTGTGAGATTTAACTCGTTAAGCGCTGGGTACCCGCCAATGCTAGAATGATTAAATTCCTGTTGTTCTCGACTACAATCGACTACAAAATCAAAGTCTTCGTAGTTTTCATAATTTCGTTCAAGATTTTGAATGAGGTCTTGATCAAATTTCTCATAAACTCCAAGCTCTTTAAGAGAGTCTTTATCAACCGTATTTTCAAAAACGACTCTAAAGAGGTCATGGGCACGACTTCGATTAGGAATCTCTTCCTCTAGCTCTAAAAAGCGCTTTGAAACTCTTTTGACTTTTGAATAGAGGAGATTGTCTTGAATTGGGGAACTATTCCATGAAGGAAAAAAGCTTTGATTAAAATAGTTTTCAAGTTGATTTTCGCCAACAGGGAGCCAGGAAGCTAAACTTAGAATTTGGTCCCAATAGGTCTTATAGTTGGGGTCAGCAAAAATCTTGAAGCTTGCACCCATTTCATGAATCATCTTGGCCGTCTCAAGGGCGGCAGGCCCATGGCCAATAATCGCTATTTTCATGAAATAGCTCTATCATCTAAAGCACAGTTCTTAAAGAATTATGCAAAGAGTTAAATAAAAAAGCTCTTGGTTTCGTTATGGTCGATTGTTGAGAACTCAGCGAAATCATAGAGAAAATTTATAAAGGATTCTAAGGCCTTAAAAGAAGTAAGTGATTGGTCGAATTCACACCCATATCTCATAAAGGCTTTTCCTCCTCCTTCAATTTTTTCCATGCTGTATTTGATTTTTACGACTACCGGAATAAAAGACTTTTCTGAAAAATACATTCTCAGTTTAATCTCTTCTTCCTTTTCATAGCGAGTGTCTTTTTTAGGGTTCCAAGGAATCTCAAACATACACCCTGTTCGAGAAATATCCACCAGCTTCACAGGATAGATCGTTTCTTGTTTATCGAGGACAGTGTAAGTTCCAAGAATATTTCTAAAAAGGATTCTCTCAAATCCTCTTTTTTTCTCTTCGATATTTTGGCTTCTTTTTTCAACGAAATCTAATACTTTACTCATAGTCCCCTCCATTAAGGATATCGACATTTGGAGGAAATTTTTTAAATGAATGGAGATAAGGGGGAAAGGATTACCCTAAATTAAGCTCATTCACCTTTTTTTTAAGCAGATCTTTGATTTCATCTGGTAGAAAAGGCTTTGATATAAAGTCGACATTTGATTCAGATGGTAGAAGCTTAATAACCTCTTCAATGGAATAGTCCGAGTAGGCAGAGCAGATAAACCCTTTAATAGGCGTCCCTTGCTGAGAGAGTTCTACTAAAGTCTCCTTTCCATCCATTCCTGGAGGCATTCTCATGTCACAGATTACAAGATCTATGGGATTGTTTTTTTCTATTTGTTTTTTGAAAACTTCGACTGCCTCTTCTCCTTGGTAGGCAGAGAAAAAGTTATACTGAGTACCGTCTGGTTCTAAAATATTATCTTCTCCAAACAGCTCACTCTCAATTTGGGTCCTTTTATTAAAAATCCTAAGAATTGAATTATGAATGTCTTTGTTATCATCTATGATAAGAATATTTACAATACTCATGACCCCTCCCACTAAACATAATTCTAGCATATCCTATTGGAGATATTAGTATTTTTTATCCCAATCTGGACGAGATTCGATCTCTTCTTGGATTCTTTGATAGGACTCTAAACGCGATAAAATTAATTTAGTCTGGTAGTCGTCAGAGTCCATTTGGTTGAAATAGCATCCTTTTGAATCCTCTAAATGCCTACAATTTCGAAACTTACAATGAACCGCACATTCCTCAATATCTGGAAACAGACTCACTAAGTCCTCGACAAAAATATCCTCTAAAGAGAAAGAGCGAATACCTGGGGAGTCTAGTAGTGAAAGTTCTCCACAGTCGATAATTTCAGACCAGGTTGTAGTGTGTGATCCCTTACCGGATTTATTCACCTCTTTAGTTTTAAGTTCATACTCATGCCCTGAAATAGCGGAAATGAGAGAGCTTTTTCCAACCCCTGATTGGCCAAGAAAAAGAGAGGTTTTTCCCTTGAGTCTTTCCTTGAGTTCATTCATTCCAAGATTGATGTATTGATTAGTATAACTCGACTCTTTTGAGGAAACTTCATAGGAATCTACTCCTAAACTTTTTAAACGATCACTTTCAAACTTAAGATCGAGATCCTCTTTGTATTGGTCCATTTTATTAAAGATGAGTAGAGGTACGATTTGCCATTGATGAGCACGAACAAGAAATCGATCAATAATTCCTTGCTTATAGGCTGGTCTGGAAACGGAACTAACAACCACTAGATAATCTACATTAGATGCCGTAATTTTCTTTTTTCGTTCGCGAACGAGGATTCTAAAGATTTCATTATCCCTATCCTCGACTTCATGAATCTCAAACTCTCCAGTCTGAGTGTCCTCATGAATAAGAACGTAGTCCCCAACGACAATTGTATCTTTACCTTTGAGAAGCTTACCAAGCGCTGTGGCCTTTATAAATTCACCTGTCTCTAGAACTTTGCATTCAAATTCTCTTGCCGATGACTTATAAACTCTTGCTTTGAGCATTCTTAAAACCTAATTGTAAAAACCCGTAGGGAAAAAACTTATTATTGAGATCATAACACTCTTTAAGTCGCTTAAAAATCCTAAACTGGTTATCTCCTAAAAACGACAAGATATGCTCCTGTTTAATTATACCAATACCATGTTCTGCAAAAGGAGAACAATTCCATTGAGAGATCTCTTCATAAAAGAGTTTAAGAAATTGATCACATTTCAAGGTGTTACCCTTTTGTGGAAGAAAGTTAAAATGAAGATGGCCATCCCCAAGATGTCCAAAGAGAACATAATCCTCCCCAAGTTCAGAGGCCTTTTTATACTTTTCGATAAGCCTTTTAAAATACTCATCCTTTACCTGAACGTCAGTGCCTTTTTTGATAAGCCCTTTTTGTGAAATATACTCAGAAACTGAACGAGGTACCCCTTTACGAAGATCATGATAAGCCCCTTCAGAGAGCTCTAAAACATCATCCAAATTTAAAAAGGAAAGCTCACTCAAAAAGTTTTTGACCACAGAATCCAACTCACTTGTGCGAATTTCAAGAGCAATAATATCCTTATTTTTAAAGGGTGAATTATTGAAGTTTTTTAAAGAGTTCCAATCAAGAAATTCGCAGGAAATGATTTCTTTTCTAAAACTTTGTACTTTCTTAAAAACCTCTAAAAGAGAATCTTCCCTTCTCTCCCACCTTTCTAAAGGGATGATAAAATAATTTAAAGGAATGAATTCCGTCGTATCAAAAGTAAGCTCCGTAATAATCCCTAGCTGACCTTCCATTCCAATCATAAGATCTGTTTCATTTTCTAAACGAGGATAAGGTGCATTTTTAAACTCTTTAAAAGCTTCATAATCTTTTTGATAATCTACTAAACCTTCGGCCTCACTAAACTGTTTGTCTCGAAAAAGCTCATGAACCTCTCCTTGAACATCAAGGTATTGAAGAGAATGGATCTGATCTCTAAAAGGTCCAAAGCCAAAGCTTCTCTCCCCTGTTGCTGAAGTTGCAGCACCGGCACAAATACAAGCGAGCTCTTCAGTGGGATAGGTTTTAAGATCTCTATTTTTACTTCTTAAATACGCCTTGGCCTCTTTCCAGTTCACCGACGCACTCACTCTAAGTCTATTATGAGAAAGTTCTATAATTTTAGGGAGAGAACTTAAATCAATAAGGCTAATCTCATCTTCCCCTATAAAGCTTTCAATCGTACTATAGGAAATTACGGTGCTAGTCTGGGATGAGAGAGCAAGAACCTTTGAGCTTTCAAGCACACAGCTTTTTAGATCTTCGAGATTTTTAGGGGACCTTTTTAGTATTGGCATCCCCTTCAATATATTAATAGCCTTTCAAATAGGCCATTTATCAGAATGTATTCTTATCTCTTGACAGGCAAAGCAAAGGAGAATAGATTCTCCTCTGATCTTTTTTAGCCTTTTTAATGCTAAAATGTTGAAATCATTGCGGTTCCGTAGCTCAGCTGGATAGAGCAACGGATTTCTAATCCGTAGGTCGCAGGTTCGAGTCCTGCCGGAATCGCCATTTCAATCACCCTTTTTATTTAATCCTCAATTTTTTGGTAGCACAATGTCACTTGGTCATTGCTAAACCTTTAAATTTCCGTAGGTAATTTTTAGCGCGGTGTATGGAAAAGAAATTCCGTACTATAATGTCATAAGGCTTTTTGGGCATCAGACTTTACTTTGGGCCCCTAATGCCGAAAGGCATGTATGAGAATTTTCACAATCATTACCCTCACTTTTTTAACAACTTCACTTTTTGCTCAATCAAGGGCCCCGGCCGTTATGCCAACCCTCACACTTGAACCAGAACAAAAACAAATCGCGCCTGATGAAGCGAAAGGATTTGATTTTAGAAAAGAAGAAAATAAAGAAATCAACGTCCAAGCATTATTAGGTGAAGTAGCAAGAGACTCGGGTCATGTACCAACCTTTATTACGATTATACTTTTAATGCTCGCTCCGGCAGCGATCTCCCTTTCTATTTTAAGCACTATTAAGAAAACAGAAGAACCCGAAGATCTTAGAATTCTTTTCGAAGAAGAATCTTTTGAGGCCCCTGTATCCTTAGACGAATATCGAAAATCCAAAACATCATCGAAAGAAGAATTTAAGAAAGCGGGTTAAGGCTTCTTATCTTGAAATAATAATTTAAGACCTGATCGAATATATCTTTGAGAGATTACAGTAAAGATACTGACATCCTCTTTTTTCACAACCTGTTGAGCATCAGAATCAGAGTATTCATATTCCTCATCTTTAAACTCATCTAAAGAGGTTTCAGCTTTTTCAGAACCACCTGTCTTTTCAAAGTTCCAAACCTCTTCCTCTTCTTTCTTCTTCTCTACAGCGGCGACCTTTGCTTCTTTTTTAAGATTTTTGTAAGCAAGGATATCACTATCTTTTTTAATCTTTTTAGATTTTTTAACTTCTTTACCAACTTTATCTGGCCGGTTGTAATAAATACGAGAAGGAACATCTGCTCTGTCTCTTATAACCTTAAGCTCGGGCATTCTTTCTTTCATTTGCGTTGCAAGTTTACCTAATGCTTGAGGAGAAAGATCGAGTGGGTTTTTTCCGAGAGATTTTTGACGATCATTAAATTTCTTTAACCACTGTTTACCAGCATCTCGAACCGATGCCGCAGATCTAGATATCTCAGAATAATTAAGATCTCCAAGAGAGCCTGGGTCTGAAGTAATCGAGTTAACGGCAGAACCGAGCGAGCCAAGCGGTAGTGCCTTTCCAATTGGACCGATTTGACTCATATCAATTTTCATCTTGTAACAAGCGTTTCCACTACCTCTAGGATTCTTGTAATCTCGACACTTACACATAGGATCGATTTGTCCATCAAAAGCAACACAACCTTTTCTTTGCTTTCCTTTCCCTTGATTGTAATCTGCAGCGGGTTTAAAAAGAGAGGAGTCAAAGGCCGCCCAATAGTTTTTACAAGTCTGCGAGTTGGTTCTCTTAGGGTTTCTTTTTCCAGATTCGGTGTAGCAAAAACAGGCCGGTTGATTAATATCCTCTCGATCCTTTTTACCTACACAATGTCCACCCATTACATCTTCAAATCCTTTTTTGATCTTTTGGATTTTTTCGATATTTTTTTCAATAAGTTTCTTCTCTTCAACCACAAAACCTAAGTTAAGTCCTGCTACAAGAGTTCCCATTCCAGCAAGAACACTAATCCCTGGAGAAGTAGTGAAAAATTGTCTAAAATGTTGAAAGGCAGGACTTTTAATATAGTTAAGAGCATAACTGAGCCCAATTCCACCGGCCGCCGCTGCCGCACCGGCACCAATCATGATACCCGCTTGCTTACCTTTTTCCTTATCTCTTTCGGACTTAGCTGCTTCATATTCACTATCATCTTTACCGTCGATCTTATCCCAGACGTTATTATTCTTATCACTTCCTTCACCTCTGTCCTGATCATAATTAATATCCTCTCCCCCTGCTGTAACTCCTTGAGCTTGAGCGATAGGAAAAGCAAGATTCATAATCATATCTGCATTTTTTCGAGAGGCCCTAAAGATATGGTCGAGAACGTTAACCAGAGGATCGATATTTTTAATATTAAAAAGACCTGACTCTTCCATATCAACGACTTTATCAATTGATTGAGATCTAATTTTTCCAGCGAGAAGATCTCTCCACTCTTGATCGAGTAACATCACATCTTGAAAAGTCATTTTAGGTTTAGAATTAAGAAGTGATGGATCTGTTATAATCTTTCCAATACTTTCATAGAATTCTTTATCTTTTTGAAAGTAGGACTGATCATCATTTTTGTCAGATTCTTCTTGATCAGATTCATCTTGATCAGATTCATCTTGATCAGATTCATCTTGATCAGATTCTTCATCCTCCGATTTGTCTTCCCCATTATTAATGGAATTAATGATAGCGCCTGGGACTCTAAGGCCATTAATTCCCTGACTTCCCTTTTGAATAACTTTATTCCCAAAGTTTTTTATTCCATTCATTGTTTTATTTTTACTGTAATAAAAGTCGATATCATCCATTCGCTTTTTATAAGTTGCTAGATCATCCGGGTTAGTGAACCTTTTTGAATCAGCGTCCTTATAGAGCTGACTTCGTTCAAACTCGAGTTCATCTAAAGTCATTTCTGATGGTTTCTTTCTCTTTCCGAGATCAGGCTCATAAGTTGGTCTTGAAGCGAATTCATCAACTGCATCATTTTTAAACTTTTGTTTACTTGCATCTGGTATATCTGGATTGTTATCAATAGAGCCATATTTTTTGACCATATCGTCACTAGTCATTTTCTTAGCATCAAAGTCCTTACCCGCTGCAGGAGTATCTGGAGCATCGACTCCACTAGTTTTACTTCCCCCGGTTGAAGGAACGTCTGGAGCATCGACTCCACTAGTTTTACTTCCCCCTGTTGAAGGAGCGTCTGGAGCATCGACTCCACTAGTTTTACTTCCCCCGGTTGAAGGAGCGTCTGGAGCATCGACTCCACTAGTTTTACTTCCCCCTGTTGAAGGAGCATCGATTCCACTGGTTTTACTTCCCCCCGTTTT
>CBDUBC010000087.1:0-12966 GCA_965365285.1 uncultured bacterium
AGAAACTTCAAGAGTAACCACAGAGTCAGTAAGACCATAGATGGTTCCGATGATTCCTGATTTCGTGTAAACTTCATCACCTTTAGCGAGACCAGCAATGAGCGCTTTTTCTTCATCAAGCTTTTTCTTTTGAGGTCTAATCATGAGGAAATAGAAAATCATGAAGATGATAATAAATGGAAAAAAGCTAGCAAATGGGCTTGGTTGTGCCGCACCGGCAGCATTGGCTGTCCCCTCTGCGAAAGCAGGAGTAAAAATAAAATCTAACATATAGTACCTCTTTAATAGATTAGGACTTATTGCCCCATCTTAATTCTAGGTAACATTTATAAAATTTATGATAATAATCGTCAAATGATTGGTTCAAAATGGCAACTCTAATTTCTCTCATCATATTTAAATAAAAGTAAAGATTATGATAGGTTAACAACTGTCCACCAAGATACTCCCCCACATTGACTAGGTGCCTTATATAAGCTCTCGAATAACGCTTACACACCTTGCATGAGCAATCTGGGTCTAATGGTTGTGTATCTTCTTTAAATCGTTCATTTTTAATATTAAGAGGACCGTATTTAGTGAAGATTTGACCATTCCTAGCATTTCTTGTTGGAAGCACACAGTCAAACATGTCTAGTCCGGCCTTTACTCCTTCTAGAACATCAAGGGGCTTTCCTACTCCCATAAGATAACGTGGCTTTTTTTCGGGCATATGCGGCACAAAATTGGTTAAAAAGGCCCTCATTTCACTATTTTTTTCACCAACAGAGAGTCCTCCCAGGGCGAGACCTGGAAAATCCATTTCTTCAAGCCGCTCCGTACACTCTTTTCTGAGGTCAAAATGAAGACCTCCTTGAACAATTCCAAAGAGCTTTTGGTAATCACGAAGTTCAGAATCCTTACATCTTTTTGCCCAACGTAGCGTGAGCTCCATACTTTCTCGAAGCTCTTCTTTGGTTGCCGGAAGTTTTGGGCACTCATCAAAGGCCATAACAATATCACTTCCCAGTGCCTTTTGAATCTCCATAGACTTTTCTGGGCTAAGCATATGGATGGAGCCATCAAGATGACTTTTAAAACTCACACCTTTTTCACTGACCTTATTGAGATCGTTTAGAGAAAATACTTGAAAACCACCGCTATCTGTTAAAATGGGTCGATCCCAATTCATAAAACCGTGTAGATCTCCCGCTACTTTTTCAATGAGTTCATGACCTGGACGAAGATAGAGGTGATAGGTATTGCCAAGGATAATTTCGGCGCCCATGTCTTCCATGTCTTCTTGCCAGAGCCCTTTAATCGTTCCACGTGTTCCTACTGGCATAAAAACGGGTGTTTGAACTTTGCCATGCGCCAGCTCAAGAACTCCAGCTCTTGCCTGTCCGTCTTTTGCAATTAGTTGATACATGAAAACCTCGAGATAAACATAGCGTCTCCGTAACTAAAGAAGCGGTATTCTTTTTTTATGGCCTGTTGATAGAGTTCTAAGCATTTTTCTCGACCTATTAAAGAAGAAACAAGCATGAGTAGAGAGGATTTGGGTAGGTGAAAATTAGTAACAAGTCCATCGATAGAGCCAACCTCAACCCCTGGATGAAGAAAGATATCCGTTTGTTTAAAGTCACTGCCATCAAAATCAAAACGGTTAGTTTGGTGATTATAGATCGATTCTAGGGTTCGAAGAGACGTTGTTCCAACAGCAATAATCTTTTTCTGATTTTCTTTAGCGGCATTTAGTTTTTGAACGTCTGAGCTTGTTATAAAAAACCTTTCACTATGCATTTTATGTTCCGTGATCTTTTCATTTTTAATGGGTGAAAAAGTACCTAGACCAACGTGCAAGGTAACAAAGACAATTTCAATGCCTTTATCCTCTAGTTTTTTTAACACTTCTGGAGTGAAATGAAGACCTGCCGTTGGAGCGGCGACGCTTCCTTCTTCTTTAGCAAAGACGGTTTGATAGTCTTTATGATCGGCTTCATCGGATTCCCCATTACGAATATAAGGAGGTATAGGTAGCTTTCCATGGGTGTCGAGAATCTCTTTAACATTTTGATTAAAAGAGAGAATAAATTCTCCCTCCATAACTTTACTAATGACTGCTACAAAAGGACCAAAGAGAAAACGATCGCCTACCCTTTTTGTGCCTCTACACTTAACGAGCCCTCGTCCCATTTTACCATCGTATTCAACGATAAAAACTTCGGCCTTTCCGCCTGTCTCTTTTTGGCCAAGAAGTCTTGCCTTTTGAACTCGAGATTGATTGAGAACCAGGATGGAGTCTGAAGGAAGAAGCTGTACAAGATTTTCAAAAACCATATGACTCACCCTTTTTTGGGGTAGATCATAAACCATAAGTTTACTCTGGCATCTTTGCGAGAGTGGTCTTATGGCAATACGCTCCTTATCCAAAAGGAAATCGTAAGAAGAAAGAAGAAGATCTTTATTTAATTCCACAAATTATTCTCTATAATAGAATCTAGGGATAGTTTACTAACACATTTGGTCAAATATGCAAAATTTAAGCTTTTTCTTTTTCTTCGGTTTTAGCCTAGGACTTAACGCAGCAAACCTCGATTTCAATAGGTTACATAAAGAAATGAAGTTCCTAGAAAACTCAGCTAAAGCGCCCATCTTTTTTTTCGGTGAAAGTAAAAATAAAGACGAAGTTTCTCTCACCCAATCCGGCATCCAAAAAAAACCAGTGGATCCCAATTCACTTTTAGAAGAAATCGAAAATAATCAATCTTTTTACAGACAATTCCCTCCCAACTCGGAAGAAATCATCATCCAAAAGACTAAAAAGAAAAAGTTATTAAGAACTCGGTAAAGAAACTTTTTCTAGTGCTTTTTTTATCACACCAGAATCCTCTGAAAACTTGATTCGAAGTTCTATCCTTCTGGATTGAACACAACTAAATATGCCACACCCGGGTGTTTTCACCAACTCAGGATCGTTATAAAAATGGGAAGAAATTCTTCCATATTTTTTACGAAGTAAGATCTTATTTTGATCTTTTAAAATGGGATTTTTTACTCCTTCACCTACAAATTCAATTTTTTCAATCAATTGATCGAGAGCATAAATAGATTCCGCATCTACTTCTTTAAGCCAGTCTACAATATTTTTGGCCCGACTTTGACTCAGATTTTTATTATAAATAAAGCCCGTTGTACTTTCATTATTAGGATCGACAAATAGGCCATTTAAAATAGGTCCTGCATGACCGACAACAATCACTTTTTCAACGGAACTCGCAATATCCTCATCGGTGAATAGGGCCTTGGTGTATACATTAAAAACTTCAATAAGTTTTTGCTTCATTTCTGGCCCTAGTCGATCACTATTTTTTTCAAAAAATAGGCCTTTTCCGAGCTGAAGGGTAACCGAGACACTGTCTTCATCTGTATCAAATTCGGAACTTACTTTTCTTAGGGCATCTTTAATTTTGAGAGCAAGTTTATTCTTATATTCGCTCTCAGCATTGTCCTCAGCTTTTTCAGAGGTTGGTAACCTCGCCGGAGCTGAGCTCATTCGATCAAAAAGATCTTTTTGCGAAGCCAGATTAAGATCATCATCGTTTAGTGTGAGAGTTTTCGTTTCCACCATTTTTTTAGAAACGGGTTTTGTTTTTTTTGCTAACTGAGGAACCTTCTTTTTTTCTTTTGGCCTAGAAACCGGGAGAATATAATTTGAAGAATAGGAATTATTAACCAGTCTTTCGTTTTCAATTTTTAAACGATTGATTTCATCTTTTAGAATATCAAATTGAGAACTAAGGTATTCATTTTTGTTTGCAAGTTCATTCTTTTTAAGACCAAGATCTTCATACCCACTATTCGCCTTATCTAATCTAGATTTAAGGTAACTAATTTTACTCTCTAGGTTTTTCTTATCTGATTTAATAAGCTCGATGGTACTTAACAACTCAAGATTGGATTGTTTGGCATTCAGGTAATTCTTATTCATTTCTCTAAGTTTTTGTCCAGCATCACTAAGCTTATTTTCAAGCTCACCCTTAACCATTTCAAGACCTTGATTTTTCTTTTTTTCTTGGAGAAGTTCCTCCATAACCCGATCTTTTTCAGACATGATTTGACGAGAGAAGCGCTCTTGATTTTCTAGTTTAAATTTTAGACTGTAGGCTTCCTCTCCCATAATTTGCTTTTCTTTTTGAATTTTTTCATAGGTGATTTTAAAGTTTGCATATTTCCTAGAAAGCTCTTGATTTTCTTTTTCAAGCATTTCAACTTTTTCCTGAAGCTTTAGTCCTTGATTATACATTTCACCTTTTTCGTTGGTTTGAGACATCAATTGATTTTCTAAAAACTCTGCCTTCGCACTAAAAATATTTTTTTCTTTTTCAAGAGTTTTAATTTTCTCTTCTAGACCATGGTTTTTTTCTTCAAGAAGAGAAATTTGATTTTGAGTTTGAGCAAATTGAGAAGACGTGAGGAAATAAAAAAGTCCCGAAAGTGTAAGGACTCCAATAATGGCAACAAATCCTTGTCTGGTTTTAAAATGATGAAGAAACTTTTTCCATTCCATTACTCAAAGTATCGGAATTTAATAAAGAATTCGTTAAAAGTTTTTAGGCCTTTCTCAAGATATTTTGTTTAATGAAGCTCAGAAAAGATGAATCAAAGTTCCCCACTAGACCATCAAGAATTTGAATAAACTGCTCAAGCCAGCCTTGCACGACCATAAAAGTTGGATAATCCTTCACACTATCCATAATTAAAGAAAGAATTTGTTCTAAAAAGCGAGTTACAGGCTCTAATCCCATTTTTTTTATAAAATATTCAAAAAAGTTCTCTACTTCCTCAACTGTATCCTTTTGAACCACAAATAAAGGATTTTTATTGAATTTGCCCATGACTCCACTCCTCTATTCCATGAGCAATTTCTTGAAACTGCCCTCTAATTTCATCAAACTCTTTAAGTTTAAACTCAAAAACAGATTTTTTCTCGCCTAAACTCTTTACTAGTTGGGCCCTATTGTAAAAAGGACCAAAATATCGGGCCTCACTTCTGTTAGTTTGTATATTTCTCAAATCTTTGGTCTCTTGTTTTCTTTTCCGATCTAAAAGATTAGGAATATGTCCGATAATCTCCGGAACTTTCGTGATCCCCATTTCTTCTATTTGTGCGAGGACATCATAGAAAGAATTCAATCCCTTTTTTGAGAAATCATCGGCCTTAAATGGAATTAAAAGACCGTCGCTAGCACAAAGGATGTTCACCACTAAAAGTCCGAGTGTAGGAGGACCATCTATCACGATATAATCATAGATCGCTTTTAGTGCATTGGACTCTATGAACCTATTTAAAATTAACTGTCTTGGAGAATTAATTCCTGCAACCGTTAACTCAAAACCAGAGAGCTCATTGCCCGCTGGAATTAAATCGATTTTTCCCACTGTCTTAATGACGTCGGTATAAATAATAGGAGAATGAATCGCTCGAAGCTCTCTGAGTGAATTTATGAGAAGGTGATGAATATGATAATCCCCTTGAACCTCCACATTAAATAAAAGACCTAAGTTTGCTTGGGGGTCCATATCAATGCAAAGAACATTATATCCTTTTTCAGCAAGAGCATGTGCAGTATTAAAGGCCATCGTTGTTTTACCAACGCCACCTTTTTGATTCAAAAAACTAATGACCTTTCCATCGTGCTTCATGAACACACTATTTCACACTCATAGGTTAGTGAAAAGACTTGGAGAACCAATTAAGGCTCTGCGAAACTTGATTCCAATATCGGTGCTACACATCGAAAACCTATTCGAACAGACTTAGATGGATAATCGATCGATTGTGGGATGATCGAATCTACTGTAACTCCTAGAGACTCAACCTGTTGATTTCCATTACCCGAAATCACTGAGGTTAAAATATTACTTACAAAAGCATTATTATTCATATCGAATACGAGATCCTTATAAAGATATGAATCAGAGATTCCAACTGGCGTGGAATTCACAAATTTAGCAGGTACAACAATTCTCACAGTATTTCCAGAAACGCCAAAACAGGCAGCTCCCCCTGAGGCCGTACAGCTGGTGATGTCGTCAATGGAGCTTCCTTCGTAAGTGATATATTTTATACTAAAGCTATTATTAGAGGTTTTAGATTTTAACGCTATCTGCCCAAGGTTAAGATAATGATGAAAGGTCTCGCTACAAGGAAGAATATTAAAATTCCAAATTCCCGCCTTGTTCCCATCAACGTAATCGCCACCTGTTGTCATTCCTCCACAATATTCTTTTTCAGAGAAGATTTGGGCCGTATTAAATGAAACTCGATCTTGTCTTAGCTGGCTTGCCGTAATTCCTGAACTAGGACCAATCTCAGATGTTTTGGTGTTTGAGTTCACCGCAACCGTTTTGGTATAATCAATATTTATGGGTAATCCCATGGGAATATTAAATCTACCTGCTCCATAGGTTTGATCTTGAAGATCCCAGGCAGTCATAGCGCCATCACAAATATCATCACCATTAGTATCATTACACGGCCCTCGAATTCCATCCGTTCTGTAGACCATAAATCCAGTCGCCTCGGCCCTATCGTTATGGTTGGTAAAAATAGTAGAGGGATCTGTAGGGGCCACAAGAAAATCTTGGCCAGCATTTAAAGGACCTAGAAAGAAAGAGGACGTCTCTCGAGGTAAACTCTCAAAGACCCCTGGATACCAAAACTCCCATGTATTCGTATCGACATCCTTTTCAGCAACACCCTCACAAAAACCAAAGTCTTTGCAAAAGAGCCTTTCAAATACCCATTCCTGAACATTTCCAACTGCATCCTGAACCCCAAACCTCGAAGCACAGTCACTAGTTTTTCGCGAACCACTCATCACGCTTCTAATATTAGAGGTCTTAGTACCGGTTACACTATAAAAGGTTTCACTATCAGGCACAGGAACATCACTATAATTAAACTCCAGTCCACTAGCACTTGAGGTATTACATTTAGGACTTGCATTAAGAGAAAGTCCTAATTCAAGGTTTTGGATTTGAGTGTCCGAGAGGTTATCATTCCAAAGACTATAAGCAATTTGATGCTTTCTTGAAGGTAGCTGAGAAACCTGATTTGAGCTAACACCGTAGATTCCAGAAACGTTTCTAGTTGTATTCTTACAAAAATTGGCCGCATCATCCTGAGAAAAGTTTACGAGAAGAGGTGAATGAGCCTTTCGGTGATCGGCTATGACGGCCGGGCCATTTGTACCATTAATTTTAATCCAATTGTTTCCACCATCTGAATTATAATAACAGTCACCTTTTCCACGATCATAATAAATACTATTCTTAAGACCATTTACAAGCCCTGATGGAGCTTTAATACCTATACAAGACCCATCTAAAGTATCACAACTTGGAGTTTCAGAATAAGGGCATGCCGCTTCATAAGTATCCACGAGAAGATCACTTCCTAAGTCATAGCGACCATTATCAAGAGCTATATTGGGTCCATAACTTTCACCTGGACCAATATATTCACAACTAAAGTCAAGTGTTGGTTCAATCAATGAATCCAGCTGCATGAGGCTACAGATTGTTTGATTCACAATCCATCGATGCACAAAGGTCATATTATCAGGTGGAGCAACGACTCGTATTGTTTTAAAAATTTCAGAGGAGTCAGTAGGAATGCTCACAGAGGCATTGGCCGGTCTAATGAGAGGCCAAACTTCGTAGTAATAAACCGTTTTAGGCACAGGAGCAATTCTAGAGTTTTCACCATTATCTACAAAGATTTGAGAAGAGGAACTAATCACATTTCTATTTATCGGAAAATCATAGTTAAACTCTTCTCCCGCTGCTCTTCTATATACATTAAATCCAGTAACGGTACCATTTCCGTTAATCTCAAATTGCTTCCACTCAATACTTAATTCACTTGTACCTTTATAGGCTTCTAAATCACCTTGATTAGTACTTCGTGACCGATAACATATTTTGTTAGATTTATCGTAATAATAATTATTCGCTTTGGACGGAGTAAAAGTTTCAAAAGAGCTTCCACTCATATCGTGAAAGACACAACTCGCAGATGTTTCACTATCACCATCTCCGTCTATATCAATACTTTTACACTCCGGTGTAATCTCACTTTGACTTACATTACATTTGATCTGGAAACTCTCCCAACTGGTGTTTGTCGTTCCTGTTGAGCGGTAACACTTCTTATTGACAGAATCCCAATAGATAGCATTCATCTCATCAGGAATCACAGATCCCATAGGAGAAGCCGTTCCAATACATTTATTTTTTGAATTACATTTTGTTTCACTATAGGTGCAGGTTGTTCGCGAGTTATCATTAACGATAATACCGAAGCGATTAACCTTATTCCCCTGTGCGCGCACATTTTTCCATCCAAGGTGACGTGCACTTACATTATTGACAAGAATATTAAAGCTTACGACTGTAGATTCTCCGGTTCCATCATTTATACTATTGCTATCTTTAAAAGTAATCGTGATGGTAGATTCTCCAGCTAATCCACCCTGTGGTGTAATTTCAGTAATAAGTGCATAAAGATCAGTAGAGGCACTACTATCTCCACCTTCAATGGCATAATCAAAAACACTATCACCATCAATATCACTGCCGCGAATAACTTCACTCCCTTTGTAAAAAAAACGAATATTTTCGATAGGAATGAGGTTTGAATCTGAACTTTCAATTTTCGTAATAAAAACATTTTCACTATCTTCAGCAGGGTCACCGCCCCCCTCATCAACTACAAGAGTGTCTATAACGACAATATCTTTTTCATTTATGGCCTTATCTCCTATATAGGAGGCTACAACTTCCCATGTACCACCAATTGATTTCCAACAAAGGCTTGTCTCGACGTCATAATAAATAAGACCATCTTTGCTTGGTACAACCTTTTTTAAGGGATCATTAAGACCAAGTGGATCGGAATCACCAAAGCATCCCAATAGACCACATTCCTGAGCATCATTAAATGTTGAAAATTCACAAACTGAGGGAGGGTCATTTTGAGGGGTAATATTTATTGAAACAAGTCCATGTGGAGAATTAGAATCACTACTACCGTAAGGATCATTTCCACCTAGGCCATTATTGTATCCATCATTCGATTTGTAAGTAAAAAAATCATACTCAGAATCAGAAGATGCAAGAGGAACGGCGGTATTAAAAGCGATAACGGTCCCATCTGAACCTTCTAGACTTGCATTAACAAGCTTTGATATAATTGGGTCCGAATTAAACAGGTCTCTAACTCTACTTTTGAGTGAGGTACTATTTCTAATATTAACCTCAATGGTATCTCCAACAAGCTGAACAAATTCCTCTTCATTGGAAATTAGGCTATTTTTAAAAAGAATCTTATATCTTTCAAAGACGGTTCCTCTTTCGACGGCCTCAAATTTAATTTGTTGAATTGTAATATTAGCCTTTTGAGTTGCACTTGCCTCTTTCGTGGAGTTTCCATCATAAGGTAAATAGACACAATCTAGATCCTGGGGACCTGTCGATCCGGAAAGTCCCAAACAATCGGAAAGTGTTCCTTTGGTTGGCATTTCCACAATGGAATAACTAAAATCATTGTCTGCGCTGTCATGGTCATCACGATCCAAAGATCTTGGTAGAGTAAAGCTAAAACTTACTGGTTGACTTGTTTTACTTTCATTTCCAATTACAGTCATAGGAGAAGGAACAGGGACATCATTGATTTGAGTAACATTTAGACTCACCGTACTTGAAGGAGAAGACCCATTTCCTGTGTTAATAATATAATCAAAACTAGAAACTTTTCCGGCGATAGAAATATTACTGCTCGTGTAGGAAGTGTAGTAATCTGCGATAGGTTTAACCTTCACTGAACAAACCAGCCCCGAACAGCTACAATCTTCAACAATGGCCACATTTACCGTATTGGTTATGGTACAACCTGCTACTCCACCAAGCGGAAAGTCTCCATCTACATCAGTGAAATTAAGATTAATTTCTTTAATGGTATCTTCCATTACCATAATTTGACTATTAACTCCGGTAGGAACGTCATCTACTCCTTGAACATTCATATTAATAGTTGTCTCTTCAGAAAAACCACCTTTATCATCAAGAACTCGTACTCCAAAGGTTTCCGTTCCAAAAAAGTTACTACGTGGAGTATAAGTAAAGCTTCCCGTAAACATGTTTAGAGAAATATTCCCACCCTGATTTGGAACGGTGAGAAGCTCATAAGTAAAAGAGGTTGAATCGATATCAGTAACATAAGCAGAGAAATTACCTACATAGGGAACATCTTCATCTGTCGCAAAGGTTAGAGGATTTGCACTAAAAAATGGAGCATCGTTTACAGGGGAAACAATTACTCTAGCTGCAAAATCAGGACTTTCTCCATCTGGATCAGTGACACTGTATATAAGTCCTCTCTCACCACTAAAGTTTGCTATCGGCTTCAGCTTAATACTACATCTGCCCCCTACACAATTACAAACCGGAGAAAAGGAATTTCCATTATTGATTTCAGGAGAAATAGACTTCACAGAACAATCAAGAGCAAAGGATTTAGAGGGGCTATTGTATTCTAGGAAAATCTCTCTTTCTTCATCATCCTCTACGAGATAGATGGTTTTGGTACTTGGTCGAATGGTGTCTGTAGATTGGACTCCAAGCTCGCATTTTCGAGAAACAGGATTAAAGGATTTCCCGTCTTCACAGTCGGCCTGCTTGGTGGTTACCCCATCTTGAACCACAGGCACACAAGAGGTGCCTAGAAATGTGGCCAAGAGGAATACAACTACAACATTGAGCTTCAGATTTTCCATAATTATTTTAAAGTCTTACCTTAACAACCTATCGAGCTAGCGCTTCCACATCTTTAACATTCATCATTATCACACGGCACTGATCAGGCTTTTCCCCCTATATGGAAAAACTCATTAAATTCGGGAGGTTGTAAATCTCTCGTTTACTTGTTTTTTTTACTCCATTTTAAAAATTGTCAGAAAATTTGGGCAACAAAAGGCAAAAGCGTTACTATGCCAAATTTTCTTCTCAAATTTTTGTTACAATAAAGAAGTGAAATACATTGTTCTTCTTCTCATTTCCTTGAACGCATTTGCTGTCGAAAAAGTTACAGTGGTTAACACTGTTTCACAGGAAGAGAGAACTTTCGTTATCTCTTTTGGTGCCAAAGAAGGAATTCAAATTGGCCAGGAGTCCCTTTTTACAACGGAGCATATTTCACTCGCCGCTAGGGCCATTGAAGTCTCCAGAAATTTTTCCCTTTGGAAACTCAGTGATAAATTCGCGAAAGTTCCCTTCGTTAAAGAAGAGTTTGTTGTCTTCAGTAATAATGTGATGAATATTCATAATGAGGTCCCACTACTAAGGGAGAGAATGGAGGCCATTATCTTTAAACCTCAAACTTATTTTAAGTTTAAAGGTCATTTTACAGAAACCATCGCAGAATCCCTATCGGATACAGATGAAAAAATTAATGCGACCAGAAGAGGATACCATATAGAACTTCTCTATGAAAAAGATTGGAATCGCCTACTGAGCTGGGGTGCAGGTCTAAGGTATGATCGAGAAATACAGACCTTAAAGGATCCTGCTCTAGAAATTCCTACCACCAGATGGATGGCCATAGGAGAAATCAATTACAATTTCCCTAGATTCGTTGATTCCAAAAATAATATCTACGCCTCAGCTGGTATTGGTTATGGATTTGATGAAAGTGTCGTTGATGAAAGAGTGGCGACTGGTACGGCCTGGGCGATTCCAGTTATTAAGCTTGGAATTCAAACAAATAATGAGGATGAATATCGTTACCTTTTTGAAATAGTTTTTGAAACCATCTTTGTGGAAGAAACTTTTCCCGACGGCCAACGCCAGTCTACAAACCAAACCAACGCTAAAATTGGCGTAGGCGTAAAGTTCTAAAATAATTAATTTTTTACCTAAACCTTGACTTTCTTTGGACTCCTACCATCTTAGATATAGGTAGGGAAAACCTTAGGAGGTTCGATGAATAAGTATGACTCAGTCGTTTTAGGTAGTTTGGATATTGCTCAAAATGAAGCATTAAGTAAGAGGAATTTGGAATTATTTCCAGAGCACCTCCTAATAGGTCTCATTAAAAACCCATCCTCCTATTCAAGTAAATCGCTCAAGAAATACCTTAATATGGTGGAGTCTTTTATTGCTCAAAAGCCGACCGCAAAAAATGCTGTCAATATTGAACAAATCCGACCATCCACGATGCTGTCTCAGTGGCTCACTCAGGCCTCCAGTAGTGCCATTCAAGAAGGCAGAAAAGAAGTTGGGGAGAAAGACCTTCTCAGGCTTATGCCACAGATTATGCCCCATTTAAAGATTGATTATAATGACCTCAAAGAAGCCGATACAGAAGAGGTCGAAATACCCTCCTTTTTAACCAATCTTAATGAACTCGCAGAAAAAGGAAAGCTCGACCCAGTAATCGGACGAACCAAAGAAATTAGGGCCGTGATGGAAATCCTTGGACGAAGATCCAAAAACAACCCAGTTCTCGTAGGGCCTGCTGGGGTTGGTAAAACGGCCATTGTTGAAGGACTTGCCGGAGAAATTGTAAATGGAAAAGTTCCCGATGTTCTTCGAGGTAAGATTGTTTATTCTCTTGATTTAGGCTCACTCATGGCCGGAACAAAGTTTCGTGGTGAATTTGAAGAGCGAATTCAAAACCTTCTCAAATACGTAAAAAGTAGAGCTGGCGAAATCATTCTCTTTATTGATGAGATCCATCAACTCGTTGGAGCAGGTAAAACAGATGGTGCAATGGATGCGGCCAATCTTCTTAAACCCGCCCTGGCAAGAGGTGATCTACACTGTATTGGTGCTACCACTCTTGATGAATACCAAAAATATATAATGAATGACTCCGCTCTAGATCGAAGATTTAGACCAGTGCCAGTTAACGAGCCATCAAAA
>CBDUBC010000088.1:0-12920 GCA_965365285.1 uncultured bacterium
GTTGGTCAAATGCAGACAACCTGTTAGAATTCGTTCTTTGTTCTTTTTCAGCTTATCAAAAAAACCACTCTTTCCTGTGAAAGAAAAGAGAACAAGCCGGTCCTTCAAGTCAATTTGATATTGAAGAAACAGCTCTTGAGAGGGCCCCGGTATGGTTTCTGCCATAAGAACGAGAATAGGCTCTGAACTCGCAAATAGCCCCGTATTAATAAACTGATCTTCAATCCAGTCGGCAGTAACTTCACTTCCTAAAACGACTTTGATCTTATCTTGAAGTGCTGATTTGAGCTTAAGGTGAGCAAGGCGCGAAAAGTAAGGATCTTGGCAGTAAAGGCCATATAGACCGAGCTCTTCTTTATAGAGAAATTTTGGTTGTTTTGAAAAAAAGTCCCAAGGACTAAAATTAAAATGCATTAAAAATTTCCTGCTCTATTCTTCTTGAGGCCTCTTTGGCGAGATCCTCTAGGCTTCGTTCAAAGTTACCAAAGTTATTTGTAAAATTAACGACTCCACCACTATCGGGGGTTAGATTATCAAATATTTTCTGTGAATAGCTTTGCGTAAAAGAGAGCTGCTCATTGAAGATAATCTTTTTTGTTTTCGGAACAACTTTTCCTAAAGAAGATGTCATAAGCTCGATTTCTTTTTTCAGTGGGTTTTTAATTAAAATGAGTCTTAAATTCACTCCATATTGCAGAGTTTGAGGGAGGTAAAGGGGTTTTCTTTCCCCAAGTGAGCCTTGCACTGCATCTTCTGTAAAGGTGGTGGAGGTCACTTCGAAAAGGTCCTTTCTTCTTTCTGCACTCGTCAAAACGCCGATGAGTACTGCATCTTGACCACCAGGGTTTCCTGGAGAGACTCTGAGGTCGCGGTACTTAGAAAGCAATGCGAATACTTCTTTTGTAAAAACCCCACTAATATGGGCGAGACTTGAGTGGTTGATAAACATCGGTACTGAAACGGACTGAATATCATATTGCTCAAAAGGGTTGGTGCTTCGGTCAAAGCGATAGCCTGCACAGGAAACAAAGAGTAAAAGAAAGATTAGGGAAAATTTCATACCTCATTATTAGCATAAGAGCTTCTTTTGGGGAAAAAATAGTAAAGAGACATTGCATGTCATTAAGGTCTTTATCTGATATTTTGGGAGTTAAGCCAAGTAAGAAGCGCTCGAGCTTTAAAAAGCAGCGATCAGACACGGTGCTCAACTTCCTCGATTTGGTTTATTCATGGTCGGATATTGTGGGTCCTAAGATATCAACTCATACTCTTCCCTTAAAAAATAATGATCGAATTCTGACGATCCTCTCTGATCATCCTGTTTTCTCTCAACAATTAAGTTTTTTAGAAAAAGAGATTATCGAAAAAATTAAAAGGAAGTTTCCTGATTTAGGAAGAGGGATTAAATCCCTTCGCTTTCAGGTTAATGCAAAGTTTTTCAAAACTAAATTTGAGCAGGTACAAAAATTTAAACCTAAAGAAGAAAAGTCAAAGGACATTCTACACCCACATAGCCCAGAATATAAAAAACTTCGAAAAGAGTTTGAAGAGCTCGAAGTTCACTTTGAGGATGCGCAGACCAAAGAACTACTGTTCAGTCTTTTCATCCAAACAAAAGTGAAATAGGGAAACCTTTTTATGAAGAGAAATCTCTTCATATTTTTCAAAAGGAATTTCAAACTTCTCTTCTCTAGAGGCAAGAACGAAGGCCTCACCACCTGGTTTTAAGCTTTTTTGAATGAGCTCTAAAAAGTCCGCCATATTTCCAAATCGGCACAGGTTTCTTGCCTCATTTTCACCTATTCGATTATGATCAGGATTAAAATATGGTGGATTACTTACGATCAAGTCATATTTTTTATTCACTCGATAATAATTTTTAATCAAGGGCACTATGTCTCCCTTACCAAAAAGAGCAATATTTTCTTTCATGAAAGAGTAAAATTCACTTTGATATTCGATTAGATCCATCTTTGTAAAAGAAAGGTTCTTTTGTGAAAGCTCTATTCCAAGAATTCCACAGCCACTACCAAAGTCGGCAACAAGGTCATAGTGCTCTCTTCGTCCCTTAGAAAAAACAAGTTCCACTAATTTCAAGCTGTCTGAATTAAAGCGATAAAAATCTGGCTGGACATAATCTATTGTTGAATTTAAATTAGTTTGCATGGCGAGCTCCTTTTGGAATTAATTATGCAATGCTCCCATGAGATTTCTAGCAAACTTTTAAAGGAAGTTGAAACCTTTTTAATAGTTTCTAAAGACTTTCAAACCTCTTTCACCAAGTAAATGAAGTTGGTAGACAGCAAAATCAAGGGATTTCCCCTCTTTAACCATTTGATTATAGAAACCTCTTTTTTGAATAAATAAGGGTTTAGTATACTCGGGCTCAGTTTGAATAAGTTTTTTCTTAAAATCATCCACCTGCAAAAGTCTAATTTTTAGGTTCTGGGAATATAACCCATTTTTCTTATGGGCCTTGAGAATCTCAGCAATATAGCGCTCTCTAAATTGAGGATCTGTTGGTCTATAATACTGTAAAAGCCACCCATATTGATCGAGATCTCTTTTGAAATAAGAATCATTAAAATACTCGCCTAGATAATTAAGAACTTCTAGTCTAAACGCCCTTTTTCCTAATAGGTAAAACCATAAACCAATATTTTTTACTCCGAGAGTATAATCCTTAGCAAGGATTCGCATTTCTTGTAAGGACCAGTTGATCCCATACTTTTTTATCAAATCATCAAAGCGATTATTCATAGAGAGAAAGTTAATAAAATGAACAAGCGGCCCTGAGAGACCTTTTCCTTTTTCAATTTTTAAAATTTCATCCACAATAAAGGAAAGATGCCCGATGTATTCCTCACCTGCTCTTTCATCTTTAATATCCACTTCAAAAACTATTTTATTGAGATCCGTATTTAAAATTTTTCGAACCTCTCTCTCTGCCCAATCCTTATTATCCCATTGGTAAGCAAGATAGGCTTTAAGAAGGTGTTGTAAAAATCCATTTGGAAGGGTCTCTACCTTTTGTAAGAAGTTTCTTTTGCTTTTAAAGTTTTTTGGCGTTTTGCTTCTAAAACTTGCCATTAAATCATTAAATTTTGCAATAGAGCCTTTATGATTAAGATTCTTAAATTCGCTATAGTACATGATGAGATTAACAGCACGACCTGGTAAGATATCCTTACATCTCTCAAAAAGGATTTTCCAGTCATTAGAGAGTGAGAATTTAGACGAAAAAAAGAGAGCAAAGAAAAGATCATTACTCTTAAGCGTTTTGCATTCTAGATCTTTTTTTAATTGAATTTTTTCAAATCGAAATCCTTTTAGGGTAATTATGGGAGAAAAGGTTGCTACAGAAGTTTCAAAACTTTCTAGGCCAAAAAGTTCATCTCTTTTTATCAAAGTATCTTGAGCGAATACGTGAGAAATAATGAAGAAAAAGAAAATATATATTTTCATTATGATTATTCAGGAAATTCGAGATCTTCGTCTGAGGGTAAGTTTTCAGCTGGTTTAGACTCTTCTATTTTATAAACATATTTATTAAGAAGATCTTTTTCTTTCACCCAAAACCAAATGCCATTACCCTGACAAATTTCATCATTATCAACTAGACTACCCTTCTCTATAAGCTCTTTAATTTTTTCAAGAGTTACGGGACCCAGAATTTGATTTTGTTTTGTTCTAATGAGCCAATCTTTCACAAACTTATCCTATAAGAAAAAACCAATTAGACCTTTAAGGTCTTCATCTGTGAAACGAAGTCCTGCACTAAATGTCGCACTTCGACTATCCTCTAAACTATCTTCCAGTTCTGCTCTACCATAAAAGACATTCCATAACTGAATTTCAGATGAAACTCTTAAGTTGATACCAATATCTTCTCGATAATCATAGGCTTCAAGCCCAAATCGAGTACCAATTCTATCAAAATTATAATCGACTCCCAGTCCACCGGAAGACTCGATCAGTCCCCCTTTAATCGTCCAGTTTTGAATCTTTCGACCAAGTAGAACACTAAAGCGATAGGTATCTTTATCCGTGGACTTAATCGTCTCAACCGTTTTAACTCCGTTAACCGTTCTCTCCGTTGTATTTTCTTTATCAGGGCCAAACTCAGAGGTCGACATTCCTAACTCATAAAATCTTTCAGGGCTTGGAAATATCTTCAACGTCGCATCACTCTCCCCACCATCATCAGTATTAACTCCGGTGAATAAAGCTAACTCAGTACGAATATTGTCCACTTTAGTAACAATCTTTTTAACACCAGAGAGTGTTTCTCGTACTTCATCTGCAATCTCTTCTTCAACCAACAACTTTCCGACGGTTCCCTTTCCTGCTTTTACATCTTGTACAATATTCTTCAAATCTGCCGCAACCTTTCCAGCATCATCTAATATAAGATTTAGCTTAGCGATAGAAGTTCCATCTTTATTCTTGTCGGTTGCCTCTTCAATATTAGCGGCAAATTTCTGAAGTTTATCAATGACATCATTAATTTTTTGCTCATTTCCTTTCATGATTCTTTTAAGAGATGCCATAGCATCTTTAACATTACTTGCAGTGGTTTTTAAATCATCGAGAATCTTTTTAATGGGAGCTGTTTCTCCTTGAGGAGCAAGGGTATCCCTTAGAGAAGTGACAATGGCCTTTACGTCTTTAACAACTTCAGAGGCATCTTTGACGACATCCTCAAAGCCACCTCCCTGTTCGGCTACCACAAATCCCATCTCTTCGAGTCTCTTGGAGCTATCTGCAATTTGAATTTCGAGATATTTATCTCCGAGAAATCCAACTGTTTTAATTTTCAGCATAGATCCTTCGGTGATTACGACTTCTTCGAGAACTTTAAAAGTAATCAAAGCACTATTTGCCTGAAGTTCAATTCGCTCAATCTTTCCTGCATTAATACCTGCAACTTTAATAGGAGTTTTAGGAAAAATTCCGGAGGCGTCTTTAATCATCGTTCTATAGGTTACATAAGAACCAAACCCTGACTGCTGAGATGTAATCTTTAATGACATAAAGATGATCGCTGCTAGGGCCGCAAAAGATAAAAGTCCAACCTTAAACTCATTCATAAATTAACAAATTCCTTAACCAACGGATTATCTGAATTTCTAAAATCCTTGGCAGGTAAATATTCTACAATTTTACCATGATCCAAAAAAGCAACAAAATCGGAAATTTCAAGCGTCGCTCGCACATCATGAGAAATAATGAGAGTAGTCATACCTCGATCTTTATTTCGTTGAGCTGTATCGACAATGAGATCGTTGACCATTTTAGTTGTAATGGGATCAAGCCCTGTTGTTGGCTCATCATAAAGCATGATGAAAGGATCTAAGGCAAGACCTCGAGCAAGCCCTACTCTTTTTCTCATCCCACCTGAAAGCTCCGAAGGTAGTTTATTAAAGGACTCTTCTTTAATTCCAACAGAACGAAGAAGGTACTCGACTCTTTCTCTTTTTTCATATTCTGTAAATTTGGTGAACTCTTTCAAAGGAAACTCAACATTTTCGTAGGCACTCAATGAATCAAACAAAGCTGCATATTGAAAAAGCATTCCAAAGTTTCTTCTAAACTCTCTTAGCTCAATTTCAGAAAGTTTATTAAGATCCTTACCTAAAACATTTATACTTCCCTCAGTTGGTCTAAGGAGTCCAAGAATATGTTTGAGAAGAGTAGATTTACCAGCACCTGAAAAGCCTAGGATTGTTGTAATTTTATTTTTATAAATATCAAAACTGAGATTATCTAATATCGTGAGATCACCAAATCTTTTGGTGAGGTTTTTTATTTGAATGATGGGTTCATTATATTCAACCGTATTCATTTATTCCTACAAAATCTTTATGAGAAAGCTCGTGAGAAAATAATCCCAAACCAGCACATTAATCATACCCCAAACTACTGCTTTGTTGGTTCCCTGCCCAACACCTTCTGCTCCCTTTTGAACTTGAAATCCAAAATAGGTTCCTATCAAAGAAATTAAGAATCCAAAGAAAAAGGCCTTTATCAGGCCTTGCCACATATCTTGAATGTACATAAATTCACTTAGCTTAGAAAAATAAATCCCTTCATCAATATTTAAAACTTTAGTTCCAATAATGTAAGAACCAACATTGCCTACAAATTGAAAGATAGCTGTCAGGATAGGGAGAGCAAAACATGAGGAAATAATTCGGGGGACCGCTAGAAACTGAATTCCATTAATCCCCATAACTTCAAGAGCATCAATTTGCTCTGTTACTTTCATACTTCCGATTTGAGCTGCCATCGCGGCACCTGCTCTTCCGGCAACGATAAGACCTGAAAGCACCGGCCCTAATTCTTTAGCAAGCGTGATCGAGACAATAGGCCCCACTAAAGTATCTACATTAATGAGCTTAAAACCAAAATAAGTCTGATAGGCCATAACCATTCCAGTGAAGGCCCCGGATAGACAAATAATAAAAAGGCTTTTATTTCCAATAAAAACAAATTGAGAAAAAATGTTTCTCACTCGGAAGGGAGGGCGAACAGACCAATAGAAAAACTTCATTCCAAAAGAAGAGAATTTTCCTAGTTCTTTAAGGTTCAGTACGATATTTCGACCAAATCTTTCTATCATTCCAGTTATGGAATTTTCCAAATCTCTTTCTCCTTGAGATTAAATGTCTTCTTTATTCTAAACCATAAACTCGAGGTACGCGACTTGTGAGCTGACAGAAGAGCTCGTAGGGGATGGTTTTTGTTTGATCAGAAAAGTTGAGTATCTTTTCAGGCTTATGGTTCCAAATTTCAAACTTATCACCAACTTTCAAATCTTTGAGCGCTTCAGGCTTAAAAAGAATTTGAGTCATATCCATATTGACCCTACCGAATACCTTACCTTCATGACCGGCATACTCAAGAGTCGCTCCCTGGTATCTGGTAGAAAATCCATCTCCATAACCTAGAGCTATGATGGCAATCACACCATCCTCGGGACAAATGGTTGCTCCATATCCAATAGGATCACCCTTATTCACTTCAAAAACACTAATAATATAAGTTTCCAAACGAGAGACAATCTGTCCCTCCCAATTTGAGTTTTCTCTTAGCTTAGGAATTAAACTAGTTGGACCATACATCATCAGACCAGGCCTAATATGAGTTTCTTGAAGAGCAAAGTTTTGTTCAATAGAGCCTGAATTGGCCAAAGAACTTCTTTCTATAGAAATACCGCTCGACTGAAATTCTTTTTTAATTTCTGAAAAGAGTTTTGCCTGTCTTTGATTTTGATTATTATGGATATCGAGGGATGCCGAAGAAAAGTGACTCATCAAATGATAGATGCTTTTTCGTCCTTTTACTTTTAACAAGCGAATAATTTCTTCAAGTCTTGAACAAGAGAGTCCCAACCGATTCATACCCGTATTAAACTTTAAAACTAAAGGAAGATTCTTAAAGGAGGAATGAGTAAGAACAAATTCAAGGTCCCTAAAATTAGAAATGACAGGAAGAATTCTTTGATTAAGTAAAAGCTCTTGGGAGCTTTCAATTTCAAATTGAATATCACTAAAGACGTATACCTCAAACTGATCTTGCCTGAGCTCTTGTCTTAAAGTTTTTGCCTCCCCCATTGTGGCAACGCCAAACTCTTTGATTCTAAGTTCCCGGTGACTAAAATTTACAAGTGGAATCATTCCATGACCATATCCATCTGCCTTGACCATGAAAAGAACTTCACTTGAGGGAGAAAGATCAATAAGCTTTTGATGATTTTCTCTTAAGATATCAAGATTGACGTAAAGTCGGGTTCTAAATCTCATTATCGCTTTCTTTTATAAACTTATAATAGGCCGCGGGGCTAGATGGAACCATCTTTACATTAGGCTCAATATCTTTAGGAAGAACAAGATCGTAATCTTCAAAAAACTTCCAGTAAGGAAATTGTGTACTAAACTTTTTGATCTCATCAAAAAAGTCTCCTCCGAGATCTTGATCGACGAGAAAAGAAATATGTCCTAATTGAACACTTGAAGTTTGAAAATCAATATTACAAATATTTTGAAATTTTAAAATAAACTCATTGAGAAACTCACCCCAAAAAAACTTAACTTTAGGCATCTCAACAACAAGTTTAAAGAGGGCGTGAAAATTGAGGTCAATCACACTGAGTCTCTCTGCCGTTTCGACATCCCATTTTTGAGCATCTAGTTTGGTAAGGAAATCCCATGGCTGAATTACAAGGTCAGTGGAGGTAAAACGAGTATGATTTTTTAGTTCATAGCGACTAAAAAGTCCTGAGAGAAAGGCCTCAAGAACAAGCCAATCTAGCCCTAGGAATGCCTCCTGATCGAGAACTTTTAGAAAGACCAATCGATCTGGGTACTCTCGTCCACCCAAAATTTTGAGGGTGATAATATTCACTCCCACAATTTCAATGGCCACTTGAGAGGCCATATTCTGAGCAAAGAATTCAATTCCATCGATAGCTTTTTGCCCGAGCCATAACGATGGAAGCTTTCTATATTTTTTAGAATTGAGTGTTGGACATATAAGCTTTTGGCCAGTCGCATTTAATGTATAGATTCCAAAAGTATCTATGATTTCCCATTTACTTAAAAGTTTTTCTAGGGCCTGATCAAAGTTTGTTAGATTTTCATAAGTTGGAAGATCTTTGATTACTTCAAAAAGGTGATCAAAAGAAGACTTTTGTTTTTCTCCCTTTTCTTTTGCCGTAAATATTTTTTGAACTTTCTGGCCCATTTGCAGTTCTGCTTTCTTCAAACTTTGAATTTCTTTATCTTTTCTTAAGAGTTGATTAAACCGATTCAAAATGGCCTTTAGTTGTCCGATTTTATCCAGATCAAGGTTGAGGTAACCTAAGCTAAACAACCCATAGGTTGAAAAGAGTAGAGGGGCAGTGGAGTTTTCATAAATAAAAACAACAGGTATTTTATTTTGTTGAATAAGGGGATGATCCTTAAGCGCTCTGTTACCGTGGCTCATTTTTTTGACATGGATAAAAAGAAGTTTTGGAGCTTTTTTATTACAGTCACTCCAAAAATCATTCAAATCACTAAGAAAGAATACCTCGGAACCTGTCGATTTAAGGGCCGATTCGAGTTTCTCATCAAAATCCGCAACAAGAGAAACCTTCGGTCGTTTTTGAGTCTTTTTAACTTTGTTTTGAATACTTGCTTCCTGCACTAAAACCTCCTCCATATCAAAGTAAAGTTTAAGCCCTAATTCCTCGATTTAGAAGTAATTCCTTGATCTCTTCAGAGTGGGCATTTGGTTTAATAGTGAAAGTGACGTCTGCCTTTTGATAAAAGGGTTGTCGCTCTTTGTAGAGCTTATAAAGTTCTTCTTTGGAGCGCTGGGCAAGAGGTCGATTTGAGCAATTTTTTATACGCTCATAGCAAAGTTCAAACGGTGTATCGATTAAAATGATTTTGACATTATTTTGATCCAAAAGCCTTTTTGTCTTTTCGTAAAGAGCACCTCCCCCCAAGGAGAGCATAAAGTTTGACGTCTTTTTAATATAATTTTCAAGTGTTTTAGCCTCTAGTATTCGAAAGGCTTCTAAACCTTCTTCTTGAATGATTTTAGAGATGGGTTTCCCCCCCTCCTGTTCAATAAGCTCATCAAGATCATCTACAAAGGGAAAGATGTCTTTGATCTTTTGGGTAAAATAGCTCTTTCCTGAGCCCATAAAGCCCACGACTACCCACTTTGACGCATTACATATTTTCTCATCCATTAATTTTTCTTTCTCTTTCGTGGTTTTTTGACTTAAAAGGGTACCCACGAAGATGATTATGGAAACTAACACAAGAGCTAACGAAAAAAAATCAGAAATAATGCCCTCAGACAAGGGTCTACTTAGAATTTCTAAGGTCCCTTTTGGGCAACCTAAATCCCTGTATTTGGATAATTCCACTCCTTGGATGGGGAACATTCTTGAGGAAATCTGCGATCACTACGAGATTGACCATGAGCATAAAGGTAATTGTTCCTTTGAGCTAGATGTCCTGAGAAAAAAAGATTTCGAGCTTGGGGACCACCTCATCATAAATGGTACCCTCAATTTAGCCTACAGTGCGAGCTGTATTAGGTGCCTAGATGTCTTTAAAGAAGAGATTCAAGCGGATGTTGCCCTCGTTATTCTTGAAGAAAGCTACTCCAAAAGAGAAGAATATGAAGATGTAGATGAACTCTACGTTGAAGAAAAGGAGAGAGAACTCTACTTTTACAATCGAGGTCAACTCGATATTAAAGAACTTGCTAGAGAACTCGCAATTCTTGAATTAAATCCACTGCCTCTTCATGATGCAGAATGTAAAGGGTTGTGCTTTGAGTGTGGAACCAATTTGAACCATGAACAATGTTCACATTCTAAATCTTAAGCCTGAACTTTCTCTTGCCAAATTGCCCCAACTACCCTATTTTTCCCTCCTAATTCACCTATTTGGAGATTAAAAATGGCCGTTCCTAAGAAAAAAACCAGTGTGTCAAGAAAAGGCAAAAGAAGAGCTGGTCAGCACCACAAATTATATAGAAAGCATCCAATGTCTTGTCCAAACTGTGGGGATCTAACGCTTCCTCATAAAGTTTGTCCTTCCTGCGGAACCTTTAAAGGTATGGAAGTTATTGCAATGAAATCTGAGGAAGTAGAAGGCGAGGACGAGGTATAATATACCGTCCCGCTTTGCTCCGTTCCTCAACTCTCGGATTTTAGCTTGCATAATAACTGTTTTTTTCATTGAATGGTTAGTCACAAGCTAATGAAAGAGGCTCAAATGCAATATAAAACTAAAATCCTAGGTACCGGAAAATATCTTCCTAAAAAAACTCTCACCAATTTTGACATTGAAAAAATTGTCGATACCTCAGACCAGTGGATCTATGAAAGAACTGGTATTAAGGAAAGACGAATCAGTGATGAAAATGAGCTTCCGAGTGATATGGCGGCCAATGCCAGTCTCGATGCTCTAAAAGTTGCAGGACTTTCACCTGACGATATAGATCTTGTTGTTCTCTCAACCGTTTTTCCTGACTACAGACTTCCTTGTACCACTAGTGTGGTGATGGAAAAGGTTGGAATGACCAAGAGCTGTCCTGGAATTGATATCTCTCCCGCTTGTAGCGGATTTGTTTATGGAATCCATATCGCTGAATCCTTTATTCGAAACGGCACTTATAAAAATGTCCTTGTCATCGGAACTGAGAAGCTTAGCGGTGGTCTGAACTGGAAAGATCGAACGACCTGTATTCTTTTTGGTGATGGCTGTGGGGCAGCTGTTTTAGGACGAAGTGATGACGACTCCGAAGTTCTCTCTTCCGTAATTTCAACCGATCATACCGGCGGGAAATTTCTACATATGAAAGAAGGTGGATCTGCGATTCCATTTACCCACGAACTTCTTGAGGAAGATGACTATTACATCAAAATGGCCGGTCGAGACCTCTTTAAAGTCGCGACTCGAACCTTATCCGAAAATGCCAAAGAAGCCATTGAAAAGGCCAATATGAAACTTGAGGATGTGAACTGGATGGTTCCTCATCAAGCCAATATACGAATTATTGAAAAATGCGGAGAATTATTAGGAATTCCTTCAGAGAAAGTGATTGTTAATATTCAAAAATATGGAAATACTTCAGCTGCAACCATCCCTATTGCTTTTCACGAAGCAATTGAGGAAGGAAAAATCAAAAGAGGCGATATTGTTCTCTTTAATGCATTTGGAGCAGGGGTAACCTCTGGGGCTACCGTCCTTAGGTACTAAGGAGAAAATTATGAAAGTTAATTTATTATTTCCAGGTCAAGGCTCTCAATACGTCGGAATGGGTAAAGCACTTGAAGGAAAAGAGAGCTTTGAACTTCTCAAAAAAGCAGATGAAGTTCTAGGGTACTCTCTTTCTAAAATTATGCTTGAAGGCCCAGAAGAAGAGCTTAAACTCACTCAAAATACGCAACCAGCTATTCTAACTTACTCTATTGCTCTTTATAATGAAGCTAAAAAGCTTCTTGATGAAAGAGGAATCGAAGTAGGCCATGTAATGGGTCACTCCGTTGGTGAATACGCTGCCCTCGTTGCTGCAGGAACTCTCAGTTTTGAAGATGCTCTTATGCTCGTTCATAACCGAGGAAAGTTTATGCAAGAAGCAGTTCCGGCTTCAGAAGGTGGAATGGTTGCACTTCTCAAAGTTCCTGAAGATGTTGTTCTAAAGGCGTGCCAAGTGTCTTCAAGACCGGGTTATGTCGTCATGCCGGCAAACTTCAATGATCCCGATCAGATTGTTATTTCTGGACATAGTGGGGCTTGTGAAGATGCCGTTAAGTGGATTTCTGAAAACTATAAAGAGACTCACCGAAGTGTCCCACTTCAAGTTTCGGCTCCTTTTCACTCTTCTCTTATGAAGCCTGCTGGTGAAAAGCTTTCTGAAATTTTTAACAATGTAACCTTTAAGCCAAACACAATTCCTTATATCGCCAATATCGATTCTAAAATTTACGATAAAGGAACCAGTGCAGAGACCATTAAAGATAATCTTGTGAATCAAGTAGCAGGAAGTGTTCTTTGGTATCAAAGCTTTGGAAAACTTGAAGACGGTTCAAAATGTCTTGAAATTGGGCCGGGTAAAGTCCTTTTTGGTTTAGCGAGAAAGATTAACCGATCAGTAAAAGTACTTCCTCTTGATAAAGAAGGCTCTTTTGATGAGATGGAAAACTTCTTAGGAAACTAGTCATGTTGGTACAATACAAAGATCTTGAAAATAAAAAAGTGTTAATAACGGGAGCTACGAGAGGAATTGGTAGAGCGATCGCCCGAGAGCTTGCAGCTCAAAAATGTCACGTCATTTTCAACTACCGAAATGGAAAGCAAGATCAAGCCGAAGAGCTTAAAAAAGAGCTTCTTGATCTTGGTGCAGTCGAT
>CBDUBC010000089.1:0-12817 GCA_965365285.1 uncultured bacterium
CTCCAGAAAAACCACCATCAATAATCCCTTTGGCATCTTTTGCATCTCGAACCTTTCCCCATTTACTGCCACTACCACTTGATGGCACATCCGGAGTAGTACTCGTTCCCGCAGTTTTACTACCAGAGCTTCCCGCTCCATCTAAAGGATTCGAACCTTTTCCAAAACCATTATCAATAATACTTTTTGAATCTTTTGCATCCCTTACTTTATCCCATTTACTTCTTTTTGATCCATCTGCTGTCGAGGCCGCTACGTCTTTTGCGCGGTCTGCTTTAACTTGATCTCTTGCCTTGGCCAGATCACTAAAGCTGTCTTTACTTCCTGCATAGATCTTACAAGCCCCTGCTGCACCCCATGGAGTCATTTCGTAAATGGCCAAAATAAAGGCAAGGCCATATACACCTGTCATAACTCCGTAAGCAATCGTCTTTTTATGGTCAAGTTCTGCAAGAAGCTCTTGCTCTCTTTGAAGGTAATTAAAGGCTTCAAGTTGAGATTCATAAGTTCCAATCTTTGCCATTCGCTTGGCCGTTGATTTTAATTTATATCGATCTTGAAGTTCATGAATTTCATCTTCTGCAAAAAATGTCAGATAAACATCGACTCCAAGACCTACAAGACCTCCGGCCGCATTCACTTTTCCAGACCAGCAATCCGTCTTCTCTCCTTCTTTTGCCAGAAGTTCAATAATCATTTGAGTGTAACCAAGGGCCTCGGCTGATTTTTGGAGAGCTACAATATCGTCTTCATTTCCTGTTTTTAAATCACCAACAAAATAAGAAGCATTTTTATCAAGACAAGCCTTTCTTTTTTCAGCGTCCTCTTCTTCAGTACACCCCTGGTAGCCCTTTTTAAGATCTTCAAACTCCTCTTTGTTAAAACATCGATTAAGAGAAGAGTCCCACTCTTTAGAAGTATCTTTTTTACATTCTTCTTTCTGATCTTCAAATTCATAAACTGCATGAGCGGAACTTATGAATAAAGGTTGATAAATCATCAACTGGACTGAGGTTAAAAGAAGGGTAAATTTATGGATGCTTTTTTTAAGCAGATTAATTATTTTCATTAGTTCTTACTTTTCGGAAACTTATAGGTCTATTTTAAGATGTTTAGGACTTTGTTCAAAATATAGTGAAAAGAACAATAAGATTTATTGAATTCATGCCCATAATCTATGGATGAACCCAGACTCCATTTCCTCGATAAAGGTAAACTCTTGAAATCGTATGATGCCTTACCACGACATCTCGAACACCATCCTCATCCAGATCCTTGAGACCAACTTCATATTCTCGCTGACCATATTCTTTGTACCTTCTCTCTTCTTCCTTCCATACAATAGGGCCAGTAGTGAGCTTGAGATTAGTAAGGTCTTTTTTATCAATCGTTAGAAAATATAGGCGGGAAGAGTTCTCATAATTGAGATAATGAGTATATCCCTCGTTATGATAAATCATTAGAAGACCGTAAGAGGGACCTAATTGATGAAAACTTAGTTTATAAACCCAGGAGCCGGCCCCTTTAGATGGAATTCTCTCATTAAAGATTAATTTCTTGTGTTTATCGTAAATTTGAATCCAATCCTCTCCATCTTTTTTGGAATAAGTGAAACTCTCCGCCCACCCATCACCATCAAGATCAATATCATAAAAAGAGCTCTTCACTTCCCATTTATAATTTTTAACTTCTTGAAACTTATCGCGAGTAAGCTCTCCTGAGAAAAGATCTCGCATAAATCTCTCGTCTTGAGCAAAAACATTTACGCTACAAAGCAAACACAAAAACCAAGCAAAAAAGAATTTTTGATTCATGACTCTATTCTAACGGAATTCCTAAAACTTTCTAACCTGTTGAATTTTATTCCATTTTCAGATTGTTCATTTAAGAGCTTTTTTGATATAACATATCAAAATACTCAAAAGGAACGAGGATGGAATTTTCAATAGGATATTTGAAATCTCAACATCAAGCATTGGTTAAATCATTTGGTCAAGATCAACCTATGGCCAAAATCATTAATACTGACGATCTTGAACAAGAGAAGATCAGTGCTCTCTTCATTCCGAATGAGCTTTATAATGGTCAAGTCATGGAAGAGCTTAATGACTTTAATAAATTTATGCCGCTCAAAGAGGCGAATGAATTTAACCTCACAGCCGAACTGTTTGAAAAACTTGATTTTGAGGCGGGACAAAGTATTCTCGAAAAAACTAAGTTTAAATGGTCTCTAGAAAATAATCTTTATCTTTTAGAAGAGCTTTTTTCTGTCATTAGTAATCTTCGACTAGTGGCCAAAGATAGTAGAGTTACTCTGTTTGAGGAGATCTGGTTCATCCTAAAAAATAATCTTGCAGCAGAAAATTTAAAAATCATTTTTAATGATATTCAAGAGATTGAAGGAAAGAAAAATCAGCTCATTACCATGACTATGGAAGGGTATAAAAACCCGAATCCTTCTGACGCTAAAGAAGAAGATCATTTCATTCTTGATAATTTAAAAAACTCGCTTACTGAAGAATTTCAAATTATTGAAATGGATCTTTCTAGAGGACGGTTTATGGCAGGACTCAATGTTCTTCATAGTCCCGTTATTATCATTGCTGAAATCTCTCAGTTTACGGCCATCCAAAAGGGTCTATTACGATCCCTCTTTAACGGCCTAAACATCGAATTTCACTAAGCGCCAAAACGCCCAAGTGGTTCTCCAGAAAGAAGATGAACATGAGTGTGGAACACTGACTGTCCTGATTTTTCACCAACATTAGTCACCAGGCGAAAGCCATAGTCTTCAATTCCTTTCTCATTGGTGTATTTTTCAATTGCACTAAATACTTGGTTAAGCTGGGATGAGCTCAGTCGAACCATGTGATTAATATTTTCCGAATGAGTTTTATGAATAAAAAGAAGGTGGGTTTTTGCCTGAGGATTAATATCTTTAAATCCTAAAACATTACCATCTGAGTAGACAACTTCGGCCGGAATTTCTTTTTTAAAAATTTTACAAAACAAGCAATCTAACATTATTTCCTCACTCGTTAACTCGTTTCACTTCAGCTCCTAGTTCTCTGAGCTTTTCATCAATCTTTTCGTAACCTCGATCAAGATGATAAACACGTTGTATCTCGGTCTCTCCCTCCGTAGCTAGAGCAGCAAGGACAAGAGCAGCCGAGGCCCTAAGATCGGTACACATAATAGGAGCTTTAATAAGTCGCTCGACTCCACTGATGATCGCCGTGTTTCCTTTGAGTTCAATCTTTGCTCCAAGTCTTTTAAGCTCTGGTACGTGCATGAATCGGTTTTCAAATATTTTTTCAGTGATCACAGAGGTACCTGAAACCTTTGTACATAAGGCCATAAGTTGGGCCTGACCATCGGTTGGAAATCCTGGATATGGAGCTGTCTCTACTGTTATTCCTTCAAGTGCGGAAGGAAGAACCTTAATTCGATCCTCTCCTACTTCAAACTGGGCCCCCATCTTTTGTAGGATCTCAATGACTGCATCAATATGAGAAGGTACAAAGCCGGTTACCTCAATTTCACTTTGAGTAATCAAAGCACCCATAATATAGGTAAGGGCCTCAATACGATCTCCTATCGCCTCATACTCAATTTCTTTAAGTTCACTCAAAGGTCTTCCGTGGATGGTGATGGTAGGAGAATTGAGACCTTCTATCTTGGCCCCCATCGCAATCAGATAATTTCCAAGGTCTTCAATCTCTGGCTCAAGGGCAGCATTTTCTATAACCGTCGTTCCCTCAGCACCAACAGCTGCCATCATAAGATTTTCAGTAGCGCCCACACTTGGAAAAGGAAGGACGCATTTCGCTCCTTTAAGACCCTCGGTTGTGGCATAAACATAGCCCCCTTCAAGCTCAATATGCGCTCCCATCTTTTTAAGGTTTTCCAGATGGATATCAATTGGTCTTGCTCCAATTGCACAACCCCCAGGTAATGAAACCTTAGCCTTTTTAAATCTTGCGAGAAGAGGCCCCAGGACTAAAATTGAGGCCCTCATGGTCTTTACAAGATCGTAGGTAGCTTCAAATCCCTGAAAGGACTCAGTATTATAATGTGTTTTATTTCCCTCAGAAGAAATTTCAATGCCTAGGTTGGAGAGAAGTTTATTAATCGTTATAATATCTCGTAATTCAGGAAGATTAATCAATGTTGTTTTCTTAGGACAAAGAAGAACTCCAGCGATGATAGGTAAATAAGCATTTTTGGCCCTCGATACACGAACACTTCCTTGAAGTTTGGCAGGACCATTTATAATAAGCTTATCCATAATTATTCCTTTATGAGATGAAGAAACCTCTCGTTTCCTACAAGATCTCTAAGTACATGCGCTTCTTTAAATCCACACTCAAGAGCGAGGCTCTTAAGGTCTAGAAGATGGTTTTCATGACCTTCCATGAGAACAACACCCCGAGAGACAAGAAGTCCAAGCGCTTGGTTAAAGAAAACTCTAAACCAGCCCTCATAATCAGCGTCTTCGATAAAAAGGGCAAGATGCGGCTCAAATTTTTGAGTTTGCGGATGAACCCCGGAGAGATCTGACGTTGCTTTAATATAGGGAGGGTTTGAAACAATAAGATCATAGCTTCCTTCAATTCCCTCTAGTCGATCCCCTGCTTGGAATTTACAGGTACTAGCAGGATTAATGGAAAACTGATGAAGATAATAATTTCTTTTCGCAACTTCAATGGCCTTTGGATCAATATCAGTTGCAATGGCCTTAATTGGAAAGTCACAATCATCGAGAATAGCAAGAGCAATCACTCCTGAACCTGTTCCACAATCGATAAATTGAAGATTTTTTTTATGAGATTGCTTATTGAGATAATTAACGGACATTTCCACTAAGCTCTCTGTTTCATTTCGAGGTATCAAAACGTCAGGAGTTACGACGTATCGGGACTTATAAAAATAACAATGTCCCTGAATGTACTCGAGTGGTATTCCTTCTCTTAGTTTGTCTGTAAAAGCCTTGTAGGGAGAACTTTCACCCCCAAGACATGGAGATTCTAAAAATTCTTTTTGATCAAGAAAGCCGTGATAGTATTCTTCTAATTCTCGTTTGAGCCTGTGAATCGTAAGTCCAGGATAATTGGCCAGAAGAAAATCTTTCTCATTTTCATAAAATTCTTTTGCTAAAGAAGCGAAGTTTTCCATTCTTTATTCATCCTGACCTTTGAGAAGCTCTGCTTGATTATGAGCAACCAGAGCATCGGTTACCTGTCCAAGTTCACCCGCGACAATTCGGTCAAGATTATAAAGAGTTAAACCAATTCGGTGGTCAGTAACCCGACCTTGAGGATAATTATAGGTTCGAATTCTCTCAGAACGATCCCCTTTACCAATGAGGGATCTTCTTTCTGCGGCCTCGGAAGCATTCGCTTCTTGAACCATTTTATCGTAAATTCTGTTTCGAAGAATTTTAAGTGCTTTCTCTTTGTTTTTGAGTTGTGATTTTTGATCTTGGTTAGCAACCTGAATACCGGTAGGAAGGTGGGTTACTCGAACCGCAGAATCTGTCGTGTTAACAGACTGTCCACCAGCTCCACCTGAGCGGTATACATCGATTCTCACTTGATTCATATCCAATTCAAATTCAACATCGTCAACTTCCGGCATGACAGCAACGGTTATAGTGGAGGTGTGTACTCGCCCCTGACTTTCGGTCTTAGGAACTCTTTGAACTCTGTGAACTCCGGACTCGAACTTAAGTTTTGAATAAACTTTATCTCCTGAAACGCTAAAGATGACTTCTTTAATTCCCTCATCTCCTTGGCTAATCGAAACCAGTTCTGTTTTAAAACCAAGATCAGCACAATAGTTCTGATACATTCGGTAAACATCCCCTACGAAAATGGAGGCTTCATCCCCACCGGCTCCTGCTCGGATCTCAACCATAACGTTTCGATCATCGAGCGGGTCTTTAGGAAGAAGGAGGATCTTAAGTTCAGCTTCAAGATCCGGAAGTCTTGACTCAATTTCAGAGATCTCCTCTTTGGCCATTTCTCTCATATCCTCATCTTTTTCATTTTTGAGGACTTCTTTAGCCTGAGTCAAATCGTCTTTAATTTTCTTAAACTCAATATAGGCATTAACGACATCTTCAATTGAAGATCGCTCGCTGGAAATCTTTTTAAACTCATCCTGACGGTCATAGATCGTTGGATCTGCGAGTTTTTCATTCAGAGTTTCGTATCTTTTTACAACTGCTTCGAGCTTGTCGAACATTCCCATATATTTTAACCGTTCATTGATTCCATGAATTCCGAGTTGCTCTTCGTTTTAGTAATTCGAGAAAGCATAAACTCCATAGAGTCTACGGTATTCATTGGGTGAAGGACCTTTCTAAGAACATACATTCTTTGAAGGTCTTGATCTCCCATGAGGAGATCTTCTTTTCTTGTAGAGGACTTATTAATATCAAGACATGGGAAAATTCTCTTTTCAAGAAGTTTTCTATCAAGCTGTATTTCAGAGTTACCGGTACCTTTAAATTCTTCAAAGATAACTTCATCCATTCTTGAACCGGTATCAATAAGAGCGGTTGCTATAATAGTTAGAGAACCACCTTTTTCAATATTTCTAGCAGCTCCGAAGAATCTTTTTGGTCTATGAAGTGCGTTGGAGTCAACCCCACCTGAAAGAATCTTTCCTGATGGTGGAACAACCGTGTTGTAAGCTCTTGCAAGTCTTGTGATCGAGTCGAGAAGAATAACAACATCTCTTTTCGCCTCAACAAGTCTTTTTGCTTTTTCAAGAACCATTTCAGCAACCTGAACGTGTCTATTTGCAGGCTCATCAAAAGTTGAAGAAACAACTTCTGCGTCCACACTTCTTTTCATATCAGTTACTTCTTCTGGCCTTTCATCGATGAGAAGGACGATAAGAACAGCATCTTTATGATTAGATGTAATAGCGTTAGCCATTTCCTTAAGAAGCTCTGTTTTACCTGCTTTAGGAGGAGCAACAATAAGACATCTTTGACCAAATCCTTGAGGAACAAAAAGATCAATGATTCTGGTTGAATATTTTTTATCTTTAAATTCAAGATCGATTTTTTTGTTTGGATATAGTGGGGTTAAATTTTCAAAAAGAACTGTTTTTTTATGCTCTTCTGAAGTCTGGTTGTTGATAGAGTTTACTTTTAATAAAGCAAAATATCTTTCTCCATCTTTTGGAGGTCTAATTTGACCTTCTGTCGTGTCCCCTTTTCGAAGACCAAATCTTCTAATTTGACTTGGACTTACATAGATATCATCGGCACCCGGCAGGTAGTTATAACCGGGGGATCTTAGGAATCCAAAACCATCTGGAAGGATTTCAAGAACTCCACCTCCAAAGATCTCTTCACCAATTTCTGCTTTTGCTTTGAGAATAGCAAAAATAAGTTCGTGTCTTCTAAGAGAACCCGGATTTTCGATTTTCATTTCATCGGCAAGCTCGGTTAACTCTTCAATACCTTTTTCTCTTAAATCATTTAGATGCATTAATTCTGTCTCCTACAAGAAATTTTCTATGAGTGAAATCTTCCAGCAATAAAAGAAACCTTTTACGTGGAACTAATTGATAATGACTAATCTCCTACTTAACACCATTATTTGTTCGGACTTTAAAATTTTTGGTTGATGCTGGTTGGGAAGTTTATTAAAGGCTAATATGATCTTAGGCGACTTATTTGTCAAGTTTCTTTTGAACATTCAATTTACAGGGTTAAACTAATATTGGTAGAGACGCATGTGGATTTAACTAATTTTGAAAATTTTAAAAAGTATCTTAATAAGAATATATTAGGTATCGATTTTGGGACCAAGATTATTGGTCTTGCAACATTTTGTCCTGGAAGAGACCCTTTTCCAACACCTTATGGGAGAATCATCTCTCAGGGAAGAAAAAACGATATAAGCGAAGTCAAAAAAATTGTCGACATGGAAAGTATTGAGCTTATTGTTATTGGTCTTCCCAAATTCCTCGATGGAAAAGAAACGAAGATGAGTAAAATAGTGGAAAATTTTGGTGATGGTTTGGCGAAGGTTATGCCTGATGTCGAGATGACCTATCATGAGGAGCAATTAAGTACAAAAGAGGCTGAACAAAGAATGCTTAACTCGCCGCGATACAACTTTAAGATTGACCTTAAACAAATTGACGCAGTAGCTGCATCCATCATTTTGGAGGAGTTCATTTGCGCACTATAACAAATGGAAGTATCCTAAAATCATGAAGAATAAAATTTTCCTTTTTCTTGTGGCCGCTCCCCTCATGGCCTTTCTCATGGCCGGAGCACGAGTTTACTATCAAATCAATTATTGGTCTTACTCTGGCCCGACGACTATCTTCAGCATTGAAAAAGGCGAAGGCTTCTCAAAGATTAATGCCAAACTTAAATCAAGGGATATGATTCCAAGTGCGAAGGTCTTCCACAGATATTGCCAATTCAAGGGTCTTCTCGAAAAATTCAAACAAGGTGATTATGAGATTACAACGGGAATGAAATTTAAAGAGATTCTCGATCTTCTTATCTCTGGTCGTGCCATTTCTACTAAAGTCACTATACCTGAAGGAAAAAATATCTTTGAAATTGGGAGAATCCTTGAGGAAAAAGAAATTCTTAAATATCAGGATTTTATCCTTACAGCAAAAGATAAAGATTTTGTTGCTGCTTTAGGTTTAGAAGGAGATACCTTTGAGGGCTATCTCTATCCTGAGACTTATCTATTTTCTAAAAATACAGATCCTAAGGATGTTATCGCTGCTATGGTAAACACCTTTAAAAATGAAACCAAGGATCTTGATCTAAGTACTGCTCCTTTTGATTTTCATTCCGTCGTTATTATGGCCTCTATTGTTGAGAAAGAAACCGGTGCCGCAGAAGAAAGACCCGATATTGCTGGCGTCTTTTTAAACCGCCTTAGAAAAAGAATGAGACTTCAATCAGATCCAACCACCATTTATGGGATCTTTGAGAACTTTAATGGAAATCTAAAAAAGAAGCATCTGCTTCAAAAGACACCCTACAATACCTATAAAATTAGTGGACTCCCGAAAGGTCCTATTTGTAATCCTGGACTTGCTGCCATTCGCGCTGTTCTTTACCCCTCAAGACATAACTATCTTTACTTTGTAAGTAAAAATGATGGTACTCACATTTTTACATCTACCTACAAAGATCATTTGAAAGCAGTTAAAAAGTGGCAGCTAACCTATAAGAACAGAGCGGGAAAAAGCTGGCGAGATCTCAATAAGGATCAATAAGACGAAAGTTTCCATTTAAATTTAAAGGCCTTTTTAATTTCTGCACTGTCGCGAGAAATATTAAGTTTTATATTAGTAAATCTTTTACCTTTGAAGTTATCCTTAATAAAATTCTGAACACGCTTAGAAGGATTAATAAGGTGCTCTTTGCTAACTTCAATGGCACCTCCAAACTTCATTGGCTTCTCTCCTAACCCGGCCTCCGATGGCCTTGTACGGATTCCTTCATGATGATGAAGTTTTAATTTTAAAACCTCTTTATTTGAAAAAACCACTTCGAAACTTGAAGGCGTACAATAACGACTAAATTCTAGCCTAAATTGAACTCCATCTTCAGAGCCTTTATAGGATCTTGAAATACTAGGTCCTAAGTTTTTAAATGAACTATCTTGAGGAGTATTTTCTAAAAAGCGCCCTGAAATTTTCTGACCTGTAGGTATAAACTCCCAATCTTTTGAATAAAGCGTTTCTCTTTGAAAAAAACCAGTTTTATTTCCCTGCATACCTTCAACTCTTAAAACTCGATTATTAGCCCCTGCGCCTTTTTTAAAGATTGTTATTTGATCGGTAATCTTTCCTTTAATCTTTGGCTGTTTTATCCAACCATCAATCGGGATTACCCTCCTTGTAAAAAAGCCCGAGAGCAGGCCTGGATCCCTTCTCGTTCCAAATCCTTTTTTGGGATCGTAGGTGTAGTTAAAAAAGAGATCATCTGCTCCTGAGATATCAAAGTCATAAGTTCTAACATACATATCACCAAACTTATTGATGATGAAAAGAGTTGATCCACTTACGCTGATATTTTCAGCAAGAAATCGTCCTTTTTGTGGTGTGCAGATTTGATAAGAATGATCGTTAGGAAGCCAAGGATCTAAATAAATAATTTTTTGTTTTGTAGAATCGAGTAAATAGAGAGAAGAGACTCCCTGACCAATACCTTGTTTATTCCCAGCCGGATCAATCCAAAACTTATCCTCCACCGGTGATAAAAAAGAAATCGACCAATTGGTATACTGTTGTGGGAGATGATACCCCTTACCTAACCACAGAGGTGCACCCCATCTTTTTGTTCCTTTAATTTTAAGAGGGTCTTCACTAAGGGCCTTTCGTGTAGAGAAGATTCTCTTATCAGAATCAATTACAATGAGATGGCCGGAATCTGCAGAAATTTCTATTGGTTTTTTTAATTCTTTATGAAATGAAAGCTCCATCCAATTCTTTGAACTTCCATCGGACTCTCTTCTTGATACCCAAACCTTGGAGTATCTTAGTGCAAAATTATATTTAGAGTTAAAAGTTTCGCGTTTGGTTCGAAAATGAATATGCTCGGGAAACGACTGAGCGTAGCACCCGAGCGAAATTAAAAAAATGATAATACCTTTCACAAAAGGAATATCGACAAATTAGGCTCTTTACTTTATTAGTAGTCTAAACCATTTTTTCTAAGGTGAACTTTAGACTTCGCTTCCGAATCTTGAACATAAGAATTCACTACCTCTGCTATTACAATCTCATGATCGCCTGGCTTAATAGACTCTTTAAACTTACATTCTACAGTAGATTTAGCATCTTTAATGAGGATCCCACCATTTTCAGAAACCTCATGCTCAATCTCTCCAAAAGGGCCTTCTCCAGGAGCGTATCCTTTCCAAAAATGTCTCATATATTGAGATTCATGGTCCCCAACAATATTAATCGTAAAGGCCTTACCTGATTTAATTGTTTCATATCCAGGTCGGTCAGGGTTGATAGCAAGGGCCACAAGTAGAGGTTTAAAAGAAACCTGCTGAACCCAGCTAGCAAGATAGCCGTCTTTCTGGCCCGACTCATTTTGGGCACATACGATAAAGAGCCCAGAAGGGATATGCCCTACGGCCTCAGCTATTTTTTTATCATCACTCATCTTAAACTCCTCAAAAAAGGTTGTTGAAATACGTATATTTAAATGGCTTGGCTTTGAAAAGGGCAATATTTTACTATTGTGCGTCGCCTCACTTTTGAGATAATATAATCTACCGCATATGGATTAAAGGAGCCATCATGAAAAAGACGGAACTAGAGAAATACAGAAGTCTACTCATCAAGATGAAGACTAATATCTTAAACGGTGGAGTTCTCAAATCTCGAGAGGGTCTAACTATAGCCTCCGAAGATCTCGCCGAAGATGGCGATATGGCAAATAGTGTAATCAATCAAGAGATCTCCTTTAACATGAGACAAAGGGAACTCGTAAAGCTTCGAAATATTGAAGAAGCACTCTCTAGAATCGACAGTGGAAACTTCGGTGTCTGTGAAGAGTGTGACGAGCCTATTAAGGCCAAAAGACTTGAAAATCAGCCATGGACTACTCTCTGTATCGTTCATGCTGAAGAGCAGGAGCGCGAGAACAATAAGTTCACCAGAGTCGCGTAAATTCTACCTACTCGCTTGATCATCCCTTAATAATATTTGTAAGTAACTCACTAAATGATTTAGATTTTAGGGAGTTATTCATGAGAAATAAATTCTTCGCAATTGTATTCGTTTTAGGCTTTGTTGCTGCTTCTATTCAGCCTGTTAAGGCCTTCACTGTTCAGGCCAATGTTTGGTGGAATCAACTTCAAGCGGTAGCTACCGTTCATAATATTTTTCCAAGGGCCATCATCTGCTCTGGTCAAGCACAAGGAATCACAGCTAATGGTATTCCCTTATTTGCATATATGAATGGTCATGTGATCATGCCAGGTCAATTTGGACATATTAACGTTTTCACAAATGTTTACAACCCATTCATTAATGCTTTTGCTTACGTGAATTGTAACTGGCTTTAAAAGTCGTATCCATTGTCCTCAGCGTATTCATTCATGGACATTTCGTTGAGGACTCCCCCCTGAGCAGGGAACTCATCTGGCGGTCTTTGGGACTCAATCTCAGAGAATTCTTGGTCGTTATCAAAAGAATTTAATCGAGCTGATATTTCAGGTGGAGGAGTAATATTCATCTCTGCTTCCTCTAACATTCTTTGTCTCTCCTCAATGGCCTGTTCCTGAAGAACATCTGGAGAATCTTCATAATAAGCAACTCTCTCTTGTTCTTCGTAAGCTTCTTCGTCTTGGGGTGAGAAATAGAACACACTTCCAATCAGAGGACCCGTGGCAAATCGTAGATGCCATTGATCTTCTTTGGCCTTTATAAATATTCCCGCAACTAGTTGTTCCTCTATCTCCACCATAAAATCTCCAAGTTCACTTAGGGGAATAAATGGAAAGCTAAGGTTAATAGAGCTACCTGTTGGTGGCCTTAGGTAAATATTGAGATCAAGAAGCGAGTCTCCAGTGAAACGAACCTCTCCTCGAAATTGATCCTTGTTAAGACCTTTTCCCCATTTGATCGAATTGAGAGCATGGGTCATTACAAGAGGTATATCAATCTCCTCTACTCTTTCTTCTTCAAACTCGGTGATCTCTTGTTGGATCACTCCTTCGACAGGCTTTTCCTCTTCCTTTTCTTGGATGACTTCGGGAGCTTTTTCAGAGGCGGTGATTCTTTTAAATTCAACGACACCTAA
>CBDUBC010000090.1:0-12753 GCA_965365285.1 uncultured bacterium
CTTTCCTCAATAGCGCCAGACTCGTTTTTAAGAGCTTTTTTTACACTCTCCATAACCACTTTTCCCTTATCTGGGTATCTAAAGGAATTCTCCGTACTATGAGTTTCTTTTTTAAAATAGGAGTCCGATCTCATTAGAAAATCACTTCCTACTAAAAATGTCTCTCCCGTTTTTCCCATGCCAGACCTTTCGGCCATAATTTTATTAAGTCTTCCTATAGGCATTTGAAAAATCATCACACCAATCTTTTGTCCTCTATCGAAAATTGGCGAAGCAATAAAACTTGCCGGTGCTTCATAGGAAGGGTAATAATTCTTGTAATCAACAATGACAAAATCATCACTAGTCTTAAGTTCTCTTGCCTTCCTGAAAGCTTCTCCAAAATTGGTATCAGAGAAAGGGCCAGAGATTAAGGAAGTAGCAAAGTCAATTTCTTTAAAAACAGAATAAACAATATGCCCCGAATTTATATCGACAAGAAAAATGTCGTAATATTCAAACTCATTTAGAAATTTTGTGAGTGCGGGGTGATATTTTTCATGAGCTTTATAATAAGAGAGTTCACCGGGAATACGGCTTAGTAATTCCTTTTTTCCCAAAGGATTTGGATTATTACTTATGAATTTATTTTGTAGAAAAATTGTTTCATCACTAAGCTGAGTGAAGATTTGTTTAACGTCTTTTTTGAACCCATTTCTTTTAAAATACTCATTTTGAAATTGCTGAAAGTAATAATTTTCCAATTCTTTTTTTAATTTTGGATTGGATACGCTCTTTTCTTTATTTATCTCTTGAAATGATTTTGAAAAATCGTTCATGGCGTTGACCACCATGATATCACCTGACAACGTTTTAATTTGTCCCTGAATCATACTAAAATATCTTCGAACGGATTCTTCTTTAATTTCTTTTACCGCAACAAGTTTATCTAAAATTTCTTTTTTAAGAGCACTGGAGGAATTATGGTAAGAGTATAGACCCATGACCATCATGGGTATTAAGCTACTAAGTAAAATAATTAAAATTATTTTACTTCTTAAATTCATAATTCTTTTATCTCTTGACACAAATCTATTTCCTCATTCTACTTTTCGGTTATTTAGGTTAGTACTTTATCATTTGACTATTCTGGTGGGACTTGCGTTATTTTTTGAAGGGATCGAATTCACAGTAACTAAATTAATCATTTACTCCCCTAACTCTACGCCTCCTCATTTGATGCACCGTAAAATGTTAATAGTTTTTCAAAGAGGATCAATAATTGATTAGTTAGGATGACTCTCCTTAATCAGTTTGGTAGAAAATTTAACTAGATAATATTTTATGGAGCTATGGTGGATAATACATTTGATACTATTGTTGTTGGGTCTGGTTTAGCCGGTATTGTGACCGCTCTAGAGCTTCTCGACAGAGGTCAAAAGGTTCTTCTTTTAGACCGATCTGGTAAAGAAAAGTTTGGAGGTCTGGCAACTTGGTCATTTGGCGGTATTTTTCTCGTTAATTCTAAGCAGCAAAAAAAGGCAGGAATACAAGATAGTGAGGATCTCGCTTTAAGGGATTGGCATTCTTTTGCCCAGTTTGATGAACAAGATGAAATCCCCAAACTATGGGCCAAACAATACATCCAATACAGTAGGCAGGTCATCCCTCAGTGGCTTGAAAAAAGAAAAGTAAAGCTCTTTCCAGTGGTTCACTGGGTGGAAAGAGGGTTATATGCACCAGGAAATTCAGTTCCTCGTTTTCATATGATTTGGGGTACTGGAAAAGGTCTTATCGATGCCTTAGAAAAATCTCTTTTTCAGCATCCGAAAGTATCGAACCTCACTCTTCATTTTGGTCATATGGTTGAGGATTTTGAAATCACAAATGGAAAAATTGAGGGAGTCCGAGGAACATTTGAAGAGAAAGAATTCTATTACAAAGCACCAAATATTGTTTTAGCGACGGGTGGAATCACTGGAAATATTGACCTGGTTAAAAGGTTTTGGCCTAAAGACTTTGGTTCACCACCTCTTCACGTTCTTAATGGCGCTCACCCTGAAGGTGATGGCCTCATGCACTCCAAGGTCCAAGAACATGGTGGGAATCTCACCCACCTTGATCGAATGTGGCATTATGCTGCCGGGATTGCACACCCTAGGCCCTTGTTTGAAGATCATGGGCTCAGTCTTGTTCCTCCAAAATCTGCCCTTTGGATGAATTACAAAGGCAGAAGAATAGGACCTGCACCTTTGATCACAGGTTTTGATACCAGATTCCTTGTCGAGCAAGTTTGTAAGCAAGAGCATAAATACTCTTGGCAGATTTTAAATTATAAAATTGCACTCAAAGAGCTCGCAATATCTGGAGCCGAGTTTAATCCAGCGATTCGAGAAAAAAATCTATTTAAATTTATCAAAACCATTTTAATAGGAAACAAAGAACTCGTTGAGGATATGCTACAAAATTCTGAAGATTTTATCATGGCAGACACCATCGAAGAGCTCATGGATAAAATGGAAGAAAAAAACTATGGAAATCCTCTTGATCGTGAGGGTCTTCTTAAGGATATCAGGGATTATGATGAACAGATCGCAAGAGGTCAGCCTTATCTAACTGATGATCAACTCAGAAGGATTCATCACAGTCGTCTTTATAAAGGCGATAGGGTCCGAACCTGTAAATATCAAAAAATTCTCGATCCAAAAGCGAAACCCTATATCGCTATTCGAGAACATATCTTGTCCCGAAAAAGTTTAGGCGGAATTAAAACTGATTTAAGCTGTCGAGTCCTCGATGGACAAAACAAACCTATTGATGGTCTTCTATCTGTTGGAGAAGCTGCTGGCTTTGGCGGTGGTGGTGTTCACGGACACCGCTCCTTAGAAGGAACATTTTTAGGAGGATGTATTGCAACAGGAATCATTGCAGCTGAGACCCTCACTCGCTAGAAAAGGAAAGTTTATGAGTACCTCTGGAGCTTATTGTGTGCGTTTTGCCCTAGAACAAATTGGAGTGGAATACACTTATGGTATTCCTGGGGTTCACAATACTGAAATCTATGATGAAATAAATAAATCAGAAAAAATTACTCCTATCCTCGTTACCCATGAGGGATGTGCAAGCTTTATGGCCGATGCAACTTCTCGTACAGGAAAAGGGATCGGAACTTGTCTTTTGGTACCAGGTGCGGGAATTACTCATGCAGCAAGTGGTATGGCCGAAGCATTTCTCGATGGAATCCCCATGCTTCTAATCACTGGTGGAACAAGAAGAGATACAGGTCGAGAGTATCAGCTACATCAGATTGATCAGGAAAAAATGACTCATGGTTTTACTAAAGGTTATTTCAGACCAAGTACTCATGATGAAATCATCCCTATGATCTATGAAGCTTATGAACTCGCTATTTCTGGTGAACCAGGCCCTGTTCTTATCGAAATTTCAGGAGAACTGCAGCTTTTACAAGGTGAGGTTAAACATTTTCCTCAATATCAAAAATCTGAAAAAATTACCCCTCCTCAAGCTCCAGAGGAACTTATTCAAAAGGCTTGTGACCTCCTAACTACCCACCGTTACGGTCTTTATGTTGGTTGGGGAGCGGTACACTCCTATCGTGAACTTGAAGAGCTTGCAGAATTATTGGAGGCGCCTGTTTGTACAACTCTTCAAGGACTTTCATCTTTTAGGGCCAGTCATCCTCTTCACACCGGAATGGGGTTTGGTCGCTCAGCTGTTCCGGCGGCAGAAAACTCGATGAATAAGGTCGAAGGTGTTCTTGCGATTGGGGTACGTTTTTCAGAACTGGCAACAGGCTCTTATGGAATAGAAGATCCAAAAAATCTTATCCACATCGATATTAATCCTGAAGTCTTTGATAAAAACTATAAAACCTCCGTGGCGATACATTCTGATTCAAAAATCGCTATTGAAAAGATTATCAAGGAACTCAAGCATAGAAACTTTCAAAGATCTGAAGATCGTGCATTAAGAGATCAGATCAAAGAAGATAAAATCAAATATAATTATCAATGGCTCAAAGAAGAAAGTTCTGAAAAGGTAGGCCCAGGGTTTTTCTTTCGTGAACTCCGAAATCAACTAAAAGATTCAGATATTGTAGTTGCAGATGATGGTAATCATACATTTCTCACAGAGGAGCTAATGCCAATTCACTCGCCAGCGGGATTTATTTCTCCTTCTGACTTTAATTGTATGGGGTATTGTGTTCCGGCCACCATTGCGGCCAAATTAAATAATCCAGAAAAAGAAGTTGTGGGTATTGTTGGTGACGGTGCCTTTTTAATGACCTGTATGGAAATTATTACGGCCTCAACACTTGAACTCTCCCCTGTATTTTTTATCTTTAACGATGGAGAACTTGGTCAGATCTCGATGTTTCAAAAAATCCCGTTGAACAGAAAAACCTGCACCATTCTTCCTTCACTTCAGTTCGAGGGAGTCGCGAGAACTACGGGCGCTCGTTATTTTGAAATCAATAGTGATTTTGAAATCAAGAATCGATTTGAGGAAATTTTTACCCCTAACCGGAAGCTTCCCACCATCGTTAATGTCAAAATTGACTATTCTAAAAAAACAAAATTTACTGAGGGCGTAGTGAAAACAAATTTAGGACGCTTTCCTTTACGGGATAAAATACGGGTGCTTGCAAGAGCGGTAAAACGCCATACTCTAGGTTGATAAAGTTTTGGGTCGTGCTAAAATAAAGCATGACAAAATTTATCATTCTACTAATTTTATTGACGACCTCTGTCCATGCTGTGTGGCGAGAGGTTAAAACTCCAACCTACACCTTTAACGAGCGTTATGAGATTGAATTAAGAGATCAATATCCTTACATTCGTGACTTCAAAAAAGGGGACTGGGAAAGACTCAAGCTTCCCAAAAAGTTTCGAGATAAGAAATTCCTATCTATAGATGCAGATAACCGCTATATCATGATGGTAACAAGTGATGGGCTCGTCATAAAAACCAAGCACGGACGAAAATATCATAAACTGATGAAGTGGGATGGGGTGTGGGGTGCTCCATTTGGAAAGGGAAGTAAAATCCATCTTGCCCCTACTACGGTTTATTGGGCCATACAGGACTGGGATATGTTTAAAGATAAATATATACGAAATCCTATTAATAACGAAATGTATCGAACCTTATCGATCGCTCACCTCTTTCAAGTTCATCAAGGAGGAAGTCGAATCACAGTCCATGACCCATGGCTTGTGGCCGAGGATTATAGCTATGAAATCTGCCTCCCTGATCATGGAAACTCAAGTGCTGTAAATTTTAAATCCAGTGGTGCCTTTGTATTCATGATCGATACTCAAGGTCGTCTGCTCACACGACTCTGGAATCTTGATATTGCTGGGTACAATAATGTTTATGCCCGATATAAATACGAGGTACCAAAAAGAAATGACCGTTATGCTATTCATCTCGTTCAGTTTCTAAGAAAGATTCTCCTTCCAGGTCCATCATGGGAAATCCAGCCTAAGATTCCAGGAATCTATACGAGCGCGATTACAGTCATGGCAAGGGGAAAAGGAAGTGAAAAAGCCGATCTCTTTGTTGAAGGTAGTAAAAATGGGAAAAGAGTTATTTGGTATAAGGATATAAATGATAAAAATTGGAAATACGCATTTGTTCCAGGAAAACTCAAAGCTGCGGTTGTTCTACCTGGTAACAAAAAGTCTCCGAGGATAATGGGCAAAAATTATTTTCATAAAAGTGATGATATTCAAATGAGGTTAATCGACTTTAAAGATCAATGTAGTCCAACCAAGCTCCAACTCACTAAAGGTAAAGAAAAAATTGAGCTTAAACTCCACCTTAGAGGAATCTATAGGCTTAAAATTGAGCCACCTCCTCTCAAAAGAAGGGGTGCAATAGAGTTTCCTCCTTCCAATAAACTAACATCAAACCAGAAAAAAATATTAACTGATCTTTTCGGTTATAGGGGTGATCAATTTCTAGAGTTTGAAGCAGGGTTAAGTGACGCTGGTTTAGAGTTAAATGAGGGGCTAAAAAACAACATATTCTTAAAGGCCGAGTAAGCCTCTCTATCTAAATATTTATTTTTGATTAAAATTTAATTAATCCGATGAGTTCATCGGATTAATTATTATGAAAGAAAAAATTTTCTTTTTGATCACCTTCACCTTGCTCCTTTCTGGTTGTGTAACTCAGGAATCGCCGGATATTGCTGTAGATTATGAAAGAAGTATCAGTGAACAAGAGGCCATTGAGGCTTGCAGTAAGACGAATCTGTCGAATAATATACTCGTCCATCAAAATGTGGTCCATACCTTTCAATGCCTAAGGTGGCATAAAAACTTTCAAAACCTTTTTGAAACAATCTCTAAATTTGATTCTTCAAAGTGGGATCACCTTTTTACAAAGATTAATACCTTTTTTATAAATGATCAGGATACAAAAAATAGAGTTCTTAAAAGTTATAAAAGACTAGATGATCATAATAGCCTCGACTTCCTGCAAAGGACTTACGATATTCTTAATGACTCCAATCTTTATGTACGAGCAAGAGAACTCTTCAATTGCGCAGAAGATTCTAGTCGTGATGAATGTGAAAGATTGAATCACTCTATTTCAAAGGAAGAAATCTTAAATTTTCTACTTTCCTTAAACACTAATCAAAATCAATTAAAAAAACTACTTCATATCGTTCATACCAATTATCAAAATTTCTTACGCTATAGAGATCGTATTGAACCTCTTTCAAGAGATCTTATTAAGACACCAGGTTTTGATGATTTAAGAATAGAGGTAATGGATCTTTTAACAAATAAATTTATCGAGGGTATTGACTCCAAAGATATAACATTTATTCAATATTTATTAACGACCAAAGATGAGGTCTCAAACCGCCCTTATCTTTATGAGCTCTTTCAAAATGAAGATTTTACCCTCGATGAATTTATGAGGGTAATTACTTATCCCATAAATGAAAATCCAACCTATTTCCAAGACCTTCGTATTCTTTCTTCCTATTATGAAAAAGGTATTACGTGTAAGGCCTTTAATGAAGATGGCGATCTCATTTATATTGATCTTGGAAAAAGTGTAGGAACCTTTTTAAAAAATTCGAATCACCTTAATTATTTTGAATTTTTGCAAAAATCATTTGATCTCACAGTTCAACTTAAAAATAGTTATGAGTTTTGCCCTGATATCTTTGACCTTAATGGCGAGACTCTATTTTTTGAAGATGGCAAATTTGTGAAGCAAGAGCACTCAGTTCACCTTTTAAATTTTAATGATTCTTTTAATCGATATCTTCAGGACGAAGATAAGTATAATCTTTTTAAGTTACTTACCTATGTAGGTATACAGGCTAAAGAAATAAAAGACCCTCTTTATACCATTCGAATAGGCGCCCATGATCTTATGCTTGCTGGAAATGAGATAAACCGATTTATTTATCAAAATGTACCAGAAATGTTTCCTCTAGGCTTTGAAATGTCAAAAGAGATGACTGAAAAAGACTACGCAATCTCTTCAAGTTTTCTGATGAACACAATTAATGATCCTTTAAATATTGATACTATTAAGACTATTAGTAAGTTTTGGCAAAATCTGGAAAGTGAAGATAAAAAAGCAGTCCTTGCCATAATGGATGCCCAACTAGAAGATGGTAATGATCTTGGGGCGATTATGCTCTATTCCGTAGAATCACTTTCAGAGGTTGTTGAGGTTTCCAATGACCTTCTTCCCCTATTATTTTCGAAAGAAAATGTTAATAAAACCTACGAATCCCTTAAAGCACTTACTCTTAGCTTTTCAAATAAAGATCTTACCGATGACCTTAAAAACTTTTTCTCGAAAGATCATCTTTTAGGCATTTATAAAATCCTGATCGCGGGTCTACCTTACAGTGGCCCTATTAAAGATATCATTGGACGATTGATTGAATTTAAAAAAAGCTTAGAAGAGCTTCTTCTGGATGGAGTAAAGCTTACTCGTCTTGCTTACGAACTTATTTTCAAAAATCCCGATCCTGAAAAAGCATCTGAATATTACAAATGCATGGCCGACCTGTCTAAAACAGGAATGAGCTTTTATGAACTCATCCATGCGTTACCGGATAGTTGTGATCCTTTTAAAAAACAGAGCATGGGATTTCGTTACCTCGATTATCTTAATATCATAGCTGATAATTTTTCATTATGGTCTCAAACTGAAGATTGGCCTGGGCCACCCCTAAGATGGGAAGAAAAGACCGGATTATTTGATCGCAAAGGAATTTTTTCACCTGATCTCATTAACTCTAGTGTTGCCAATATGAAACTTGTCGATGAAATTCTAGGCCCCTCAGAGAATGGTGGTATAGCCTATGCTCTTGAAGTGCTGGGAAATCATCTCTTTAATTGGAAAATTAAGGAAAATCTCCTCATAGATCCCATCAAAAGATCGATTGAGCTTTTTGATGGACTCCTTCAATCAGGACAAGAATCCAAAATTTGGAGGAATTACCTTCTTAGAAAAGCGCTCCAAGAGGAGCATTTTAATCATATTCCAGAATTAACTAAAAATACGGGTGGATTTTTTCTGGGTCTGTCTGAGGAAATCAATAACGGAAAGTATGATGAATATTACAATAAGGTTTTTCCAGCTCAGGATCCTCGATTAAGATGTGAGAGCTTTCATAATCTCAATATTGAGAATAATCCTTGTCCAGATAAAGAGACCCTTAAAGACCTCACAGAAAAGATCGTCAAGGGAATGTTGGTTAGTAAAGGACCCGAAGGCTGGAGACCAATTGATCTGAATATTCAAGGCCTTCACCCCGATGGGATTAATCTTCCATTACCTTACCCAAAGGGTGTTAAGCCTCAACATTACGTTTTTGACCTTAAAGAACAGGTTTTAACTTATTATGATCTGGCAGATAAAAGTCTTCCAATAAATAAGCAGTTGTTTCCTTACTTTCCTAAAAACTACGATAAAAAATTTGGAGGTTATAAGAAACAACTTAAAGAGTGGAAAAAAGGAAACCTCAATAAAGTAGATCCACAATATATGCAACAACTCACTACCAGTGAGAGAATCGAAACGATCATGAGACAGTTTTCTTTTGATGATTATAATCTTCTTGTCCAAGTAGCCAATCACTCAGCATTTCACCGGATGGATAATGTGAAGCTTACCCTAGAAAAAAATGAACTTCTAAAAGGATGTATCAATTTAGGCGCCTGTGGGCTCACTCTAAACAGAGAGGAAAAACGAATGGCCAATAATGCTCTTACGATGTACGATGCCTTTATTGAGATTCACACTTTTTTTAATCACGCAGAAAACCTTCAAGTCTTCACAGCAGCGACCGTTATTAGCTCGGCACCAGATGTGAGAAAGCCGTGGGCAGCAAAGCTCCCAACCGGCGAGCTCCCTATCCTTTTTACCAGAAAGCAACTAAAGGGTCACAATGCTAGCCTTCTCACTCTAACTGCAAAACTTGCAGTTGTGAGTAACCTTGGTCGCTGGATGAAAGATCGACTCGGAAGAACTAGAAATGAACTTCAAAAATATTTAAAAAGTGAAGAATTCAAAATTCTAAACGCCAATTATATGAGAGGTTACCCTCTGCGCGGAACTTATTATGCATTAAGCTCTATTTTAGAGGAAATTACAAAAAATCAGAGTGGAGATCAAAGCTTTCTCGATGATATGATCGACTACCTCTATGATCGAGATTATCAGGAGATTCGTCTCATTGAAAATTTTATAGGTAATCTTCTCTTCATTAATAGTTTTATTGGGCCGGCTTCTGAAAAAATCGGTCTCGAACACTTTATCAACGAAAAAACAGATCAGCTTTACTCCGAAAACAAAGACTTTAACGTACTTATTGTAGCACCACTCCTCATAAAAAAATGGTCCGTATTAAAAAATCATTGGCCTAGAGAGATGAACCTTCTTGATCTTATCAAAAAGGTAAATACCTTCATGAGCCTCTTTAAAGACCGGCTTCTTAAAAAAGATATCTATGCCTATCGAGCACTGAATGACTCCTTTATGTTAATTAATCAAATTTTTCTGAAAAACCAAAAAGATTCCAAAAAGGGTCTTGAAATCCTTCTCGAATACTTGGTAAAGGATGATAATCTCTATAAGGTAGCTCAGTTGGTAGATACCTTTTTGGATTACATCGAGACTCTCACTCTTCAGGATGGAGTGAGAACAGGCGAGCGTGCCGAAGAGCTTGGAAATAATCTATTGAAACTCGGAGAGGAACGACGGATGGATTATAATGCTCTTAGACTTTATCTTGAACGAACACTTCAAGCTGAGTTTTGCCAAGATAGTCATTGTCGGCAAAATCCGCACTATGATGAACTCTCCACCCTGATTCACTACTTAAACCAAGAGAATTCGCAGGGAATTAAGTATTTAGAGGTCTTTTTAGAAACAATCGCTATAAAAGAGCGTGAAGATCTTGTTGAAATGCTTCAAGAATTTCTACCCAATCTCGAAATCAAAAAGTAACTCAACGCACATTAAAAACCCTTTTACACATGAACACCAAGTTATTATTATGCGTTCGTCAGAATTTAATTATTTTTTCATTAGGTTTTAAATGGAAGTCTTTAAAATAATTTACACCGTTCTCGGTGGACTAGGTATTTTCTTTTACGGAATGAAAGCAATGAGTGACTCCCTTCAAAATATGGCGGGAAGTCTAATTAAGAATATCATTGCTTCCCTCACAACTCATAGGCTAGTAGCTGTTACCGTAGGTACACTTGTAACAATGCTTGTCCAAAGTTCCTCAATTACTACCGTGATGGTGGTCGGCTTTGTAAATGCTCAACTCATGACCTTAGCTCAAGCGATTGGGGTTATCTTCGGGGCCAATATTGGTACCACAATCACAGGTTGGATCATTTCTATTAAAATTGGAAAGTACGGTCTTCTTCTCATCGGTTTAGGTATCTTTCCTGCTCTTTTTGGAAAAACATCTAAATCAAAAAATATTGGTCGAGCACTTTTCGGAATTGGTTTGGTATTCTTTGGTTTAGAAATCATGTCCAATGCCTTTAAGCCCCTTCGAAAAATGCCAGAGTTTCTAGATGCGATATCTTACTTTAGTGATCCAAACTATGGCGCTTACCTAGCTTGTATAATTGTTGGCTGTATCTTAACCGTCATTATTCAATCTTCTTCTGCGATGTTAGGAATTACCATTGCTCTCGCCTCTTCAGGTGTCATTCAATTTCACACAGCTGCCGCTTTGGTGCTAGGTGAAAACATCGGAACCACTATAACGGCCATCCTTGCTTCTGTTGGAGGAAATATCAATGCCAAAAGGGCGGCCAGGGCCCACGCTATTTTTAATATGCTTGGTGTTATTGTACTGTTTAGTCTCTTCCCTTTTTATATCCAATTAATTGATTGGATTGTGCCTGGTGATCCTAATATGCTAGATCTTAACGGCGAGAAACCCAATATTGCAGTTCATATTGCAACTGGGCACACAATCTTTAATGTTGCCGCAACTCTTATCTTCTTACCTTTTCTAAAACAACTTGCTGGATTAGTGACAAAGATTACTCCAAGTAAAGATCCTAAAGTTGACGAAGAGGGACATCTCGTATCCCTTGGAAAGCATACTGATCTACTCCCTCCAGCGGCCCTTCTTCAGGCCCAAAAAGAAACAGAAATATTTATAGGTATGGTTAGTAAAGCTTTTAAAAACGCGAAGTCCTACCTTCTGAATCCAAATGGTGATGCAGATCTCATGGAAGAAATTAAAAAAACGGAGACTAAAACCGATCTTTATCAGAAGGAAATTACCGAGTTTATGGTTCATCTTCTTGAAAAAGACCTCAGTGAAGAACAAGCAATTGAGGCCCATAAGCTTATTAAGATTGCTGATGAGCTTGAAAGTATTTCTGATTATCTTGAAAAGCTTGTAATTAGCACTAAGCGATTTAGAGAAAATGATAAAATTCCTGAAAACCTTAATAAAGATCTTCTGGCCTTATTTGATAGAGTTGAAGGAATGTTTTTGACCACTAAAGAGCAGCTTAATAACTATAGTGATACAAGAATGCTTGATATTGAAAAAGAATCTAACGATTTATGGACTGAAGCAGAGAGACTTCGAACAGCGTCCTTCGTAGAGCTCTCCTCTGCTAAAATCAATCCAAACTCTCTAATGTTTTTCTCTGATATGGTTGTGGCCTTAAGAAAAGTGAGAAGCCATACTCTTAATATTTCTCAAGCTTCATAATTAAATAAAGGACCTTGGATTTTACCCTGGGCCCACTCATATAATTGGGCCTCCCGCTCTAATTTACCTGGTTTAATCCAAGCAAAACATTTCCTCCCATAAGGTTTTGTGCATTCCACATCATGAAAAGCTGGTGACCAAGTACCTGTATTGATGAGTTCAACCTCACCAATTTTTGTATGAATCTCTTTATGAGTGTGTCCTAAAATGGCACGTTTAACTCCAAGTATCTGAGTAGAATAAGATATTTTTTCTCTTATATTTTTTCTTACATGATCTACTTCAGACTCCACACTCTGAGCATAGAACAAAAATGGTGGTATCAGAATCAGAACTGGAATAATGAACCACCATATACTGACGGGTACAAAAACGTTAATAAAGCTGAAAAATTGAAAGCCTAGAAAAAATATAAATATGAGAAAGAGTGCACGATCTAGCCATAGCTCTCTGAGAATTTTTAAGGGATTGAAAATAGCTGGATGAACGTGATTATCATAGAGTGCCCTAAG
>CBDUBC010000091.1:0-12608 GCA_965365285.1 uncultured bacterium
CTTAAAGGATCATCTGATGAAGATGCTGATGATCCAGTTCTGGCTTAATGGTTATGGATGCACATTTCTTAGCGGAATCTTTGTTTAAAAAAGATAAAGGCCCAGTTCTATCTAATTTCAAGGGAATGGCAGTGATTAATATCACTCCAGATTCTTTTTCGGATGGAAGCCCTTCTTTACTGGAATCTGAAATCTCTCAGCGTATACAATCAGCTCTTCAAAATGGGGCAGAGATTATCGATATGGGAGCGCAAAGCACGGCTCCTTTTAATAATGCTGTGACTTTGGATGAGGAGTTACTCCGTTTTGAAAAACTCGCGCTTAATGCTCTTGAGAATGAGCTGGAGTCCAATTTCGTCCTAAGCATCGATACCTACCGCCCTGAAGTCTTTGAAGCGCTCTACGCTCGATTTATGACCAAAAAACCAAGTCTTAAAATGATTTGGAATGATGTTTCTGGAATTATTGATCAAAAGACCATTGAGACGCTACAGAACTGTCCGCAAGCAGATTATGTTTTTACCCATAACCTCGTTAAGGATAGAGACCAGGTAAATGATCATATGGAATTCGTTGAATCCACCACTCTTGGTGAAATGGCAAAAGAGGTGATGAATTACTTCAAAGATGGTGAAATTAAGCTCGCTAAATATGATCTACTGGAGCGAACCTATTTTGATCCAGGTTTTGGGTTTGCCAAGACTCTTGAGCAAAATCTGGCGCTTTTAAAAGAGCTTTGGTGGGTCATTAAAAAATTTGATTATGAAAAGAAATGGCTTATTGGAATTAGTCGAAAATCATTTCTTCAATCAATAGCGAAAGAACATATTCAAGATGCCGGTTTTTCACATACGGAAATGCTAGAGCACACACTCATCTTTAATTGGATGAATCAATTAGGGAAATACAATCTTACTTTTAGAACGCACAGACCTGAAAATCTTCCTCTGGCTAAGGGGATTTTTTCAAAGGTGAGCCTATCATGATGGAACTTGGTGGTGCGGTTCTTTATTCTGGAAACAAACAAAGACTGGGGCAGTTTCTCTCCCAGCTTCTTGATTGTGACATGGAAATCAAAGACGAGGACCTTTTTCTTAAAGGACCTGGTCTCCATTTTGTTCTTAAAGAAAGTACGGTGGTCAATCGTGAAGAGGGGCCTAGCTTTATTTTTGAGGTTTCGAGTAAAAAAGAGCTTGAAGAAATCAAAAAGAAATTTCAATTTATTAATTATTCGCTCACCAGTGGAGAGAGGGTTTGGGCGGATGAGGCGAAAATTATACAAACCCGGGAAGGATATACCATGGAAGTGATAGACCCCGATGGAAGAATCTGGTTATTCACATCTAAGGATCTTATTCATGTCTCAAAAAATTGTTGAAGGTTATTTTACAACTTCCGACTTCTCTGGCCCTGGTCGACTTACTTTTAATACCGATACTGGACTGATTACAAACTTTGAAAAAAATATTTCATTTACGAAGTCTGGTGATTTTTATGATGAAGATCAAATGATCTTTGCCGGCATGGGGGATGTTCATATACACGCAAGAGAGGACGTCTCTGGTAAACACACCTATAAAGAAGACTTTATCTCCGCCTCAGCTGCTGCCATTAACGGCGGACTTGTCCATGCTTGTGATATGCCAAATAACCCAGTCGCTCCCATTAATGATGAGACCTATAGAGCAAAGCTTAACCTCACGGAAAAGGCCTCGATCGCACTTTTTATCTATGCTGGAATTGGACCGGGAACCAAGCCACTTAGTTTCAAAGTTCCCTATAAGGCCTATATGGGCCCAAGTGTGGGGGATCTTTTCTTTGAAAATAATGAGCAACTCCGAGAGGTCCTTCAAAACTATAAAGGACAATGGGTTAGTTTTCACTGTGAAGATCCAGAAATCCTAGAAGAATCAAAAAATGAAGCAACTCATCTTGATAGAAGACCTGTTCGAGCAGAAGTTCTTGCCACCAAGGAAGCGCTCGAACTTATTGAAGAGTTCAATCTCAAAGGAAAGCTTTGTCACTATAGCTCCGGAGAAGGGCTTGAGATGATTAGGGCCGCTAAAATGAAAGGGCTTCACGTTACCTGTGAGGCTACTCCTCAGCACCTTTATTTTAGCGATGATCAAGTGGGGATGGATCGTTTCTATCAAATGAATCCGCCAATTAGAAAGGAAGAGGATCATAATGCTCTTCTTCAAGCTTTTATGGCCGGAGAAATTGATTTTCTTGCAACTGATCACGCCCCTCATACTCATGAAGAAAAAGAAAAAGGAACCAGTGGATTAACAGGTCTTGATACTTACGGAGCTTTTGTCACGTGGCTTCTTTGCGAAAAGAAAATGGATCCCAAAAAAATTGCAAAAGCTTGCTGCGAAAATCCGGGAGACTTTGTGAATGAATTTTTGGATGATTTAAAAGAATTTAAGCCTATCGTAAAATCCTATGGAAAAGGTTTTGGTTATTTACAAGAAGGCTATATGGCCAATCTCACGGTTCTTAACCTTAAAAAACCAATGACAGTCACAAAAGAATGCCTCAAAACAAAAGTCGGCCATTCTCCGTTTCTTAATGTGACGTTCCCAGGCAGTGTGAACGCTGTTTATATGGGCGGTAAAAAACTTGAGAAGTAAGTTTTTGTAAGTTGTAACCCCCCATCAAGTATTCAAGAATGATATATCGAATAAAATTAAGGAAGATATTATGAAAAATGGAATTCTTGTTTGCTTGCTCCTTCTCAGCTTTCAGTCTTTTGCCATGAATAAAGTTATATACGGCCCTGATGACCGATTAGATCTTTATGAAGTTCAAGACTCAATACAGTATCAAGTGAGCTTAAGCACAGCTGCTATGATCCCAAACTATGTTCTTAAGGAATCTCAAGATCGAAGCGGAGATTTTGAAATTAAAAGCAGCCAACTCTCTAAAAGAGGGATTTGTGAAGATCAAAAATTTGCCGATCAAATAACTGCAGCTAACTGTACTGGTTTTCTTGTAGGACCAAATCTTCTTGTGACTGCAGGTCACTGTGTTCAGGATATGAAAACTTGTCAAAACTATAAATGGGTTTTTGGATACACACTTGATGAAGCTAATGATCAAAACTACACACAAACGTCTAAAGAAAACATCTACTCTTGTACAAAAATCATTGAAAGATCTCTTGAGAGAGAATCCATGGATGATTATGCTCTTGTAGAGCTTGATCGAGTGGTTGAAGGAAGAGAGCCTCTAAAATATAGAACTCAAGGAAAAATTGATGACAATACTCCAATCTTCGTTGTTGGTCACCCAACAGGCCTTCCTACAAAAATTGCTCCAGGAGCAAACGTAAGAAACAACGAAGATCTTGTTTACTTTCAGGCCAATCTCGATACATTCGGTGGAAACTCTGGTTCACCCGTTTTTAATATGAACGGTGAAATTGAAGGTATTCTTGTTCGAGGTGAACAAGACTATGTATTTGATAGAGAGAAAAACTGTCGAGTGGTTAAAGAATGTGCAAACGATGCTTGTCGAGGCGAGGACGTTACTCGAATCACAAACATCCAAGCTCTTAAAAATTTATAGATTTAAATCTTTTTGACTTAGGTCGGGAGATTTACATTTTAGGCCCACATGGATGTGGGCCTTTTTTTATTTAAAGTTTCGAACTAAATTCGTCTTTACACTTCTTTTTACACGCCTCTTCTCGCTTACATTCACTGATGCATTTTTGAAACTGGCATAGTGCTCCATTGGTATTAAAGTTAAAATTAAAGCTACGGTAGGTATTCGTTGCCTTTTCAAGCTGGCAACCCTTATCTGGTTCAAACTCTTCACTTCCCCCTTTAGAGTTGGGGCCTTCGCTCTTACAATCGACATCACCATATTGTCCCCAAACCATAGAGATGCCTCGAGTAAGACAGTTAATCATATAGTACTTCCCGATCATTTGATCGCGATCACAATGCTTTTTATCGAGCTCCACTTCAAAACTTCGTTCTACTTTTCGGCAAGATCGATCTTTAAAGACATTGACCTTCACTGTGGCCGCGGAAAGATTAAAAGAGAGAAAGAGAATTAATAAGAGCCAATTATTCATACATAAATCCTTTAAATATCATCAGTTCTATTCTAACAAAAAATGACATCGCATCAATTTGAGGAAAAATTTGATATGTTAATGATTGAAGTCTTTTCCAGGAGGGAAAGGTGACCATGGGCGAATTTACAATATTAGGCTAAATTTCATTATCTCCTCCCCAGACCGAAGGATCCCGGTCTGGGGTTTTTTTAGAGAACATCTGTTTTTTTTATTTCTTTCCACTGACCAGGTTCAAGATCTTGAAGTTTAAGCTTTCCAATTTGAACTCGAACTAGACGAAGGGTGGGGTAGCCTATATGGGCAGTCATTCGTCTTACTTGGCGGTTTTTACCCTCGCTTATGATAACTTCCAACCAAGTGGTCGGAATATTTTTTCGAAAGCGAATAGGGGGATCTCGCGGTGGAAGATCCGGCTCTCTATGAAGGATTTGCACTTTTGCTGGTTTGGTTTTTCCAGTCTTGATCATCACACCCTTTCTTAGGGGAGCAAGATCTTCATCTTTAGGTGCCCCATCGACTTGAACATAATATATCTTTTTCTTTTCAAACTCTGGAGAGCTCACTCGATTTTTAAAAGGTCCATCATCGGTTAAAAGAAGAAGTCCCTCACTATCTTTATCGAGTCTTCCTGCGGCATATACTTTAGAGGGCAGATTAAATTCAGATAATGTCTTTTGACCTTCCTCTCCCGTAAACTGACTGAGATAACCAAAAGGTTTATAAAGAGCAATGTATTTAGGCATGATTCACCTCATGCAATAATGGCGCTCCGTTAAGGGCCCTAACGACATTTTCAGCAGCAATTCTTCCCATCTCTTCTCGCGCGAAAAAAGTTGCTGAGCCAATATGAGGGAGAAGAAAGATTTTTTCATGCGAATAGAGTGGTGAGTCTTTTTCAGGAGGCTCTGGTGAAGTGACATCAAGTCCAGCATAAGAGATTTGCCCATCATCGAGGGCCTTAATTAAATCTGCTTCTTCTACAAGATCACCTCTTGCTGTATTGATAAAAATACAAGAATTCTTCATTTTATTAAATTGGCTCATCCTAAAAAAGGATCGAGTATGTTGATTTGAGGCCATATGAACACTAATATAATCACTTTTTTGATAAAGAGTTTCGAGATCTACATAATGAGCAAAAGGAACCTTTTTATCCTCTCGACTGTAATAAATTACCTTAGCACCAAAACCATCATGAAGCATCTGTGCGAGCTTTCTACCAATCCGACCAAGCCCTATAATTCCTATTGTTGCCTTTTGAAGTCCTGGGCCAAGGTAGCCCATAGGAATCCATTTTTTCCATTTTTTATTGATGGCATCTGTATAAGCTGATTTAATTTCTCTGCCACAATTAAGCATTAAGGTAAGTGCAAGTTCGGCCGTAGCGTAGGTTAGAACATCGGGGGTGTTTCCAACAAGGATCCCTTTTTTTTTGGCAGCAGCTAAATCGATATTATCCACTCCGACTGCGTAATTACTTATCACTTTAAGGTTCGAAGCCGATTCAATAATCTGCGAATCTAGTTTGTCATGAACATAGGTGATAACGGCATCTTTATCTTTAATTTTTTCTAACCATTGCTCTTTTGTGAGAATGGATTCACCTCCAAACTCAACCTCAAAAGAGCTGTTTTTAAGAATTTGATTTCCTATTCCATAAAAGGGTGCTGATACATAAATTTTTTTCAAAATGAAATCCCCGCTCCGAGATTGTATTCATTGATTGGTTTTTTCCAGCTGATTTTATTGTAATGAAAAAAGAGATAATTTAAGTTAATTGTTTTAGAAAAGAGATAGACATTGGATTGAAAATATCGTCCTACTCCTAGAGTCTGTATCGAACTTGCGGTACCTTCTTTTAAAAATTGATGCCGACCAATCCCTCCTTCAAGAAAAAATACATCAAATTGATAACGTAAAAGGGCAGAGATTTTTATTCCATAATCCAGAGTTGCATTGAGCTGTTCATCTTCAATTAGAATCGTTCCTAACGATAAAGGAGTGTTTAAACTTAGGGAGTCTGACCATTTGAAATAGGGGATCCAACTCAGTTCTGGCGCGGCTTGTGGAGAGTCTTGTTGAAGGTTCACATATTTTCCACTGACCGAAAACTGACACCAGGTACAGAGGTGGATTTCAATTTTTCTTTGATAATCTTTTTCTTTTCTTATAAGAGCATATTGGTCTTTAAGCCATTCTTCTTCGGGGCCTTTGAGAGGGTAGATTTGGATAACTCGACTACCTCGAATGAGAAAGACTTCTTCTTTTTTCGAGATGTATAAATCTCTCTGAGATTTGATAATGGAGTAAAGAGCAGTGAGGAGCTTTTTCTTATCTCTATTTTTATCCTTGGCCGAAGGCCTATAAGAATAGATCACTTCTTCTGGTACTTCTTTTACCCAACCGTCTCCAATTTTATAAAACTTTCCATTTCGATAACCATAAAAGAGATAGTTTTGCTCAACTAAAAATAGCAGGGATTTTAAACGAGCATCAATTTCCCTGGCAGAAACCGCGCTGGAGAGGACACAAAATAAAAGGAGAATTCGAATTAACATGCTGAATTCATTGTAGCTTTGGGCCCCTATAAGTACAACAAATCTTGGCATAAATTCTGACCCTAGTGAAGGTCCCTCATTATTTTGAAATGCCCCAATAAATAACGGCCTATTTTAGTGGGCCAAGTAGTTAGAAATATTGGGGTATTTCCTCAATTTTAAAGGGATTTTTACCGATAAATTTAAGTACTTAAAAACATGTGGGGGACACCCCTTATAATTTAAATGTGAGTAATATGACGATTGTAAGGTTTTGGTTATTTTTATTCTCGCTGATGCTCGTGGCGTGCCAACCGATACCTAATGTAGAGAAACGAATTGATATAGAGCCTGTTATAGGCGCTCCTATTCTTATTAAAAATATAATTCCAGATGGTGGACCTCCTGAAGGGGGAACAACCATAACGATTCAAGGACAAGGGTTCGAACCTGGCGCCACAGTCAAAATCAAAGGAAAGAATTGTTTAGATACCACTTTTGTGAGTTCCTCTACAATTTTTTGTCGAACTCCAGGAGGAGCTCTAGGCTATGCTGATATTTCTGTTGTAAACACTGATCTTGAAGGAAACCTTGCTGCTGGATTATTCAGTTATCGTGGAGTTCCCAATATTAATTTTGTAAGAGATCTTGATGATCTCAATAACTCTGGTCCCGATGTTGGCGGTACCCGAATTCGAGTCTCAGGAGGTTCTTTTTCTAAAACTGCAGTTATTCGAATTGGTGGAAATACCTGTTTAGATTTTCTTTATCGAAATCCAGGGGAACTAGAATGTACGACTCCGGCGGGTGCTATTGGGAGCGCCAATGTTACGGTAACGAATCCAGAAAATACCGTTGGCTCTTTAGCAGGAGGCTGGACCTATCTTGCAACTCCTAAAATTTCGAGTGTATTTCCTAATGGAGGTCTCCCTTCAGGCGGTGGTGTTCCGGTGGTGTTCACAGGGAGCTACTTAGAAAATGGTGCTTCAATAAAATTTGGAGATTTTAATTGTCCATCGATTAGTTATATCAGTTCTCCCTCTTCGATTACGTGTAACATAGTTCCTCCAGGAACCGGAACAGTCGATATTTTAATTACAAATCCTAATGGAGCTTCCACTCGGATTGAAAATGGCTATACTTATCGAAACCCTCCAGGAATTTCCTCCGTCTTTCCAGGAGGAGGTAGTCCTAATGGTGGAACAAGAATTCTAATCACCGGAAATAATTTTGCTGAAGGAGCAAGTGTTTTTCTGGATGATACAACCCAGTGTAATGATGTTCAATTTATTAACTCGACTCAAATTTCTTGTGAAACTTCTCCGCACGCTGTTGGAACTGTAGGAATAAAAGTAATTAATCCTGATAATCAAGTTTTTACTCTAGAAAATATATTTACTTATCGATCACCGCCAGTGATTACATCTCTGCAAAACGTGGGATCGGGACAGGCCAATGGTTCTATTCTAGGAGGAAATACTCTTAGGATTGAAGGGGCCGGCTTTCTTTCTGGTGTCAAAGTATTCTTAGGGGAAGAAGAGTGTCGTCTCGTCAGTTTTGATTCAACCCTACTTACTTGTATTACTCCTGCTCAAGAACAAGGGCTCGTCACTGCAAAAGTGGTTAACCGAGATCTTCAAGAGGCCATCTATGCACCGGGTTTTTTCTATACCCGAGCCCCACGGGTCTTTGATATTTTTCCAAGAGTGGGACCTCTTGCAGGAGGCACACAAGTTACAATCACCGGAGAAGATTTTGATAGCGGTGTAAGCGTTAAGATTGGAGGGGTTCCCTGCCAGATTCAAACTTTTCCTCCTCCAACTGAAACAAAAATAGTCTGTACAACAGGGCCACGCTCAGAAGGCTTTGCCGACGTTGTTATTCAAAATAGTGATAAACAAGAAGATACTCTTGACTCTCTAAGCTTTCTTTATAGAGATCGACCTTTCATAAGTAGCATTACACCTAATGAAGGTCCCATCCTTGGTGGAAATATTATAGTAATTGTGGGAACTAATTTTTCATCTCAGACTCAAGTTTTTATTGATTCAAGAGAATGTACAAATCCTATTTTTTCTCTGGCCTCTCAATCCATCACCTGTACTGTTCCTTTTAATGGAGTAACAGGACCAAAAGATGTGGAAGTCGTCAATGCCGATGACCAACAGCGAGGGCTTTCTGTTGGTGCCTATAGTTATCGTACAGGACCGGTTGTTACAACCATTTCTCCTAGTGAGGGACCTCTTTCGGGTGGCAATATTCTCTCTTTATTTGGCGTCGGTCTAAGGTCAGGGTCTCGAGTTTATATTGGCGATGAGATTTGTCCTATTCTGACCAATCCGAACACCTCTGAAATTACCTGCCAGGTTCCTGCACAGGTACAAGGTGCATATAATTTAAAGGTTATTACAACGGATAATCAAATCTATACAAGAGTAAATGCTTATAGCTATTTTCCTGCTCCAAACCCAATTAGCTTAGCACCAGTTGAGGATGTGGAAGCAGGAGGAGGAACTATTTTTATTCAAGGATCCAATTTTAGAACTGGTGTCAGAGTAAGTTTAGGAGGCTCCAATTGCTCCGTTATTGACTCAAGTTTTAGCACCATTAAATGTGTAGTAGGTGCCATTGATAAAAGAAAAGAGGTTATTCAGGTTCAAGTAAATCCTGATATTAATCAAAGCCTAGATGGGAAGTATTTTGTCGTTCGAACGCCTCAAAGAAACTACGCTATTTGGTTTGACGTAAATGATGATGGAACACCGGAACCAAATCACGGTATTGGAAACTCGATTGAAGTTCGTGGGGTCTCCGTTAATGATAGTGCTACTAATGTGGCAAATGCAATCTTTTATGCTTTAGCTAATAACTCCGATTTTGAGATGGATATATATCCTATTCAAAATAGAGTCTTTATTAAGAATAGTAATTTTGGAGATACGGCAGATCCATCAGCAGGGACTAGTGGCTTTGCCATAAACACTTTAGAGCAAGGAAAGGCCGCCCAGAGTAACGTAGATCTAGTGGTGACCAATACCGATGGGCAAGAGGGAAGAATTAATGGTGCCTTTAGTTATCGACTTGCTCCAATAATTACGGATTATTCACCAAAGTCAGGTCCTTTGAGCGGTGGAGATCCAATCACCATTGTTGGAAGTAATTTTTCAACGGACGTAAAAGTCTTCTTAGGTGATCAGCCTTGTACTGATAATTTTTCCATCTCAAATAACAGCGTCGTTTGTGATGTTCCAGGAGTTAATAGAGGTCAGAAAGTAGATCTGAAATTGATCAATCCAGATGGTCAGTCCCAAACGATTGTTCTAGGTTATGAATACCTTGCAGGTCCTCAAATTTCTAGAATTGCCCCTTTAGCAGTGCCTGTTGCAGGAAACGTTGATGTTGTCGTTACAGGTACAAACTTTATCATTAATAATGACTTTAAAGTACAAGTCAATGATCAAGATTGTATCAACCTATTTAATCTTTCTTCCAGTCAATTTACATGCCGAGTACCCGCTTACCCAGGAACTCTTCCTGAAAATATTCAGTACAAGGCAAGTATTAAGATTAATAACGGTGATGGACAAACCTTTGAACTCAATGAGGCCATCCTTTATAATAATGCTCCTGAAATTTCAGGTATACGAGTAGATCGTGCTTCACTACTTTTTGATAGTGGACCTATTGAAGGTGGAACAAGAGTTGCTATTCAAGGTAAAAATCTATTTCCAGGAATTCAGGTTACGTTTGATGTGAATTCAGCCTGTACAAACGTCGAGGTTATCTCTCCTACGGAAGTCCAATGTACAATTCCACCATTGAACGTGGGAAGTTATCCTGTTGGGGTACTCAATATCGACGGTCAAAGTTTTAAGACCAGTAGTAATATATTTACCTATTTCCTAGGGCCACAGATAACAAGTGTATCACCAACGACCTATGAAGAAAGTGATACTCCTTCACCATTGACTATAAATGGATCTAATTTTAGAAATGGTGCCGAAGTTTATATTAACGGAGAACTTTGCTCACAGTCGGCCTTTTTAAATTCTAATCAGTTAAACTGTGTGCCTAACAGTTTTGGACGAGGAGGACGTTATAGTGTTCAAGTCCTCAATCCAGAAAATCAAAGCGCTATTTTAGGGAACGCTATTAATGTAATCCCGAGACCTCAGTTTGTTAAGGTAACTCCAAGTAGCGTTGGTTTTAACTCGACAACTACAGTTAATATAAGAGGAGATTTCTTTGTCACTGATTCAAGTCAGGTACAAACCATCTCCATTGCAGGCATTGGATGTAGTAATATCCAAATTATTAACCCCAAACAACTGACTTGTGTAATCGTAGGTCCTGGAGTACCCCAAAGTGGTGGTGTTTTAATTACCAATAATGATGGACAATTTAATAACAATTCAGCTGATTTAGCCTTTTCCTTCTCAAGCCCTCCTATTCTTAATAATATATTAAGGCCAGACCTCATTGATCTTGGGCTAAGTCAGTTTAGAAGCGAAGGACCTATTGTCGGAGGAAATGAGATTTTTATTGAAGGGTCTAATTTTCAACAAAGCTCAATAGTTTATTTTGGTGCTAAGCCCTGTGTAGAGACGAAATATGTCACTGCCAATCGATTAAGTTGTATTGTACCGGCCTCAATTTCAGGCAGTGGAATTGTTAATGTTTATGTTGAAAATGGGGACGGTATTCGAAGTGTAGAGGATGTGACCTATACCTATAATTCAGCACCGGAAATAGGCTCTCTTAGTAAAAACTATGCAACCCTAAATGGTCAAGAATGGAATGGTACGAGTTTTGTTCCTGCTGTGATTAGAATTTCGGGGATTAACTTTCTACCAGGAGCGATTATTCGAGTAGGTGGATTACAATGTTCATCAACAACCTATCAAAATGCTAATGATTATGATTGTCAGCTTCCAGACCCTCAGGCCAGTGGTAAATTTACGGCCGGAATAGAGTTTATTAATCGTGATGGACAAACCTTCTTTTTACCAAACGGAATCACTTTTCAAGGAGCACCGCAAGTTACCAATATAGCTCCGTATGAGGGCACCTTTGATGGGCCCATAGTTCGAATCACTGGAGAAAATTTTTTGCAGGTAGGAGAGATTGAAGTCAGAGTCATTGAAGGGGCGACTGTTAATCTTTGCCAAGAAGTAACCGTAGTAAGTAACTCGACTCTATCTTGTGAACTTCCAAGTGTCACTACTGCTGGTCCTCGCGATATTCAAATTTTTAATAAACTAGACTCTCAACTTTCTAGTAATTCTCTACAATTTACTTATAATGAAGCTCCTCAAATTACAGAGATCAGATTTTCTGCTCGCGATGGAAGCCAAGTCAGTAATCCCGATGTTCGAATTCCAGTCAATGAAAGTCGAGAGATTACAGTTTTAGGAAACTTTTTTCTTAATAATCCAAGTCCTGTTGTCTACGTTGGGGAGTCCTCATGTCAAAATGTGACTTATATAAGTGATAGCGAATTAAGCTGTTTGGTTCCTGCGCTTCCCGTGGGAGTTAGAGATGTAATCGTTGTAAATAGAGATGGGCAAGATGCGACCTTTAGTAATGCTCTTGAGATTACACCTGCTCCCGTTATTCAATCGATACTTCAGGTCGTCGATGTTGATAATGATGGAAGTCTTTCTGAAGGACTTCTGTTTGGTAATTATGACTTAGAAATTACGGGAGAGAATTTTATCAATATAGGTTCTGTTCCTATTGAAATTACGATTGGTACGAGCACTTGTAATTCACCTGTTTTCTTTAGTAGTACCAGGATTCGTTGTACCATACCTCCACAAAACTTTATTGGAGGAGATGTTACGGGAGTTATTAAACTTTACAATAACGCTCAAAGTGAACCAAGTAGTAATGTGTTTCATTTCACAGAAAGACCTGTTATTGACTTGGTTACTCCTGCTGAAAACCGGTTTGGAGCTGCACCAAGCACTCCTTTTACCCTTGAA